>JBEBJH010000013.1:0-36159 GCA_040079965.1 Cyclobacteriaceae bacterium
TAGGCAATTATCTCCCTGAAACACAGATGTGGGTTTCATCCATGTATTACCTCGCCAAATCACTGGACCCAACCCGATTGGTTGAAGATAACTCAATCTGTTGTGGAGCAGGACACACCCAAACAGACATCAACTCTTTTCATGATTACCTGCCAGGCTGGGAATGGGAAAATCATTTGAAGCAGTTGACCGAGAATTCATTTGAAGGAAGTGCCTTTCAGTTTGAAGCGGGCTTTAAACAAGGTAAGCAACCCAAAATAAATTCAGAGTGCGGCAACGTGTGGGGCTATGACGGTAGCACAGGTGATGTGGACTGGAGTTGGGATTATCATCGCATGCTAAACACGTTTCGGAAATATCCGGAAGTAGCAGGATGGTTGTACACAGAACATCATGATGTAATCAATGAGTGGAATGGCTACTGGCGGTTTGATCGTACCAACAAATTCACCGGTATGGAAGAGTTAATGCCGGGCATGAAACTCAACGACCTGCATGCACTGGTTTATATTTCCACCGGTAATGAAATCTGTTCTACCGTGAAAGGCGGGGAAACCGTGAAGGTTCCTCTTTATCTATCATCCATGACGGGTGTCGATTATGGTAAGCAATTAAAACTATCGTATCAGCTGAAGCTAACCAATGCCATTGGGGAAACTTCATTAGTTACACAAGGCACAAAGCTGGTCGATTATCAGCCTTACCTTCAGAAGGAATTAGAGTCATTGGCATTGACGATGCCTAACACAAGTGGATTAGCTATACTCACGCTTCAATTAGAAGATGTGAATGGCACGGTGTTGCACCACAACTTTATGCACTTCGAAATCATTTCTGAAAGTAAACTTCTCAAAACAGAGATACATTCCGTAGCACCCACTGCATTCACCAACTCACAATGGAGTGTAAAACAATGGAACGTTTTAGACGGACAAAAAGTAAACGGAACCGGCACTGGATTTTTTGAATACACCTTCAAACTTGATAAGTCCACGAACGTGAACGTAAAAGAAGCCTACTTCCTGATTGAAGTTTCTGCCAAGGAATTGTTCGTGAAAGACCGTGATCAAAAAGAAAAGACCGATGTCGACTTTATGCTGGGCGGCAAAGCTTCACCGAGTGGCAATCCAAACTCATACCCGATGACCGATGAGAAGTTATTCCCATCAAAAATTTCAGTAACAGTTAATGGAGAATCTGCTTTGACGACCACCCTGACGGATGATCCTGCCGATCATCGCGGAGTATTATCATGGCATCATCAGTTGAAGGACAGGAAGTTACGTGAGGCAGGTTCGTATGGGTATCTGATTAAAGTGCCGGTTTCAAAAAATCAACTCAAGAGTGCTATCGCAAAAGGTGAACTGGTAATCCGCCTACAGACTGTGGGTGATGGCGGCATTGCCGTGTACGGAAAATCTTTCGGAAGATATCCGGTAGATCCTTCGTTGGTGATGAAATTAAAATAAGCTGAACGAAACGAGGTAAACATTATAGAGGCTGTCAGGTTGAGCCTGCCTGAGCGTAGCCGCTTCGGCAAAGGCAGGCTTGTCGAAACCTTTGTGTTAAAGTATAATAAGCCTTCGACAGGCTCAGGCTAACAGGTAAAATTTACTTTTGAGACAACGTCTTTGCCGTTCGTATTCCTATCGATTCGGTTGCAACGAAACTCCCTGCGGGGTTGAATATTTTCTGGGGAGCAACCCTTGACGATTGGCAGCCATCCAGGCAAAGGAAGCAGTTATCACAGCGTTGTGTTTGAGGTCCTCTTCCAACGCTTTATCATATACATCCATCGTTGTGTGATGCGTACGGGTAGAGTATTCAATAGGGTCTTGTATAAACTGAAAGCCTGGAAGGCCAATGGCATCAAATGGAACGTGATCAGTACTTCCTGTATTACGGAGTGTAAGTGTTGATGCCCCTAACTTTTCAAATGGTTTTAACCAGGATCGGAAAATGTTTCGCACGCCTTCATTACCCTGCAAATAAACTCCGCGGTATTTGCCGGTACCGTTGTCCATATTGAAATACGCTGAAAATTTCTGTGCGGCTGGTTTCAACATGATGGAATCGTAAGGTGCTGTCTTATCAAGCCGTTCGCCCAACACGCGCTTTACATAGGAACGTGACCCCAGCAAACCCTGCTCTTCTCCGCCCCATAGGGCAATACGAATTGTTCTTCTTGGTTGTGCGCCAATCGATTTGATAATACGCATGGCTTCCATCATCACAGAAGATCCCGCAGCATTGTCGGTGGCACCTGTGCCCCCATGCCATGAATCAAGATGCGCACCAATCATCACTACTTCATCTTTCAGGTCTGTGCCCGGGATCTCCCCAATAACATTAAACCCCTCTGCGGCTGGCGTAAATTCTGTTTCAAGCGCCAATTCAAGTTTTACATTTATGCCTGCTTGAATCTGACGAATAAGTCTATTATAATGCTCATCGGAAACAACTACTTGCGGTAAAATTTTTGGAGCATTGGCATTCTGTGCGCGCAAGCGTTTGGCCTGCGGTACATCAGGCGGATAAGGAATAGTAGCGGCACCCACCAGAAGGGTTCCATCTTCTAAACGTGCAATGGGGCTTGGTTCAAGCACAGCAAGGGCTCCCTCCTTCATGCAAAAGTCCCATTTAGCATAGGCAAGCTTTTGCGCATCCCGATTTCCACCACCAAAATTTCCTTGCCCACCTTCTTGTGGAGCACCGGCATTCGCCATACTTAACAGCGTGGAATCATGGAATCGTCTTGCATCCGCTGTGAAGCCCGGCTTAACACCAACCGGTGCACTGAATAAAATGATTTTGTCTTTTAGCTTGCCCTTATACTTTGAAAGGTCTGCTTCGGTTTTCACATCTAAATAAATTGCTTCGGTAGCCACAGGTCCTTTAATACCGGGCGTCCATGCTTTAGGATAAGCAATGATGGGAGTATATACCGGCTCTAAACTTTGAAGGGAGAATTTCTTTAATTCCCAGCCGCGACCAAATTCTTCGCCCCAATAATCGATCTGAACATTCTGAAGCCCATAAGACTCCAGTGTGGTCTTTGCATAGTCGGCTGCCTTCTTATGATTCGGTGAGTTGGACAGTCGTGGGCCATACACATCGGTAAGCATACTCAAATTAGTCATCAGCCCCGATCGCTTAAAGCCTTCATCCTTTATTTTATTAATGATAACGGTATCTAATGGTTCAGATTGCTGCGCAAAAGTCAAGGTAGCAATGCATAGACTTACTAAAAAGCAGAGTTGTTTTTTCATAATTTTCTCAAGTGGTTACAGACCCATCAATGATTTAACGCTTATTGATAGCCATGTGATTGAGCAAGCTAGGGAAATAAATTTAACCCACAGATTGAATTTATTTGGGTGGCAAATTGCTGAAATAAATTACTGGTAAATAACTACATAATCAACTGATCTGCGCAAAGAATAATCCATATATAACCGGTAACTTCTCCTGATAATGATCCACTAAAAGGAGAAAGTTGCTTATATTACTAAACTGTTTTTCAGAAGAGCATCTCGCATTCTTAGAATTATTTTAAAAATAAGACTATGAAAAAAATTATCATCCTGTTGATTTGTGGTGCTCTGGGTGCCTGCAATCAACTAAAAGAAGTACCTCCGATCGAACTTGTTGACCCTCACTATGTGGACCTTTCAAAAGGTATTCTTACTTCCCTTTGTAAGGGAGATATAGACAGTTTTATTGAACCGTATACAGAGAATGCAATCTATCGTTGGAATTATGGGGATAGTCTCGTTGGGCGACAAGCTATTATTGATTACTGGAAAGCGAGAAGAACTTCAGTAATAGATACGATTACCTTTAAGAATGAGTCGTGGTTAGCGATTCGGGCAAATAATCCTCCAGCCCATCTTAAGCCTGGGGTTTATGTTCTTAGCTGGGCAGACTTTACTATTACCTATACGAACGGCAGTACAATCGACATGAATATTCACACCGTATTCGGCTACGATAGTAATGACAAGGTTGCCATTACAATCCAGTACCTTGACCGTTCGCTGATTGAAAATGCATTAAAACCAACTGAAAAGTAGGTTCGGTTCATGCTATATATCCTCCGATAAATTACTTTTGTAACCGCACTTAATTTCACCTTATGGAAAAGAGATGTTTTATTATTATGCCGCTGGGCGATCCGGATGGCTATGCGCAAGGGCACTTCAACAGAGTTTATCAATATATCATTGTGCCTGCTTGCAGGTTGGCTGGGTTTAGCCCGCTAAGAGCCGATGATCCGGCAGCCCATGACACTGCGTTGGATATCATAAAAACAATTATCGAGAGCGACCTCGCCATCTGTGATATTAGTGCGAACAACCCGGCAGCACTTTATGGATTTGCCATCCGGCAAGCATCAAGTCTTCCCGTAACGCTTATTAAAGATCTAAAGACAAACACGATTGCCAATATTCCGGAGTTTGAGGTAGTGCAGTATGACGAGTCCCTCAGAATTGATACCGTACAAAACGAAATTGAAACGTTAAGCGAGGCCTTAAAAAAGAGTTTTGCGAATAAAGCGGTTGGCGATTCATTAATCAGTCGGTTGAACATTGGGTCCCAAATAGCTGAGACATTGAATGCATCTGTTACGGATATAGCTAGCTCCGCTTCCGTAGAGGCAACAGACAAGGATGAAGCTCAACAAAAAGAAATTCACCTGCCTGTAATTTCACCGCTTCCGGATTTTGTTGGGAATCCGATTACCCAGGAGGAAATTGATTGGCTTAAAGTGGGTGCATCTATTTTTCATATGAATTATGGTAAAGGTGAGATACTAACGATTAGTAAAATGCCAAAAGGCAGAATTGCCAAGATTCAATTTGAGTCAGGACCAAAACTATTAGTCTTAGAGACTTCGGGGATTTTTAGAAAAGTAAAAGCCTAGTTGTAGCAATGAGTGAACAAGTAGCGATGACACTTGACTTAGGGGTAAGATCTAAGAATAAAAAAGCCTCTAATATTTTGAATATCAGAGGCTTAATGATCCTTTTTGTAGTCCCAACGGGAATCGAACCCGTGTTACCAGAATGAAAATCTGGTGTCCTAACCCCTAGACGATGGGACCGTTCTAAAATGGAGGTGCAAAGATAAATCCAGGAACTGCATTTGCAAACGTAACCGTTAAAAAAGTTGATTTTCGTCACTCTTTATCATTGGTTTTGGTAATCCAGAAGCCTATTTTTGGCTTCGCAATTTTAAACTATAAATCACCATGACAAAAGTTGGAATTAACGGATTCGGTCGTATTGGTCGCCTGGCCTTCAGAGCGGCTATGGAACGCAAAGACATTGAGATTGTAGGTATCAATGACATCGTAGAGCCAGATTACATGGCCTACATGTTGAAGTACGATTCCACACATGGAAGATTTAAAGGTACTGTTGAAGTGAAAGACGGACAGTTGATTGTAAACGGAAAGAAAATTCGTGTTACTGCTGAGAAGGACCCTGCTAACCTAAAGTGGTCAGAAGTAGGCGCTGAGATTGTCATTGAATCAACTGGTTTATTCCTTACCCAAGCTGACGGTCAAAAGCACATTGCTGCCGGAGCTAAGAAAGTTGTATTCTCTGCACCAGCAAAAGACGATACCCCAACGTTTGTAATGGGTGTTAATCATAAGAAACTTAATGCTCAACACACCATTGTATCTAATGCATCTTGCACTACCAATTGCCTTGCTCCTCTCGCCAAAGTATTGAATGATAAGTTCGGTATCGCAGAAGGCTTGATGAGTACTGTGCATGCTGTAACGGCAACTCAAAAGACTGTTGATGGTCCTTCTGCCAAAGACTGGAGAGGTGGCCGTGGTGGTTTCTCAAATATTATTCCTTCCTCTACCGGTGCTGCTAAAGCTGTTGCACTTGTGATTCCTGAATTGAAAGGAAAATTGACTGGGATGTCTTTCCGTGTACCGGTGGCTGATGTATCGGTAGTTGACTTAACTGTAAAATTGGATAAGGCTGCCTCTTATGAGGAAATCAAAAAGGCCATGAAGGATGCATCGGAAGGTGAGCTTAAGGGAATTTTAGGCTATACCGAAGATGATGTGGTATCATCGGATTTCATTGGCGATGCACGCACTTCCATTTTTGATGCCAAAGCAGGTATTGCGTTGAACGATAAGTTTGTGAAGGTTGTGGCCTGGTATGACAACGAGTGGGGCTATTCGAACAAGTTGATTGATCTTGTACAAGAGTTAGCTAAAGTTTAAGTAAAGTAAAACTGGTATAGGAAAAGACGCTCGAACGGGCGTCTTTCTTTTTTTACTTTCAAAGAGTTTCTACTCACTTCATCCAGAAAATTTGATTTTATGCTAAATACCGGATAAGTAATAAAAGAAGCTCTGAAGTCAGACCGATTAAAAAATCCGTCAGAAGTTAAGTTAAACCAACCAGGGTCGTCAAAACCTATAAACCTGAAAATCAATTTGATAGTTAACCAACGCAATTTGAGGTCGACTATTTACCTATCCTTTCTGGATAACTTTACGGATGTATGTTTTATCCCGGAATCGGCTGAAATATTACTTTGTAAGCAGCCACATTTGAAAGACAATCAAACGCGGATTTTATAGATATGAAGGGAATGACAAACATCAGCGTGAATGCCAGAATGAAACAACTGCTGGTTTTGATTAGCCTGATTCTGGCAGGCATCCTATTCGCCTTATCAGCCAAAGCATGGGATGCTCAACAAACAAAACAAGAGAAAATACCACCGGCCGAAGTTCCGGCTCGTTCAAATAATTAACAAAATTAAAGACAGGGTGTTTGGTAAAGCCTCCGCAGGAAACTGCGGGGGTTTTCTTTTTTATGGCTGTTTCAATTCCTGTAGTAGATTTGCTATATGGATTACTCACCCGAAGTATTTCTGCATAAGCTCGCTCAAACCTCCCCCTACCCATTCCTGATTCCGATTGAACGGGCCGAGGGAGTTTATTTATATGGACCCGATGGTAAAAGCTATATGGACCTGATCTCGGGCATTGGTGTTAGTGCCCTGGGTCACCGGCATCCATACGTTATTCAAGCCATCAAAAACCAACTCGACAAACATTTACATGTTATGGTGTATGGCGAATACATCCAAAGCATATCGAATGATCTCGCTAAAAAAGTAACTTCACTCCTGCCTCCATCCCTCAACTGCATTTACTTCGTAAACTCTGGCACAGAAGCCAACGAAGCTGCCTTAAAGCTGGCAAAGCGATACACGGGGCGCACCGAAATAATCTCCTGCCACAAATCCTATCATGGAAGTACACATGGATCACTCAGTGTATCCGGTAATGAAATAAAGAAACAAGCTTTCCGGCCGCTATTGCCGGATGTTCGATTTATTGACTATAACAAAACTTCCGATCTTGAACAGATCACGGCCCGTACCGCGTGTGTCATCATGGAAACCATTCAGGGCGATGCCGGTGTGCGTATACCCGATAAGGATTACCTAAAGGCAGTGCGTAAACGGTGCGATGAAACCGGTGCACTATTAATATTAGACGAAATACAATGTGGCATGGGGCGCACAGGTAAGTTATTTGCGTTTGAACATTTTGGTATCGTCCCGGATATACTCACCCTTGCCAAAGCGTTTGGTGGAGGGTTACCTATTGGTGCGTTCATTGCTTCGGAAGAAAAAATGAAAACACTTTCTCACGATCCGATACTCGGACATATCACTACGTTTGGCGGAAATCCGGTATGTTGTGCCTCTGCTCTTGCTACATTGGAAGTAATTGAACAAGAAAATCTATTATCGACCGTTGAATCCAAGGGTCAACTTATTGAACGTTTATTGAAGCATCCAAAGATTAAAGAAGTACGTAGAATCGGTTTAATGTTTGCCTTTGATTTCGATTCAGAAAAGACAGTGAACAATATTGTCAATTACGCCAAAGAACACGGTGTAATCTGTTATTGGTTCTTATCTCATCCCTATAGTTTCCGAATTGCACCCCCATTAACAATAACAGACGAAGAGATAAAAAAAGCATGCTCAATTATTTTGGATGCCATTGAACAGGCTTAACTTACAAGAATGAAGCAACCGGATTCCACATTCAATAGGCTGGATTACACTTATAAACTTCTCGTTGTAGTATCCTTGCTGATCGCAGCCTGTATTTTAGCCAGAGATATAGTTGTTCCTATTATTATTTCCGCCATTGTCTCAGTGGTACTTTTACCAGCTGTAAAGAGACTAGAAAGAAAATTATCAAAAACACTCTCTATTTCGTTGGTGCTAATCATCGCCTTTCTTCTTTTTGTTATGGCGGGTTGGTTAATTGTAAATCAGATGAGTTCGCTTGTTCGCGATTTGCCCAACCTGGAATCAAAATATAACGCTTTGGTAGATCGCATCAGCAATACACTTCAGGAAACATTCGGCATGAGTGCTAAGGAACAAAACCAATTATTTAAAAATGGATTGACCACCCTGAGTGGGTACGCAACGGATTTATTATCCGCGACTACTAATGTGATCTCCCTCCTTATTCAGGTGCCTATTTATATTTTCCTGTTCCTTATTTACCGAGATCGCTTTCGTGCTTTTGCAATCAGGTTGTTGCCGGATGCAGATGAAACAATTTGGAAAAAAGATGTGGAGAATGTTATTCAGGGCTATACATCAGGACTCTTACTTGTAACAATAATTGTCGCTATCCTAAACAGTGCGGGGCTTTTGATTCTGGGAATTGACCATGCCATATTCTTTGGAATAATCTCTGGTGTGCTTACAATCATCCCCTATGTAGGAATTTTTATAGGAGCTACTTTGCCCGTACTTATGGCCTTGCTCACCAAAGACAGTCTTTGGTATCCGGTTGGGGTTATAATTATTTTCTCTTTTGTACAGTTTCTGGAAGGTAACTTCATCACCCCACGCATCACGGGTTCCAAAGTCAGCATCAATGCGTTGGCCGCTATCATTGCCTTGCTGATTGGTGGAAAGATTCTAGGCATAGCCGGAATGATTCTGGCAATTCCGGCATTGGGGTTGATCAAGATTATCTTATCCCATACGCGACATCTTAAATCTTTCGTGATCTTAATTGAAGATACACCTATCGAAAATTCAAAAAGTGAGACTTCCGAAAACAAACCTGAATAATTTTATGCGCCTAACCATTATAAGTTTATTCCTATTGATAGGAACTCTATCCTTGGCACAATCCGTAGAGGAAAAAATAAAACAGCGCATTGACTATCAGGAAACGCCCGGTATTGTGGTAGGAATTTACGAGAGTGGTAGGGTAACCTACCATGCTTTTGGCGTTGCCAATGTTCAATCCAATGAACCTGCAAGTTCTAAAACGCTATTTGAAATTGGCTCCATCACCAAAGTTTTTACCACCAGCATGGCCGCCATGTTAAGCCTCGAACAGAAGCTTAATTTTTCTGATCGGGCACAAGCTTACTTACCCTCAAAAATAGTGTTACCCGAAAAGAACGGCAAAGCCATCACACTCGAGCATCTTGCTACCGCCAGTTCAGGGCTCCCTCGCATGCCCAAAAACTTTGGTCCTGCTGACGCAGCAAATCCTTACATCGATTATCGTGAAGAGGCTCTTACTGCTTTCCTCACTAATTGTGAATTGGCCCGCGACCCGGGAAGTGAGTATGAGTATTCCAATTTAGGTATGGGCTTACTCGGTTATATTCTAACCCGCGTTGAAGAAAAACCTTATCCAAAACTGGTGACAGAACGGATAACGAAGCCATTGCAAATGAACCACACCTTTGTGAGTGGCATGCGCAACGATAAGCCATTAGCCACCGGGTATTCTGATAAAAACCCGGTAAAAGCCTGGACCTGGGATAATGAAAGCGTACTGACAGGGGCAGGCGGCTTGGTTTCCAATGCAGAAGACATGATGAAGTTCTTGATCGCCCAACTCACTCCGGGTCAAACACAACTATCTAAAGCTTTTGCGCTTACGCATGTAGCCCGGGCCGATGCTGGTTCTATGAAAATTGGCTATGGCTGGCATATTCGTGACGAACATATTGTGTGGCACAATGGTGGCACCGGTGGGTTTCGGACCTTTGCAGGCTTTGATAAAACAAAAAATAAGGCTGTAGTAGTTTTAACAAACTCAACGACCGGTGCTGATGATTTGGGGTTTCACCTGCTTGATGAAAAATTACCGCTAAAAGATTTAAAGAAACCATTTACTGTTGCTGAAGATATCTTGAAAAAATATGTGGGGACATATGAACTCTCACCGGGATTCAACATCGAGGTAACCCTTGATGAAGGAGAACTCGCTATCCAAGCCACAGGACAACCAAAGGCGTCCATCTATGCGGAGTCAGAAACTAAATTTTATTTGAAGGTAGTCAACGCCCAGATTGAGTTTGTTAAGGACGACAGCGGGGCAATAGAAAAATTAATTCTGTATCAGAATGGAGCAACCGTACCCGGAAAAAAAGTGAGATAGTTAAATCTATGAAATAGTCTCCACCACCAAATTATGATTGGTGTAAATACAGATGTCAGCGGCAATATTCAGACTGTCTCTAACCATTTCTTCGGCAGACAAATGAGGGGCATGTTTCTTTAATGCCAATGCTGCGGACTGTGCATACATCGCACCCGATCCAATAGCGGCTACCTGATTATCAGGCTCCAATACATCTCCGGTTCCGGAAATTACGAGAATTTCATCTTTATTCGCAGCAATCAGCATGGCCTCTAATCTGCGCAGAAAGCGATCCATGCGCCAGTCTTTGGCAAGCTCAATAGCTGCCCGCTTCATGTTGCCGCCATAGGCGTTGAGTTTTTCATCAAAGCGATCAAGCAGTGTAAATGCATCGGCTGTCGAACCAGCAAAGCCAACAATCACTTTACCTTCCTGTAGTTTTCGAATCTTCTTCACATTGCTTTTAGCAATGGTGTTCCCCATGGTAGCTTGCCCATCGCCACCAATAGAGACTTTTCCGTTATGAAGTACTGCAAGAATAGTGGTGGCGTGTATTTGTTGCATTAATCTTTCAATAATTTGGTACCCATGTAAATATCTTTCAAGGCAACGGAAAGTGATAACGAATTTAATTGAAGCACGTCATCAACCATCTTATATTCTTCAAGTTCCCAATGCCCAGATTGATTGATACGAAAGGCCTCAACCAGGATAGACTCGGTATCAACGAGCACATATTCTTTCAGTGCAGGTATTTCACGATACAATTTGAATTTACCACCCCGATCATAATCTCGTGTGGAAGGCGATAAGATTTCTATTAACACCGTTGGATTAACTGCGTTATCATCCTCAAGGTCATCATTTAATTCTCCACAATAGATTGAAATATCGGGATATGTAAACAAAGTATTCCCAGGGATATGAAGACGCATGTCACTTCCAAAGGGTCGACAAGATTTTCCTTTTAGCTTTACAACAATCTCACCAAACAGGTTGGAGAAAATAATATTATGTCTGGGTCCTGCACCCGACATCGCGAACACTTCACCATTAAAATATTCATGCTTTTCATGGGAGCTACGCTCGAATGCCAGGTATTCTTCAATACTTATTTTTTGATTGGCATATTCTGCTATTGGCTCCCGAACCATGGTCTTAAATCAATATCCTTACCGGATCTTCTAAAAGTCCTTTCAGGGTTTTGAGGAAGGCTGAGCCCACAGCACCATCCACCGCACGGTGATCACATGAAAGCGTTACTTTCATGACATTGCCTACTGCCAGTTGTCCGTTCTTCACAATTGCAGTCTCCTTTATTCCACCTACGGCAAGAATACAAGCATCCGGAGGATTGATGATGGCTGTAAACTCTTCGATGCCAAACATCCCCAGATTAGAGATTGTGAAGGTGCTTCCCTCCCAATCGCTCGGTTGTAATTTTTTGTCCTGCGCCTTTTGTGCCAGGTCTTTTACCTCAACTGCCATGTGTGATAATGATTTGTTATCAGCAAAGCGAACAACGGGAACTACCAGTCCGTCTTTCACGGCAACGGCAACACCAATATGGATGTGATGGTTCTTCCGCATCTTATCACCCAACCAGCTCACGTTTACATCAGGATGTTGTCTAAGGGCAGAAGCAGTTGCCTTCAACACCAGATCATTAAACGATATCTTCACTGGAGAAATTTCATTCATACTCTTCCGCGCCTCAATCGCTTTGTCCATGTTAATCTCCATGGTCAGATAGAAATGAGGTGCCGAGAATTTACTTTCAGCAAGCCTGCGGGCAATGGTCTTGCGCATCTGCGATACAGCTACTTCTTCAAAGCTCTCCTTTCCCACTACCTGCGGAAGCACAACGGGAGCTGTCGTTTTTGTTGCCGAAGTGGATGCTGCCGGAGTTGAAGAGGGTTTGTAAGTTTCCACATCATGCCGTGTAATGCGGCCACCTTCACCAGTCCCCTGAATTTTGCTGATATCAAACCCAAGATCCGTGGCCATTTTTTTGGCCAATGGAGAAGCCTTTAACCGGCCATTTTCTGCAGTGGATGCGATTGAAGTTGGTTGCGATTGAGTAGCAGCGGGTGCTGATTTACTCTCGGCAGCAGCGGCAGGTTTAGAACCACCAGATGCCTTTGCCTTATGTGCTTTTAATAACGTTTGCCAGTCAGCATTCTTCTCACCAATAATTGCAAGTACACCATTCACCGCCACCGCCTCTTTTTCTTTAGCTCCTATATAAAGAAGTGTTCCCGTGTTATACGATTCGTATTCCATGGTTGCTTTGTCAGTCTCTACTTCAGCCAGCAATTCGCCTGTTTTCACACTATCACCAACTTTCTTATGCCAGGCCGCTATCACTCCTTCATTCATTGTATCGCTCATCTTCGGCATCAGTACAACTTCTGCTTTAATGCCCGAGGTATCGATAGTAGCTTCGGCTACAGCCGTTACAGTTTCTGTTTTAGTTACTTCCGATTTACCACCGGCTGTCGTTGTTGCTGTTTGTGCACCTGTCAGAAGACTCGAAAAATCTTCGCCTTTATTTCCAACAATGGCGAGTACATCATTGATCTTTACAGCCTCACCCTCTTTGGCGCCCAGATGGAGCACCGTTCCTGTATTGAAGGATTCATAGTCCATGGTGGCTTTATCTGTTTCGATTTCAGCCATGAGTTCTCCCGACTTTACTGTATCTCCAACCTTTTTATGCCACTTGGCGATCACCCCTTCCGTCATGGTGTCGCTCATTTTAGGCATCCGTACGATCTCTGCCATTTCGATTTAGATTATTTGTCGTTTTTATAGAAGTTGAGGGTCAAAAATAGGCGTATTTATGCGATTTTCAAGCGCTTCTCTATCTTCAATTTTGACCTAAAAATTCAAGGTTCCTAATAAAAATTCAAACCGCGTAGTAGCCGGGCTGATTCCATAGGAATACCTAAACCCAACATCGAGCTGAGGGAGTAAACGGAAGATATTGATATCAAATTTTATCTCGGCACCGGTTGAAAGATAACTCTTACTGGTGGGAGCATCATTTATAATGCTGCTTCCAAATCCATAGTCGAAGAAGGCATTTGCTCTGACCCGTTGCACATTGAGCAGGGGTCCAAGATTTAAATCAGGGTACCAGATGGGTAACGTATAGTTGCCGGACATGGAGTAAAACTCTTGAAATCGATTGACCGATTGACCTCGAGGCAGTGGAATTTGATTTCTGAACATGTAGTTATCGAGACCCTCGCCTGTACTTACCCTTACATCGGCAATATCCGATTTCTGATAGGCCCAATAGCCCCACAATGAATGATGCTTCATCAGGCCAGGAAAATAGAGCCGGCCCTGAAAAGCGAATAAGCTACCACTGTAATCTCCTTTGTAAGGAGTTCCATACAGATCAAGAAAAAATACCTGACCCCATTTGCTGTTAATATCTCTACGACTCCTTTTTAGCAATCGACTGGCCGACATCGAGAAATGGTTGTAGATGAGATTACCATCATCGGCATAGTCGCGGAAAAAATATTGTGGATAATTAGCCGGCAGTAATCTTCCGCCCCCATCAATGCTGTTTGTAAATTCTGATACCGCAGTAAAACCGATGTAATTAGAAATGGTGAAGTTTCCTAAAAACCGCGAACTTGTGGTAATCAGGGGGATGCGCAATCCTGCTTCAAGAGTTTTCTCCTTCCAACCAAACGTCAAATTCTCGGTAACAGTGGTTGTATCAGTACCTATTACTTTGTCATATTCTATATCCCCCTCATCGACAGAGCGGCTTCCACTCAAAAAATTTACATCAATAATCGGATAAAAACCCTGGTAGCTAATGCCGGCATTCCATACACCGGTGCGCTCGTTAAGATCGAACAAGTACCCTGCACTTATTGCCGTAGTACTCAACGCATCGCGTGAAGTAATGCCAATGTTAATCGATGTGAGACTATTGTCAACGTAGGCTCCCCAGCTATACGGGTTGAACAGGTGTGTAAACTGAGAATATTTCTTCACAGAAAAATTCTGCGTTGGAATGCTATCCAACAAGGAAGGCCGACCCTCCTGCTCCACCAGGTGTTGAAAGGACGATGTCGGTTGTGTAGCTAGCTCATCAATCGGTTTCCATGAAGAAGGATCGAAATTAACCTTCACCACATTCAGGCCATCCCGACCTTGCTCATTGTAGTAAACTGATTTTCCATCAAGGCTAACCGAGGGATTGTATGCTCCATAGCGACTTGATGTTATCTGATATTTTTGCCCGGTTGAAATATCCATTGCATAGATATTGTCAATACCGCTGCGAGGAGAATTAAAGAGAATATATTTCTGATAGGGAACAGGGTAGCCAATGTTCTCATTGGTGAATGAAGTCACTGTTTTTGACTGACCTGTTTTAAAATCAAATTCAGTGATCGCCTTTCCGTTTTGGTTTGTAGTCAAGGCAACGATCATGTTTCCGCTTTCATTCCACCTGGGCATAGAAATAAAATCGTTATTGATATTTCCAAACTCTTTATGCACGGCTCCGGTTTCATAATCAATCACCACAAGCCTGGTTTGATAATCTGTACCGGTTTCTATGGTTGCAACTTTCGAGCCGTCAGGTGAGAGCGCTGCCGAAGCGTAGCGCGAATTCAAAGAGATAAATCTTCGCTTTCTTTCTTTCCAATCATAACCCACAATAACCGAATACGTCTTCATGCGCCAGCGTGGATCATAGCGATACTCGTTCCACACTATTCGATTACCTGCTACCGAGAGCATTCCAGTTTGGTTCATTACCCCGGGAGTCGAAATTGTTTTCTCCTTGCCCTGCGATAAAATAACCAGTTGCTCGATGTCACCAATTCCTGATTTTAAAGCGAGTACGGAATCCTTAGCTAGTTCATAGGGATAGCGATAGTCGGTATACGCTTTCGTCTTGCGCACATTAATTTCCTCAAAAGAAGTAACCGTAATTCTGCTCTGCTCATCTTTCCACTCCTTTTGAAGTTCATCCGCCATCTCCTTATAAAGCTCCTTTACATATAAGCCGGTTTCCTTTTTTATCGCGCTCGAAAATGTAAAAGGGATAATTGGAGCACTCCACGCCCTTCGGGTAATATTTTCCCACACCTCGGCATTGCCGGTTTTCTTGCGTAGGTAAGACACCATCTGATATCCCAATACATAGTGATCCGGGATATTATTTTTGTAAGATCGAAGGTATTGTTTGTTGTAGTTAAAAACCCGGCCCTCCTGCAGATTGGTTCGAAATAATAAATCAAAATTAGGAATCCTTCCCCGGCCACTTGATGTAAAAGCAGTTTCTGTTGCTACGGCATCACCTTCCCAAAACCATTGCGGCACTGCGATGTAGGACATAGCGGCCAGTGTGTTTGCGCCAAAGAGATAATACAAGACCCTGTTGAAACCCCGGTTGGCATGTTGAAACTGTACCATGTGACGATATTCATGCGTAGCCAGTAAATTGAGCCAATCCAGATTACCGGTGAAGTTGTAGTTCTGCGAAGGCATGGTAAAAAATTCGGACCTGCGTGGGGTTATTGAAACAAAGCCATTGCTGTTGGTTGTTTGATTCTGAAGAATTACTGAAATCTTTCTTGGTTCAGCACCCAGCGATTTTGCTTCTGGTGTTCGTATATGCTCCAACGTATTAGCCATACGCTGCGCCCGCGCTTCAAATCCCTTTGGAAAGATAATCCTGAAGTTATTTGTATTTGCCTGACGCCATTTTAGATGCGGATTATTCTCCAATACAGACGTTGACTGGCTGATTCCGGAAGAAGAAAAAATCACAATGAATGCAAGAATTCCAAGACATCGCACCATAAAACCTGAGACCACATTAATGTGGAAAGCTACATCAGGTTTATGAAATTTACTACTAAAACGAAGAGGCGGCTTGAGGCGTTATGTTGATCAACAAAATCAATTTTCACTTAGATCATCCAGGCTGCCAAACTTTCTTCCGAGACCAGAGACTGCCCCAACATTAAAGAAGCCTAAAACCTTAGAGCCGTTGGAATTAGTATTTACTATGTTGGTCGTAACATTCGCCAGGGGTGTAGCAAATAACTCACTAAATCCACCTGGCCGATCCGTTTGAATGCGAACTTCATTTAAATAATTAAACCCGGCTTCCGTTACTGACTGGATTTGCACATAAATCGAATCTCCAACCACATAAGGAGACTTAAATGTTCCGTCTTCATTTTCATCAAATGGATTTATTGCTCTTCGAATGGGAACTATAAATGCAACCCCATTGAAGTTGCCTCCTTTAGAAAATCCTGCATCGTAGGCTGTTACTATTTCATTAGGCTTAAGAAGCTGCTCGGAGTTTTTAAACGTTTTTATCCAATACGCATCGTTGGGCTCCTGTGGATCGGTAGACCAAAATTCGGCTTGATACTGATCATCCGTAAATTGATCACCTTCCTCGAGAAAAAATGTAATGCTGTCTATTACCGGTGCGCGCCCCATTCGGGCTTCTGAGGTAAATGTCTCTGCTCCAACCTGAACAGATAATTCATAGTTAACTCCAACCACACCAAAAACTTCATTACCCACCGGTACCCATACATATTTTCCTGGTTCCGATTCAGCGAATGCGTAAACTTTGCCACTTTCATCTGTAACTCTTACTGCAGCGCCCGAAACCCCTGGAGGCAATACATTTTCAAAATAGGGCTGCGACCTTGTAAGAACTATTTGCTGAGGGCCAGGTGTGTTGTTGAGCCATGCATCAATTACCAAAACGGGGTCAGCCGCTTCAAGTTCAGGATTGATCACTTCTTCGCATGAATAGAAAAGTATGGATGCTGAGAGAATGATTATTAAGAAGGATGAAAGACGTTTCATTTCAAATCAGAAATTAAAGTTGTATGATATGGCTGGTATCACGGTGCCGATAATAGACAATTGACGGGCTTCACTGTTAATAGGTGCTCCTTGCGCTACCCGCTCTTTACCCTGAGTGAAATAAATAGAGAATGGATTTTTGCGCGCATACAAATTGTAAACACCAAATACCCAATAGTCTGAATTCTTTCTCGCATTGCCATTTCGTTTAACCGTTTTACCCTCTAGTCGAAAAGATACATCCAGGCGATGATAGGCAGGCAACCGAACATTGTTTCTACTATCCTGTGCGTTGTAAGGAATAAGCATGCCTTGAACAACAAAGCGAGACGTAGGAAAGGTAGATGGCGTACCACTCACTAATGTAAAATTGGCAGAAGCTGACCATCGTTTACTTAAGTCATAGAAGCCACTAAGCTTTAAATTGTGAGTTTGATCGAAACGGGCTGCATACCATTCATAACGATTGATTCCGTTAACTTTTAATTCAGTTCTAGCCAACGTATAGGCGGCCCATCCCGTAAACCGACCCACTTTCTTTTGCAAATAAAACTCCAGGCCATACGCGCGACCTTCACCAGGAAGCAGGTCACCTTCCAAATACTCATTAATTAACAAGTCAGCGCCATCGATATAGTCTATCTGATTTTGGGTTTTACGATAATAGGCTTCCACTGAAAATTCAAACATCTGTTCCTTCCCAAAATTGCGGAAGTAACCGAGTGCCCACTGATCGCTCAACTCAGGTTTAGTATTATTACTGCTGGGAGTCCAGACATCCAATGGATTTGAAGCCGTAGTATTTGAAATTAAATGCAGGTATTGAGCCATGCGATTATAACTTGCCTTGATAGAACTTACATCGTTCAATTCAACTTTCATTGATACCCGTGGTTCGAAATTCTGGTACGTAGAGGTTATTTCACCTTGTTCAAAGTTCTCTTCATTGATTACGGTCCTTCGCCTGCCCGGTATCGTATCATTGTAGGTGTATTGGGTTCCCGGGCCAAAGCCCATGAAATAGGAATACCGGAGACCATAATCAACAAATATTCTGGAAGTTAGACGTTGACTGTTTCCAAGATAAAGTGCCGATTCGAGATTATATTTCTCCGGTAAACTAATGTCAATCTCATCTCCGTTGGATGTGCCCGATGCATTGGCGGGTTCAAAAGAATAATAGTTAACTTCTCCTCCAAACGAGATTTCATTGCTGGCATTTATAAAGTAACTGAACGAGGGCTTAAAGGTCACATTGCGAATGGAAGAATTCCATTTGAAATTATCGAGGTCGTTTTCTCCAAACTGTAGTGAATAATCATAGCGGCTGAAGATACCGGAGAAGTTGGCAAATAAACGATCATTGAAGATTTTATTCCATCGAATGGTACCTGTATTGTTTCCCCAGGAAAATCCTTGACTTTTGTCAAAGAAAAACTTGTCGCGACCTGTATACCCTGATATAAATATTCGGTTTCTCTTATTTATGTTGTAGTTAGCCTTTCCCGTAAGATCATAAAAATTCAATGCGCCCCCCTCCTGTAATACTTCAACGAAAGGCCTGGCTAGCACATCAATATATGAACGCCTGCCTGCCACTATAAATGACCCATCGCCATCAAACAAAGGACCTTCTACGGCTGCCCTGCTAAAAATTGTTCCTATTCCACCATTTACTTCGTAGTCTTTATTGTTGCCCTCTTTCATCCGCACGTCCAATAAAGAAGCAATACGGCCTCCATACTGGGCCGGAATAGCACCTTTATACAATTTTGTGTCCTTTACCGCATCGGGGTTAAATACTGAAAAGAAACCCAGCATATGAGAGGAGTTATACACGGTGGCTTCATCTAACAAGATCAGATTTTGACCAACGCTTCCGCCACGAACATTAAAACCTGAGGCACCTTCACCAACTGTTGAAACTCCCGGCAATTGTTGTAAGCTTTTGATTACATCTGCCTCGCCAAGAAAAGCCGGTATTTTTAAGATTGTTTTCATATCCAGGCGGTTGGTACTCATTTCCATAGCTTTTACACCCTCCAGGTCTTTGGTTGAGATCACCACTACCTCTTCAAGTTGTCTTTCTTCGGATTGAAGTTCAATATCAATCCTAATATTCTCGCTAAGCATGAGTGACTTAGCCTGAGTAGCAAAACCTATATAACTCATCTCCAAATCGTAGCTTCCGGATTGAAGAGTAAGCGAATAGAAACCGTAAACATTTGTAGTAGCACCTGTGCTAAGGGATTTGACATAGATAGTGGCTCCTATTAATGCCTCTCCATTGGCGGCATCTTTAACATAACCACTTATAGTAAATTTAGCCTGACCTAGTGCAGACACCTGAATCAGGCAAAAAAGAATAAAAAGGGATCTATAAATCATACTATCAAAATACCTAAGACGAAAAAAGTGCTCAAATAGTTATCTTTACCTATAAACTAATCCGAATACAGTCGGTAAACCATTTTAAGAGAAGAATGTTCAAAAAATTAAAAGAAATGTATCGCGAATATAAGGCGTATGTGCGGGTAGACCTTGTGATGTACGCTATTATGATTTTGTTAATTATCCTTTACTTCATCTACACGGTTGCTGTTGACTAATAAGAACCCTGATTTTCCAGCAAAATCTCCTTTACGTTACCCGTTATCTTTTCAGCCAACTCGTCTGTTGGCAAATCATTAATATCACGACCAAAAGGATCTTCAATTTCCTCAGCAATTAATTCTACACTGAGTAGAACAAAGGTAACTAACATCACGATCGGTACGGTGATGTATCCCGAGGTGGTAACAAAAGCCATGGGCAGTGTAATAAGGTAGATAAAAATAAACTGCTTAATGTACATGCTGTAATTATAAGGAATTGGGGTATTGCGGATACGTTCACAAGCACCCAGGATATCAGAAAACTCCTTTAGCTCCTTGTCAACAAGAAAAAGTTGATCACCGCTAATCTTGTTGGTTTTATAAAGGTCATTAATTCGTAGATACATCATTGAAGACAATCGATTTGGCACGTGCTTCACATTCTTGAGACTGGCCATAAAATTATTATCAACCTCTTCAAGTTCGCTTAACATAGTTCCCTTGCGCAAATGTTCCTTTAAAGAGAACACAAAATTAGGTATCATTCGTGAAAACCACATTCGGTTGTCAACATCATCCTTATCCAAAAAGGCATTTAGTTTATGGGCGAGGTTGCGGGTATTATTTACCAAACTTCCCCAAAGTTTACGGCCCTCCCACCACCGATCGTATGAAGAGTTGGTACGAAACACAAGAAATAAACCCAATACAATCCCCAGCAAGGAGTGCATGGAAATCGTTGTATGAAAGTCACTCTCATGAAACCGCAATACATCCAGTAGTAAATAACACATGCCAGCCGAATAAAAAGTCATGAATATAATAGCCGGTGTCAACGTCTTCATGACACCCCGGCTGTAAGCATGAAATATCAGCGAAAACCAGACTTTGGGGTTATAATTTACCATAGGAGTTTAAAAACCTCCCAATAAACCTATTCGGAAAAATATTTCAAAGTTTATGGCTGTGAAAAGGTAAACCTCTCGCTATTTTCATCACAAACGGTTCATTCTATCACATGTAAAAAGTTGGTAGTATATAAAAACGAAGTCGGGGCTTGTCAGAGTTTTAGTTATTGACTTATTTCGGCTTTTAAATCTCTTTATGCTAAAGACCTTTGCAGCTTTGATGCTGTTCGCCTGCTGCGCCAATGCTCAAACCAATTACCTGATAACCTCAAAGGCTGATACCTTATATGGCAAGGTTCGTATTCTGTCTTACGACCTGATGGATAGAGTTCAATTAGAGGCTGGAAAAAAGAAAGAAACTTTTACTGCCTTGCAGGTACTGAGTGTATCTATCGATAGCCAGCTTTACAAGCCTGTTAAATATGAAAATAAAATACTCCTGATGAAACTCTTAAAATCGGGTTATTTGAGCTTGTATGCGTTCCAAATGGAAAATCAAACCCGCTATGATGGCAGATTCTTGTTAAAACTGGATGGAACAGGTACAGAAGTGCCCAACCTTAGCTTCAAAAAGTTTATGGAGAATTTTTTGAAAGACTGTAATACAATCGCTCTAAAAATCAAAAGTGGGGAGCTTACCAGGAAGGATATCAATAAGATTATAGATGAATACAATACGTGCATGAAAAATCAGGTGACCACGCCACCGGTTGTTGAGGGCAATGAAACATTACTGGCTATTGAATCGATGATAAAGAAAATAGAGGCGGAGGAGTTTCCATCCAAAAAAGACGCCCTTGATTTACTCCGCGATATCCAGGGGAAGGTAAGCAAAAACGAATCGGTGCCTAACTACCTGACTGAAGGTCTGAAATCGTATTTAAGTAATGTTCCTTCTTTAACGGAAGACCTGAACAAGCTATTTGGGTTGTTGCAGAAATAAAGGCAAGTGCCTTTTAATCGTTTCAGGGATTGTACTTCGACTTTGCCAAAAAGAATAGGCAGCGCAAATAGCCACGATCAAGGCATAGATAAAGAGCTGACCTCCATCCCCCTTTACCTCGATTCCCAATAACGTTGCATGCATTCCAATGGCCCCTGCCATTAATCCCAGCGCCAATAAAGAGCCTAACCAAACCAACGAGGGAATTAATATCAGCACCGAGGCAACCAACTCAAGAACCCCGGTTCCAATTCTACCCCAGGGCTCCATACCAACCGTGGTAAAAATATAGACTGACTCAGGAGAGGCGGTAAACTTAAAATAAAGAGTCTGCAACATTATTATTGCAGCTAGGATGCGTGCTCCCCAATAAATTAGTTGTTTGGTTTTCATAATCCATGTGTTTTAGAAAGTAGTTCTATATACGCGAAGACTGACTAAAAGAATGTCAACCAGAAGACAGAACCATTACTTATCTGATTAAATGCCGATTATCTGTTATTCGAAGGTTTTAGCATTTCAAACACTTCCGAGTTAAACACTACAAGAAGAATAACAAGTACCGCTACTAACAATCCAAACAATAATTGAGTGGATATATAAACCCCAAACCCTTTTGCCATTGCCCTAAGTCTTGATTGATTTTGAAACAAATCTGAATAGGCATAGCTGAAATATAAAATCGCTACAACAACCTGAATCCAGTTAGGAAGAAAATTCCCGAAAATCGCATAGACAACCAGACTTACTATGCTTAGCCAATACAAATGACCTAGGCCATAAAAGGGTAGTACAGTATGCTCCGTAAAATTCAATCCGCTTTTGCGGAAGAATAAAAACCGCGAACAGAATGCCTGAATGGGTATCACTATAAACGATACGAGTTTTAGATTATCAGAGACCAATTCAAACGTTGATTGCATCAACTTCGCTTGCCCACTTCCTTGCTTTGGTTCTGGTTGAAAATTTGAGCTGCTTGAGTTTTTTAAAAAATCAACGATGCTAATCTCCAATAAACTTGCCACCAGGTAGAGCAACGTGATCATTAAAAAGAAATACCCCACCGGACCATAATAGGCTACCCGGTTTCCATGGAGATATCTTCTCGTGGCAGTACCCGGTCGAATCGTTAAATCCCGAAGCGTGCGGGGAAACATTCCGTCAAAACCATAAATGCGAGCCCAGAAATCGTTCCATCCTTCTCTGAAGGTAATTCTCTTAACGTTGGCCCGCTGACCACAGCTGAGACAATAATTACCAGTAATACGATCACCGCAATTTATACACGAGTGGGTTGAGTCGGTTAGTTCAATCTGATCCATAGTCAGAAATCTACTCAAAACTATTCTTCAAAAACAAAGGATTTTAATTTTTGTTAACGATCCAGCCAGTCTTTGAATTCCTGCACCCGCTCCCGGGCTACTATCACGTCACTATCGTCACTTGTCTTTAGCACCAATTTCAAACGGCTGTTGGTGTAGCTGATCATATCCTGAATAGAATTGGTACTAACGATATATTTGCGGTTTATTCTAAAGTAACGGGTTGGATCCACCAGGCCGTCCAACTGATCGAGGGTAAAATCAAGAATATGTTTGCGGCCATCTTTGGTTTGAGCAAACGTGGTTTTCTCCAAACTAAAGAAAAAGAGAATTTCGCTCACTTCTACTGATTTAAGGTGCTCCCCTACCTTAATTACAAATCGCTCTTTATATTTCTTAGTCAGCATTTGCATGGCATAGCCAATACTTTCTATCATTTTATCAGGCGGTTGTTGGCGTTTAAGGTTCTGGTATTTCCTGAAGGCAGCCTCCAGTTCGCTCTTGTCAACGGGTTTCAGGATATAATCAATGCTATTTACCTTAAAAGCTTTAAGGGCATATTCATTGTAAGCCGTGGTGAAAATCACCGGGGCTTTAACATCTACTTTATCAAAAATCTCAAAGCTTAAACCATCCGCCAATTGAATATCCATAAAGATTAAATCAACGGAAAGGTTTTTGGCAATCCATTCTACCGAACGCTTGACAGAGTCCAAAGATGCACAAATCTGCGCATCGGGTTGAAGGCTTTTAACCAGCGTTGCTAATCGTTCAGCGGCTTGCGGCTCATCTTCAATAATCAATACTTTCATGTGAGTTCGATGATTGGCAGTGCAACGCTAAACTTTCCATTGTGTTCTTTAACTTCAACTTTATCATTACTTAAAAACTCATATCGTTTACGAATGTTTTCAAGTCCAAGCCCAGGTGATTCTCCGGGTAAAACGCTTTTCCGTTGGAGTGTATTCTCAACAACAATAAACTTGTCGTGCTTATAAACCTCAATGGTTAATGGATGTTCTTCTGAGATTTCGTTGTGTTTAATGGCGTTCTCCACAAGCATCTGCAAAGCGAGGGGGGCAACCATGCTATTCCCATCCGTCAGTCTCAAATCAATTTTTAACTTTTCACCAAACCGAATTTGTTGCAGGTACAGATAGGCTTGCAAAAATTTCAATTCCCCCTCCAAGGGTACGACCTCTTTTTCGCGGGTATCCAATACGTAGCGATATACATCCGAAAGCTCTTTAATAAACTTCACCGCTTTATCCTGATCCTGATAGACCAGATTGGTAAGGGCATTTAAACTATTGAATAAGAAATGTGGATTAACCTGATTCTTTAAACTTTCGTACTGCGCATTGATACTTGCGCGTTTCGAGGCCTCTGCATCGACAGCCGCTTGTCGCCAGTTTATCAGAAATGCACGCCCTGTCATAAACATGCTGATAATGAGTGTGATGATAATAGTGGAGGTAAAAGTTCCCGAAAGGTTATCGCCCACATCAAAACCAAACACAAAGCGGAAAAAATAAATTATAGCGTAAACTATACCTATTGAATAGACAGTCATGCCCACCAACCCAACAATCAACCTTTTTACAGGGTCCTTATGCCATGAATAAAAGTAATCCAGAGCCTCTGCCAGATAGGAATTTCCCAGCCAAAGAGCAATCCAGAGCGTGACGGTAAGGATTGAAATCCATGGTAATGAAGATATCTTAGTGCAGCACCCGCGCCAGATAAACCAACTCATCACAATACCAGCCGCAATAAGCCAGAGCATTGTAACAAAGTTGGTTTTAATAAATTTTATCAGCGAGGGCATCATGCAAATAAGATGTTTTCCAGTGATTCACAAAATCAATCACCAGGATGATTACTTACAGTTTTGAATTAATTCTAATGTCATTTCCTTGCCCCATTGTGGAGCCAACGGGTTTTCGGATTTAGTCACTCCATCAAAAAGCCCCAATGCTCTGTTGGCTGTTGCACAGGCCTCCGTTGGCTGCTGGTTAAAAAACTGTGCCGTTCCAAACTGCATTTGCGCCATCAACGACATCGCGCGGGGATTATTGGGATTCATGCCCAGCGCTTTTCCAAAAGTTTGCATGGCGATGCCTGAATACTGCTGTCCACGGGAAGCAGGGTCAACTGTTATCCGGATCATGTGAACAAATCCTTCCAGCGCAACAAGTTCCGACTCATTCGCTGCAATACCTTTTCCCTTTTCAATGGCCGCCAGCGCCTGGTCTAAATATGCGTCTTTCTTTGAAGCATCCTTCTCAAGGTTGGCCATCATAATATTTCCAAAGGCGCTATAATAGAAAGGTTCCCATTTGGTTTTTTCTGCATTACCAATTCGCTCAAGGGTATTAACCGCATCCTGGTACTCGTCCAAAGATTTCGCTGTATAAACAGCCTGAATTTGTTTGCCCATTTGTTCATAGTACTTTTCATCGTTGGCCATAGTGGCAATGGAGATGAACATCAGGAAGATTAGATTGATTGTTTTCATAATAATTGTTGTTAGTTGTTTGTTACTGGTTGACCGATTAAAGATTGGGTAGTTGATTAATAGATTTGTTTTTGCTGAGGGTGATAAACACGCCAACAAATAGAAAGCGTGGCGCGGCTTGCCGGATTGGTCTGCTCACATACACCCCCTGCGCATCCGGGGTTTTACTGTATTCATATCCAAAGATGTTGTCGCGCCCCAACAGGTTAGTGCATGACACGTAAATGATCAGATTGTTTTTGGGCAGGTACGCCAGGTTAGCACTGAGATCCTGATATGAAGGTGTTCTATCCGAATTAAATTCATCCGAAGGTTTGTTGGGGTTATAATACCTTCGCGGACTGCTATAGCTGTAGGTAAATCCAAGCTGAGTTTTCCAGTCGGTAATGAAATGCTTATAGACAAATGAGAAATTGTGGGCCGAAGCAAACGATGGAACAGCCATGGATGGAAAATTCAGATAATCCCGCTTCGTATCCAGAAAGGAGTAAGAAACCCAGTAGTCTACATTTTTAATCGTTTCATTATCGCGCCAGAAAACTTCAACACCTTTTGCATACCCCGTGCCTGAATTAGTAATGACTGAGGGATTACCGGTATTAAATTTAGTCAGTTCATCGTATCGTTTATAGTACGTTTCAACCCGAAACGTTTTGCGATCGGTTACAATCTGGTAATTAAGAATAAAATGTTCGGCCCGTTGTGCATTAAGCTGATTGTTGATTCTTAGATATTGATTCAGTGGTGACTGACGAAATGTTCCATAGGCAAATGAAAATTGACCTTGCTTACCAGGTTTGTAGGCAACCGAAAACCGGGGATCAACATGGGCCTGATCGTTTAATCCGTTGTATTCAAATCGTCCGCCAGCTTTGGCAACAAAGTGGTTGCTGGTATAAAACTCAGCTTCAGCAAATGCTGCAGACAAGGGTTCTGAGAAACTGAGCGATTCCATCGCATCGGTGGCTGCATTTAATCGGGAGGCTTCATAGTACCGGTTAATAATTTCACCCCCCATTCTTACTTCAAGTTGATCACTTACCGAGTGTTCGAACACGGCCTTGGCATGAATTCCCTCTTCGGTCTCATTCATTGGATATCCGTCAACCTTTGTCTTGTTCTGATTATAGGAATAAGCAATACCAGTGCGCATCGACCATTTCGGATTGAGTGATTGCTGGTAAGAACCATTACCATAGCGGTAATTATTGGTCCGGTCATATTGGTATTTGATGGTGGGATCAAGAATATCATGATTATACATTGAGTAAGAAGTGTGGTTAAGGTTTCCGAAGAATTTAAACAACCCATTCTTACCAGTTTTCTGACGGTAAGCAAAACTGCCCTCGCCTGATGCAGGTGGAATTCTCCAATCAATCTCCTGATTGATCAGATTGAAATAAGGCCGGATGTTGGTGTATTGAATTTTACCTGATAGGGAAGCTCTGTCCCAAACCTGCGTATGCGCTACATCGGCACCAACGGATAGAATCCCAATATCAGTTTGATTCATTTCGGCAATGTCTTTCGAATTCAACACCAGCGCGGAAGAAAGAGCCTGACCATATTCGGCAGAATACCCACCGGTGCTAAAGCTGGTGCCCTTAAACATAAAAGGCAGGAAACGTCCTCTTGAAGGAGTGTTGGGTGCCGATGGACCGTAGGCATCGAGCACTACCATCCCATCAATAAAGGTGCGGGCTTCCGAGTCATCGCCACCCCGCACAAACAGTCGGCCCGTCTCGCCAACTTTTTGAGTTCCTGGTAATGTATTGAGAGCTCCGGCTATATCGGCTGTTGCGCCAGCGGTGGTAGCAATGTCAACGGGTTTTAAAATTGTTCTGCGCTTTTCTTCACCCGCTGTAAATGAGCCGGCTGAAATTACTACTCCATCAAGTTGATTGATTTCTTCTTTTAGCTGAGCCTCAATTTTGATTGCCTTGCCGGCAAGTTCTACCGGTTGCGAATATTCCTTAAATCCCACAAAGGAGATAATTAAAACCTGGCTGCCTTTCTCCTCGGATACAAAGGAAAAGGTTCCATCAATAGCAGAACTGGATCCATCATAGGAATCCTTGATCAGGATATTGGCACGGGGAATAGGTTCGCCCCGATCGTCTTTTACCAGACCGGAGATTTTAGTCTGCCCCCAGGCGGTTCCTGTGATCAGCACTATTAATACTAGAGTAGAAATCAGTTTCATGGCCACTTGTTTGGCGATTACACGGTAAAAGTGGTGCGGCCAGCGAGGTTTTAATAATGGAGGTTACCGAAGTGTTGAACTTGAATGACGAACTGTTGAAAACCAAGCCCGGTAGATTGCCGCTAACGTATCACTAATTGGATTTAGTTGTTCTTATCAATACTTTGGCGGCCAAATAATCGATTCATGAAAAGACTTTTGATTGCCTTTCTCGGAGCTGCGCATGTTGTAGTCGGTCAACCCGAACAAAAATTTATCAAAGAAGAAAACGTAAGCCGCGTAATTAAAACCTTAACGGCCGATGAGATGATGGGACGCTCGGCCTCACGGCCCGAACACATCGATAAAGCCGCTGCCTTTATTGCAGGAGAATTTAATAGCATTGGGCTAAAGCCGTTGCAAGGACTTACCGGTTTTCGACAAGAGTTTAAAAAAGATATGATTGCTCCTCAAACCCTGGAGGTAACAATAAACGGGCAAAAAATACCAACTGAAAATGCATTGCTTGTTTCGGAAATCACCGAACTGAACTTTACGAGAGGCGCAGGCGTGATTGTTATTCCCTACGATACGGCTATTAAAAATACACGTCAGTTTTTACTAAGTAAAGCGTTCAATCTTACACGCGACACCTCCACCGCCTTTGTTTTGGTTGCTCCGGAGTTCAAAGAAAATTTCAAAGAACTGAAGAGCTATTTCGGCAAGCGATTTATATCGGGTCGTAAAACCAATAAAATATTTGTACTGGGTGTTACTTCCGTGCTTTCCTACTCCGTAAAAGCCACACAAAAAATTGAACCTATTACGATGGCCAATGTAGTCGGTGTACTGCCAGGCAAAACAAAACCCGATGAGTTTGTAGTGTTTTCCGGTCACTATGATCACATTGGTATTCGTCCGGCTGTGGCTGGCGACTCCATTGCCAACGGTGCCGATGATGACGCTTCAGGAACCACAGCGGTGATTGAACTTGCTCGCTACTTCAAAAACGTAAAGAATAACAAGCGTACGTTGATCTTTGTTGCCTTTACGGCAGAAGAGATTGGTGGCTTCGGATCAAAATATTTCTCCGAACAACTCAATCCCGATAAGGTGGTGGCCATGTTTAACATTGAGATGATTGGCAAGCCCAGCAAGTGGGGACAGAACTTTGCATTTATTACAGGTTATGAAAGATCAGACTTCGGTGAGATCCTTGCAAAAAACCTGAAAGGAACTCAATTTGAATTCAGACCTGATCCTTATCCCAAACAAAACCTGTTCTACCGTTCTGACAACGCCACGCTGGCAAGGCTAGGTGTACCGGCCCATACGATATCCACCGATGAAATTGACATCGATAAGTTTTATCATACGGTAGATGATGAAGTGGAAACACTGGACATGAAAAACATTACCTCCACGATTCGGGCTATTGCATTGAGTTCAAAATCCATTGTGAACGGCACAGATGCGCCAAAGCGAATTGATAAGGCCACGGTGAGGTGAATTTTTTAACCGCCAAGGCGCAAGGACGCGAAGAAATAGTTAGCCTAAACCCTTAATGTCTTTGCGGTTTACCATTTGTTCCTATTGACTCGCGGGCGATACGAATTTTTTAACCGCGAAGACGCAAGGACGCGAAGAAGTAGTTAGCCTAAACCCTTAATGTCTCTGCGCCTTTGTGGTTTACTAGTTATTGCTTAGCTGGCGATACGAGTTTTTTTACCGCGAAGACGCAAGGACGCGAAGAAGTAGTTAGCCTTAACCTTAATGTCTCTGCGCCTTTGTGGTTTGTTAGTTATTGCTTAGCTGGCGATACCATACCTACAAATTTCAAGAGTAAAGGACGAACCAGCAGATAGAGCACGGCCCCGATTAATGCAAAAATGGATCCGATCCCGGTGGGTAGCACCGCACCAAATGTAAACGTCATACCAATAACAAAGCCCAGCAGGCATTCAGCACGATAAATGGGAAAGAATAGCGCGATGATGAACATGCTATTCACCATTAGACCCGGAATTTCAGAATAACCAAGCGTATAAAAAGTGGAGAGCATTGCTCCAACCAACAGTGCACCCGCGAACCCATACACTATGTTTAACGGGAGGATTGAATCATCCGATTTTTCATCTGGGCTATGAATAATTCTCCTTTGGGTGCGATATAATAGAAACCAGGTAAGCAAAGGAAGTAAAAGACCGCCCCACCAATTAGAAATAGAAGGCATGTCTTCACGGGCCAGGATGCTATGACCAGGCACGCCTCCATGGTAATGGTTCCAGGCTAAGAGTGACCAGATTGCCAGGGTTACCAGGGCTGTGATGTATAGACGGGTTTTAAAAAAAATATTTTTGTTCATGCTTCTGCGTTAACTACCCGACTAAACGGCATTGTTGATAAGGTGGTTGCCGGGCTATTGCATTGAGTTCCAAATCAAGTGTGAATATAACGGATACTCCTAAGAGAATAGACAAATCAACAGTAAGGCAATTGGTAAATCAGGGATGCCTGAAATACGTTTTACTCACGATACGCCAACCTTCGGTGAATTGATACAGTAAAAGGTAATCAGTAAAAATATGCTTGCCTTCCCGGTAAAGCTCTAATTGTACCTGCGCGGCATTACCATTTACACTAACATTTGTAAACTTGCCTTCCGTCTTTATCGTGGATGCTTTTCCCTCTTTCCTGTTTTTTTCAATAGAAGCAATCCAGTCTTCAATGGGTAATGGCTTAACCGTATTATCAATCAGTCGTAACATAGCAAAGGTAGGATGAAACCCTGCACGGATATCTTCAATAGGACCATTGTTGTGGATGCCTTGAATATAGGCTGTAGTCACCACTTGCTTTACAGTTTCTTCAGGTGATTGGGGATAAGCAAGGTTAGCGATAATCATTAATGCAAACAGGATTGTAAATTTCTTCATGGTTCTTGTGTTTAATATCAGAGTTAAACGGTAGTAATAATAACAGGGTTTGGCAATTGGTAGAATGAACCTGTTTTTCGGTCTACAATTTCAAATTTATAAAATCAGTCATCACTCCACTTTCAATGAATCCACCGGGTTGGTGCGCGAAGCTTTCAGAGTTTGTGTCACAATGGTGATGAAGCCAAGCAAGAGAATGCACAGAGTGCCTATGCCCACCGCACTCCAGCCAAAGTCAACGCGATTCACCAACCGTTGCAGCCAAAGGTTATTCACAAAGAAACTTAGGGGAGCACCAATGGCAACCGCCATCAACACTACCGCAATAAATTCCCGCGAAAGCAAAAAGGCAATGTTGAATTCGGTTGCTCCCAGCGTTTTGCGAATCCCCACTTCCTTGGTTTTTCTTTCAATAGTGTAGGTTGCCATGCCTAATAATCCCAGACAGGCAATCACAATAGCGAGAAACGCAACAAAGCCGATGATGGTAACAATATCAAAAATAGCCTGATGCGTGCTGGCCAGTTCATCCTTAAAGAATTTGTATTGAATGGGATGTAGTGGATCAATCTCTTTCCATTTTGCTTCCAGTTTTGAAATCGTAGTCATAGGTTGATCACCTGCCAATCTCACATTCAGAAATTTGAATTGATCCGGATTTCTTCTGAGCACTAACGGGGCAGTGCCATTGTTATTGACCAGTATGAGGTAATGGAAATTTTTCACCACCCCTACTACGGTGAGGGTCTCTCCTCCCCACTTGGTTTCAAGCGATTCACCGATGATGGAGGCAGGATTCGGGTAACCCAATTTCTCGACCGCTGTTTCATTGATTAAAATAGATTCCGTTGTACTGCTTTCAGAAAGCGCACTGCCAGCTACCAATTTGATATTTAGATTTTCAATAAAATGCTGATCTGTAACAAGTATGCTGGCATTGGTGAATTCATTTTCACTGTCCGTCTTCTTTAACTGAATACCGTTGTTGGTACCCGTAGCAGGAATGATATCACTAGCGGAAACAGAAACCACACCTGGAACAGTAGAAAATTGCTGCACTACTTTTTCATAGGCTGCACCCTGCAATTCTACATTGATAATGTTTGTGGAATCAAATCCATAATCAAATTTCATGAAGTGATTGAATTGACGGAACACAAGAACCGAAGTGGCAATGAAAAATAATGAAATAACAAGTTGCGATACATTTAATGCTTTCCGCATCCCCATGCCTCCACGATTTACTACTTGCAGTTTCTTCAACACCTTTACTGGTTCATATGCAGATAATTGAAACGCGGGGAACAACCCTGCCAGTATTCCGATGAACATCGCAAAACCGATGAAGAGAAAATACACTCCCCAAGTCTGCGGCAGCTCAAAACCGAGATATTGATTCACCCATAAATTTTTGAATGCTGGCTTCAACAGAAATAACAATCCTACGGCCAACACCATTGCAAACAAGGAGATGAGAATAGATTCACTGAGGAATTGCATCACTACGGATTTTTTTTGCGCACCATTTACTTTTCGTATGCCGATTTCTTTTGCCCTCACCACCGAGCGTGCAATAGAAAGACTCGTGTAATTCAATGCTGCCGAAATAAGGATGACAATCGTCAATGCTGCTAGAAAATAATATCCCAACAGGAACAACCTGTTATTCGTGTCATTGCCCATCAATCCCAACTGCACCTGTGACAGTGGCTGTGGTGTGAGATGAAATCCCTTCAGATGCTCTGCGGTAAGATCTGCGTAGGTTCGCTTCACAAAATCATCCAATGCATTACTCAATTGATCTTCCTTCGCATCGGATCGCAATACAACATATGTGTAGGTACGGTAATAATTCTCCCAATTGCTCGAACGATCTTCTATTTTCTTATCGGAATACAATGCCGGCAACGTGGCAGCGGAAACCAATGCATCAAACGCAAGGTGCGATTTATACTTGCTATGGTCAATCACACCGGTAATGGTAAAACTTCCCCATGACACCGCTGGTGAACTAATCCCATCAAACTCCAATGGAAATGAAAGTTGACGATCGGAAAACTCAATTATTTTTCCCACAGGATTTTCATCGTTGAATAATTCATAGGCCAGTTCACTTGAAATCACTGCTGAGTTGGGTTGCATCAAGGCGGTTTTCTCATCACCCTTTTCTAATCTAAAACCAAACACACGAAAGAAAGAGGGCTCTGCAAAATAACCGCGCATCTCGGCCAGCTTCTGCTGATACGTGGCATCGCCACCCACACCCGGAGTCAGGTGTGTGCTTTCTTCTATGATGGGATATGATTCCTTTAATGCGTGCGACAATGGAAACGGGCTGGTAGCATAGCCCTGTCTTCCGTCTTCAGTTGAAGACAGAATACGGTACATCCGGTCTTTCTTTTCATGAAACTGATCGTAGCGATGCTGATCGGCCAACATTAAAATGAGTAACATGCCTACTGACATAGCCACCGCCAATCCAAAAATATTTATGAAGGAAAAGGTCTTATACTTCAGGATATTACGGATGCCGACTTTAAAATAGTTTTGAAACAAGCCGTGATTCATATAATGATATGAGTTAATTTTTCGAATGGCGAAGGGACGGAGGTAGTTTATCACCTCGAACCAATAATTCATTTTTGCCTTTGAGGCTGAATGGTTTTTTAATGTTGAACTATACTTCTCCTCCAAGTCACCCAGCACTTCCTCTGTAAGATCTTCGCGAAGCACACGCTCAAGTAAGCGCTTCGCCAAATGGGGTGGTTGGATTTTTTTCATAGCTCGATTATGCAATATTGAGTTTACCCGACAAGGCAGGATATTGTTGCCACAAGGCCATCTTAAAGTCGCGCGATTCTTTCAATACGCGTTTGCCTAAGGCCGTGATGGTGAAAATACGTTTGCGTCTTCCTCCCCGCTCGGATGTTGCACTTCCCATTTCTGATTTGAGGAAGCCTTTACCTTCCAGTCGATCCAGCGTAGAATGAGTAGCCCCGATGGAAATGGATCGGCCCGTTTGGTTCTTAAACTCTTCGGCAATTTTAAAGGCATAGGCATTCTCGCCCAGAATGCCTGTCAATAGGAGAATCACTTCTTCAAACTCGCCCAGTTTCGTTTCGATCATACGATTAGTTACTAAATTGTAGAACAAGTATACGGGATCTGAGTAGATTTGTTCTACAATTTAGTAAGTAATTCTAATTTTTTCTTCAGGATGCGAGTATGACTACCCGTTGCGATTTAAAGGCTTCGAGCAATTCTGCTACTTAACTAAATTTTGATATCTGTAAATTCTGTAATGCTCTTGCGGCAAATGATCTTAATTTATTGAGCAGGCTTTATCTCAGTGAGCAATATCGTAATCGTTGTGTTGCCAATGTTTTCAACATAATGTTTACTCGTTTTGTCACTCCATTCCGATGCACCTTCTACTTCCACATACTCAAAAGGCTTTTCATTTTCGGGATATACCCGGAAAGTGCCACCTGAAATAACGTATAATGTTTTTGGGGGATGGGTATGCGGGTTGTCCTTTTCTCCGGGCTTGAGAGTATATCGGATCACCCTTACATGTTCATTTTCTAATACTACTTTGTATTTATCAGGTGAAACCGTTACCACATCTATTTCTGGAGTCTCTGCTTTCGATAACATCTTACTTTGCAATGTACCGCTTGTTGTAGTCAGATTATTATTCTCTTTAGGCATTGTAGATTGATTACACGCACTGGCTAAACAGCAGATGCTGATAAGAAAAGTTAATTTATTCATTTTGATCATTAAGTTTAAAACATGGAGACCCAGTGAGTGGAATGGGTAATTTATGAATTTTTGTATTTCAATCTGATTTGGAACCCACTTAGAGGCGGGGAACCGCTGTATGCGTTGGGGTTTAAAGAATCCAAAATCATGGCCAGATTTTGAATTTTGAATCTTTAATTTCCAATTAAAAACCGAAGGATTGGCTTATTTTTGCAGTCCTAAAAACGAGAACTGCTCTAATATGGCCGAATACACGAAAGACGAGATTAAGCGAATTGAAGAGAAATGGCGGAAAACCTGGATTGAAAAGGAGGTTTATAAAGTCAGTAACAATCCCGATAGCTATCGGGACAAGCCCAAATATTATGTGCTCGACATGTTCCCCTATCCTTCCGGTGCCGGGCTGCATGTGGGGCATCCGCTGGGTTACATCGCTTCCGATATCGTAGCGCGCTTCAAACGCGTGAAAGGTTTTAATGTGTTGCACCCCATGGGCTTCGATGCCTTTGGTTTGCCAGCCGAACAATATGCGCTGGAGCATGGTATCCATCCGGCCGTGTCAACGGCTGATAACATCAACAACTTTAAAAGACAATTAGGCAACATTGGTTTCTGCTACGACTGGAGTCGCGAAGTGCAGACCTGTGATCCTAAATACTACCGTTGGACGCAGTGGATCTTCCTCCAGATTTTTGATAGTTGGTTCAATCGCAAGAAAGAAAAAGCAGAGCGTATCTCAGCTTTGATAAAGATTTTTGAAGCCGAAGGAAATGTGAATCACTCCATTCCGAACCCGCCTGCCGGACGGGCAGGTTCAAAATCCAACTCCGATAGCTATCGGGGTCAAAATTTTAGTGCCGCTGATTGGAAAGCGTATGGTGAAAAAGAGCAGCAGGTGATATTAATGGAGTATCGTCTCGCCTACCTCGCTTACACGGATGTAAACTGGTGCGAGGCGTTGGGTACCGTGTTGGCGAATGATGAAGTGATCAACGGAGTAAGTTATCGCGGTGGTTTTCCTGTAATAAAGAAACAAATGCGCCAGTGGAGTTTGCGCATTACCGAATATGCCGAGCGCCTGTTGAAAGGCCTGGATGAAATCGACTTCAGTGAATCGATGAAAGAAATCCAGCGCAACTGGATCGGGAAGAGTGTGGGAGCGTTGTTGGAGTTTCGCCTCACCCCAAACCCCTCTCCCCCGGAGAGGGGCTTAGGTGAATCCGGGGGACATGGATATGAAACCTCGGAAAAGAAGTATTGGAAATACTTAAAAGAGTTTTCGAAATCTAACCGTCACAATCCAACGGAAGCCGAAACCACATTGTGGGAAGAGGTTCGCAATAATAAGTTAGGTCATAAAATCAGGAGGCAACATACCATTGGAATTTTCATTGGCGATTTCGTTTGTCTTGACAAACGCTTAGTTATTGAAGTTGATGGAGAATATCATGAGAATCAACAGGAATATGAAACGGTCCGAACTGAATTTTTGAAAGGAGAGGGATTTAATATAATCCGTTTCACCAACGAAGAGGTGAAAACAGATTTGGAAAAAGTCTTAACAAAAATCAAAAGTACCTTAGACCAATCTCCATCCATTAAACAATCCACCTCCCTCTCCCCCGGAGAGGGCCGGGGTGAGGCGATAAAAGC
>JBEBJH010000226.1:0-7481 GCA_040079965.1 Cyclobacteriaceae bacterium
ATAAGAGACAGGGTACAGCGGGCCTCATGCCACCATCATACCAACATAAATCAATGGCCGGTCGCGAACCCTTTGCTTGAAATTTAAAGCGAACGGTGCTTGCCATTGGAAAAGAAAAATCATTCTTCACCTGGAAGGGTACCACGTTATTAAAATCGCAGACATGGCTAAGGTTAGGTTCAATGATGGTAGGGGCATCTAACTGTAGGGCATTAATGACAGTCCATAAACTATAGTGCCCCATGTCGGCCATTGAACCGCCACCGAAATCATACCATCCTCTGAATACCATATTGGTGAAATTGGGATGATAAGGCCGTTCATGTTCAGGCCCAAGCCACAAATCCCAATCGAGTCCTTTAGGAACTGGAGGTGTATCCTTAGGCATGGTTGCATATTGGGGCCATACGGGCCGGGCCGTCCAGTTATGAACTTCCTTCAACGTGCCAATCTCGCCCCGGTTGATCCACTCCATAATGGTATCCATCGAGCCGTTGGAATCCCAGGCAATCAAATGAGTGGTGGCACTTGATTTTTTTGCCATGTCTATTACTTGTTTTCCTTCCATCAACCGGTTGGAAATGGGCTTATGCATGGTAACATGTTTACCTCTTTTAAGCGCAGCCATGGCAACAATGCCATGAAGATGATCAGGTGTCATTATCTTAACAGCATCAAGATCTTTTTCTTTTTCGAAAAGCTCCCGAAAATCTGCATAAGCAGCACAACTTTTATATTTGTCAGTGCCGCGTTCGTTTTTATAATAGGCGTCAACAATTTCTTTCCCATTATCCCGACCTCCAGGGATCACATTATCTCCGCCCGAAGTCCATGCTGGGTTTTTAAGTTTTTCCCGGATTTCATTACGTAGATAATCGGTACCCCAATCGCGATACCCAACGGCCTCCTTGCACGGATCGCAGATGGCCACAATCTGAAGTTCAGGAACGGATAAAAGAGGTAGCATTTCGCGAAGACCTTGCGTGCCTGTGCCAATATAAGCCATGGTTAATTTATCGCTCGGTGCAATAAAATCCGAACCTCCAAGCACATGTCTGGGCACAATTGAAAAGGCGAGTGCGGCTGAGGCCACACCTCCAATAAATTTTCTACGGTTGATAGGAGCGGGTGATTTTTTCGCAGGATTTTTCATAACAGCGGGATTGATGTTTTTAGAAAAGTGAGTTTAGCAATCTACTAATTTCAACTATTAAAGGCCACTCAATTTATATTGAGATATTACCAACGAGGCTATTCAGCTTCCTGTTTAGGAATACAAAAGAAATTGGGCTGAATTCGCTGATTAACTTGGTCAGTTGATCTGGAAAAGAATCAGGAGGATCGACTTTTGCTTATGACCGGTAAGTCTTTGCTTGAACTTTTGGGTTTAATTTTTAATTTTAAGCATAATGGGTCATTTTGATTGATGAGAGTCTTGCTCTTAATCTATTAAGAATCACTATTGTTTTTCATTGTTGAATAAGTTGAATCATGTCGAAAAAAGTACTCATCACTCGTATCATTCCAAGGCTTGCAAATGATCTGCTTACCGAAGCAGGGTTTGAGGTAACTGTATGGGATGGAGATGGGCCGATGACTCAGCCCCAATTAATTGAACGAACAAAAAAGGTAAACGCTTTACTTTCGTTGGGGGCCGATAAAATGGATAACCATTTTTTTAGTCAGTGTTCGCACCTGGATATTATTGCACAGTTTGCCGTTGGATATGATAACATTGACGTGGCCGAAGCTACGCGGAAGGGAATTCCGGTGGGTAATACTCCCGATGTACTTAGTAACGCTACCGCGGATGTGGCTTTTGGATTAATGATTGCGGTGTCAAGAAAAATGTTCTATCTCCATAAAACAATCGAGCAAGGAGGCTGGAAGCAGTTCGAACCATTGAAGAATCTGGGTATTGAACTGAATGGAAGGACACTGGGTATTTTTGGTATGGGACGAATCGGGATGGTGATGGCTCAACGATGCAAAGGAGCTTATAACATGAACATTATTTATCACAACAGAAACCGCAATACCGAAGCAGAAAGCCTGTTGGGAGCTCGTTGGGTTTCTTTTGATGAACTATTGCAACAGAGTGATGTGCTTTCGGTGCATAGTGTGTTGACTGAAGAAACCCGGGGATTATTTAATAAGACCTGCTTTAGCAAAATGAAAAAGAGTGCGATCTTCATTAATACTTCAAGAGGTTCTGTACACAATGAAGAAGATTTAATTGATGCTTTGAACATTGGATCGATTTGGGGTGCTGGTTTGGATGTAACAAATCCTGAACCAATGAGGCCAGATAATCCCCTATTGGTTATGTCAAATGCAGCCATATTACCACACATTGGCTCTGCTACCGAAGAAGCCCGAACTGGTATGGCCAGACTAGCAGCAGAAAATATAATTGAATTCTATAAAACCGGGAATGTTCCACACTGTGTGAATAAACAGGTGCTTACTAAAAATTAGTTACATCAATTCAGCCACTACAAACCACGGAGCACGCAAAATATCAATTTTTGTTGCCCAGTGAATCAAAAATAAATTTTGATCTGACATAGGTTACATGTGGATAGCTGTTGGAATAGACGGTCATGAAAATAAATCAAACGTACTCGCCAATCGATGTGTTTCACACGATAACCAACTGTGCCAGTTAAGTTCTTCACCCAATCAATAATCAAATTAAAACATGATCAGACTCGCTTTAGCTATCGGATTTCTATCCGTATTTGGCATAGTTGCCTATGCCATAGTTTTACTGCTTACCAACTATTTTTCGAAGAAAGATAAAACAAACAACCAAACCAAAACACCTTAATACTATGGAAAATGTAATCTCAAAGAAAGCTATTGCTCTTGGGGTAGTATCTGTGATTTTTATTATTCTTTTCATGATTGTTAATCCATTTTCATGGAATGATGCTGGAAACCGAACCGTAGTAGAACGGACAACCGGAGACCAGATCGTGCAATTTGCTCCGGGGATTTTCTATGCCGGATTCTTTGCAAAAGAAAAAGAATGGCCCAATCAGATTTCTGTTACCTATCAGGAGGCTACCGCGGAACTAGAATTGGAAGATAACGGTATTGAAGTCGGTCAGATTATGATTCGTTTTAGCGATGCTACTACAGCAAATGTGAAAGGAATTACACAATTTATTTTACCTGCTGATGAAAAGGAAATGATTTTAATACATAATACACACCGTACCCCTCAATCGTTGGTGGTGAAAAGATTGGCTCCGTATACAAAGGAATGCTTACAGTCTTCAGCACAATTGATGAGCAGTGAGAAACACTATGGTGGGGGCCGGGCTCAAATGGCTCAGGATTTTATGGATCAGTTGAAGGAGGGGGTCTTCCTATTGGTTACGGAAGAGAACATCGTATACGATTCCCTAGCCGGTGAGAAGAAGCGAATCTATCAAACAGAAATTCAGGTAGATAAGAAATCAGGAATTCCCAGACGTAAGTTGTCCTCTATCAAGGAGTATGGTATTACGGTAGCTGATGCAGCTATTACTGATGTAGACTATGAAGAGAAAGTGGATGATAAGTTGATTAAAATTATTGATGCGGTGACAAAATCCTCGATTTCAAAACAAGAGTTGATGACTGCGCAACAGCAAACGTTAACCGCTAAAGCAAAAGGTGAACAGGCCCTGGTTGAGATTGAATACCAGCAGAAGCAAGAGCAAACCAAGCAAGTTGTTGAAGCCGAAACAAAAGTTAAAGTTGCAGAGCAGGATAAGCTTCAGCAAAAGATCGCTTATGAAGGTGCCATCCTGGAGGCTAAAAAAATTAAAGAGTTAGCTGATGCTCAGGCTTATGCCCGATCCAGAATAATGCAGGCTGACGGTGCATTGGAAATGAAGTTGAATGCACAGATTGAAATTCAAAAAGTTTGGGCGGATGCCTTTAGCAAGTATACAGGCGCGATCGTGCCACAAATTCAAACCGGAGGTACCGCTGTTGGTAACGGAGCCTTGAATTTCATGGACATTATGACCGCTAAAACGGCCAAGGATTTTGCGCTGGACTTAAAGGTTAAGTAGTTCATTTTCTAAAGTAGAGAAAGCATTTATCCTTAGGCTATAACCTCCGGCATGTAGAAAAGCCGGAGGTTTTTTATTGTACTTGTATCACGCTCCCGATATTTTCTTTTACCTTCGACCATGTCTTTATTGGTTGCATCGTTGAATTCAGGGAGTAATGGCAATTGTTATTACATCGGAAACGGAGACGTTGCGGTTTTAATTGACGCTGGTATTTCGGCTCGTGAAACGGAAAAGCGAATGAAACAACTTGGGCTGTCCCTCAAAAAAGTAAAAGGCATTTTTATTACCCATGAGCACAGTGATCATATTGGAGGAGTTGTTAAACTTTCCAAACGACATAAAATTCCTGTATACATAACTCAGGCTACCCGGTTGCATGGCAATCTCAAATTAGAAGAGTCATTATGCTATACATTTAAACCTTATGAATTAATTGCAATAGACGAACTTACGATTACAGCGATCCCCAAAAAGCATGATGCTATTGATCCTCATAGTTTTGTGGTTGCTAGTGCCACTGTGCGCGTAGGTGTATTTACAGATTCAGGCACACCCTGCGAAGACCTGATCAACCATTTTGCGCAATGTCATGCAGCTTTTTTAGAAGCTAACTATGACGATGATATGTTGGAAAATGGAGGCTATCCATATGCGTTAAAAAATCGGATTCGAGGCGGATTAGGTCATTTATCGAATAAGCAGGCGCTGTCGATATTTCTCAACCATCGACCGGAATTTATGAGTCATTTGTTTTTGTCGCACTTATCACATAACAACAACACTCCTAAAAAAGTGAGAGACTTATTTGAGCCGGTAGCGGGAGGTACTGAAATAATCATTGCTCCGCGTAATAAGGAGACGAACCTCTATCATATCCGGACGGCAGGTAATTTACCAAACAAGGCTAGAGCAACTAAACCGCTGCAACTTAATTTGTTTGGATAAAGAATTTTACTGATTAAAACTGGTATAGGATTGCATTGATGTTCATGCCTGCTCCAACAGAGGCCATGATAATCTTATCGCCAGCATGAATCGATTGATCTTGAAATTTTCCCTTTAAGATAAGATCCAGCAGGGTAGGAACTGTGGCTACCGAACTATTGCCTAACCAGGAAATTGTCATTGGCATCAATTCTGTCGAGGAAATCTCCTGATCATAAAGCTTGAATAATCTTTGCAAAATGGCGGTATCCATCTTTCCATTGGCCTGATGAATAAGAACTTTGCGTATAGTGGAAAGTGGTACGTTTGCTTTGTCAAGCATTTCCTTTATGAGGAGAGGCACATGATTCAGTGCAAACTCATACACCCTGCGGCCATTCATTTTAATAAAGAGATCATCTTGGTGTTCATAGTCAGAAGAGTAGGAATGATCCATGTTCAAAAGCATGGCATGCTCGTATGCATAGGTTTGGGTTTTATGGGCGATAATTCCGTTATGATCAGCAGAGGCTTCTAGAATAGTCGCTCCGCTACCATCGCTATAAATCATAGAATCCCGATCGTGGAGATCAATAACCCTGGACAAAGTTTCGGCACCGATAACCAGGCAGCGCTTTGCATCGCCTGACTTGATATAGTAATTGGCCTGTATCATTCCTTCCACCCAACCGGGGCATCCAAAGGGCAAATCATAGGCAACACAGTCAGGATTCTTGATTTTTAGTAAAAACTTTATTCTCGATGCAAGGGAAGGAACCAGGCTTGAGCGATTACTATGAATGGTGACATCTCCAAAATTATGAGCTACAATTATATAATCGATCGTCTCTCTATCAATTCCGGAACTTGAGAGCGCATCTTGTGCAGCTAAAAATCCCAGATCAGAAGCTTGTTGATCGGGATTAGCATATCGCCTTTCTTCAATGCCGGTAATCTCTTTAAACTTCTCAACCACAACCGAATTTTCAGTTTTCACTCGTGAATGATCCTTTTCAAAAAAGTGATTGGGTAAAAAATCCTTGTTGTAGATTTTGTTTTCGGGTATATAAGAACCCGTAGCTCGGATAGCGGATGTAATCATTGGAATGAATCGACTGATTAAAGCAGGCGAATATTAGCCAATTTAAACGAGTGACCGAGAGCTTTCGCGGAGAATAATTAATTGCTTACAATTACTCGTTAGCTTTTATTTGTTGAATTCTGAATTCTTTGCTTAGCTGCTACTTTTAAGATAGAATTTCCTTGACAAATTTATCAGTAGCCTTTTCGCTGTGAGTCAAAAAAAGTACAGGTTCTATAAGTTCCAACTCCATTAACAGGAACTGATCATTTGATATAATTCCATCTACCCGGGTATAGAGTAACGGCTCATCAATCAATGAGAGTATTTTCTCAGCCTGTTGTAAGACAAACTCAGGAGCTTCCTGAAACTTCGAGGTACCTCCAAAATTATCTTGTACACGAAAATCATTTTTTGCTGGTTTTTTTAATACCGCATGACTGAATTTTTTATTGAAGTAGATCAATGACCACTCACCTTCTTTCTGAACTTCTTCCATAAATTTCTGCACCAGCAAATCACTTTCTTGTAACAATGTGTTGAAGGCCTCTTGATGGTGCGCGGCTTCACTTATAGTAGTTACAAATGTGTTGTAAGCAGTAGCAGAAATAGCCGGCTTAACTACTATCTTTTGCCAAGCCATTTCTTCCATGAAGGAAGCAAGATTTAAGGAGGTACCTTTTGTTAACCAACTAGTAGGTGGAAGTGGAACTCCTTGTTTCGAAAGAGATTGCAAGTATTTTTTATGAAGATTCCATCGTATTACGTTGACCGGATTGAATAGGTTAACCTGTTGTGCCTCCAGTGTATCAAGCCACGTGGTAAACTTGTAGGGATGTAGATGATAATTCCAGCAAGACCGAATTATTACTTTATTGAAGGACTGCCAGTCGGTTTGATCGTTGTCCCATGGAATCGGTGCTACACTTATGCCTTGTTGCCTGAGGAGTCTTACCGTCTCAAGATCATCATCAGCAAAATCAGGTTTGATGGAGCAGGTAACAAAGGCAATTCGTTTCACAATGCCATCACTTTACTTGTCCTCTTTTAGAGTCGCCAAAAAACTCACAACATCCCGGATTTCTTTTTTCGTTAGTAAGTGTTGCATGGGGGGCATGCTCGAAGGTGAGTTGGTTCTATTACTGACATCTATCTTATTAACAAGCGTATCAGCCTTATCTCCAATTTTCAAGATAAAGCCTTCTGAGTTTTCCTCCAGAAGGATACCACTGATTTTTTTGTTGTTCTTTAGTTCTAATGTAACGGTGCCAAATCCGGCTGCGATCCGGGCACTTGGTTCTATCAGCGATTCCAGAATCTGTTCGCGAGTGAGTCGATTGGCAACGCCATTGACGCGCGGACCAGCTGTGCCGCCATAATCATCATATGAGTGACAGCGTATACAT
>JBEBJH010000227.1:0-7473 GCA_040079965.1 Cyclobacteriaceae bacterium
ACAATGCCTTTCGTGAAAAGCGTGCAGAGATTGATCAATCGGCAAGTTCATTGAGTGAACATTTGCGTACAAGTGACCTGCAGCGATTTTCAAAAGATTCAGACTCGTCCTTAAAGCCTGAAAGCCTCGATGGAATGTTCAGGATTTTAGCTTCCCGGTTTGATGCAACCTGGGGCGGACTTGAAAAAGCACCCAAGTTTGTGATGCCTTCGATCTGGCTATTTTTACTCCGCTATTATGCAAGCACTAAAAACGAGCAGGCACTCCACATGGTAACACTTACGCTTAAGCAGATGGCCTATGGAGGTATTTATGATCAACTGGCGGGTGGTTTTTCCAGATATTCCGTGGATGGCGAATGGTTTGCCCCGCATTTCGAAAAGATGCTGTACGACAATGCGCAACTCCTTTCCCTTTATTCAGAGGCTTATGCGATCACGAAAAACAAATTATTTCGGGATGTGGTTTATCAAACGTTGGAATGGCTCAAAAAAGAAATGATGCATCCTGGTGGTGGATTTTATTCAGCACTGGATGCTGATAGTGAAGGCGTGGAAGGCAAGTTTTATACCTGGACCTATGACGAGGTAAAGCAAATACTTGGTGACGAAGGGGAACAATTGCTTTCCTATTACCAGGCAACGGAAGAAGGAAACTGGGAACATGGACGAAATATTTTTAGAAGAGATTCTGCATCACAAGACTCCGATGTGTCCGAAGAATTGAACGTGTTAAAGAATAAACTTCTCATTGCCCGAAGAAACCGGATTCGCCCTGCCTTAGACGATAAAATTCTTACCGGCTGGAATGCCATGACCATTCAGGGTTTAATTGATGCCTATAAGGCATTTCAGGATGATCAGTTTCTGGCGTTGGCTTTAGAAAACATCTCCTTTCTTGAAAGTCATTTGATCGTTAATGGGAAAGCTTATCGGGCGTTTAAAAACAAGCATTCGGAAACTGAAGGATTTTTAGAAGACTACGCTTATTTAATTCAAGCCTACACATCCTTATATCAGGTTACGTTTAATGAAGGCTGGCTTTTTAAAGCAGTTACGTGGAGCAATTATGTTCAGGAACATTTCTATGATTCATCGGAAGGATACTTTTTCTTTTCATCCAATTCAGCCGAATCGTTGATTGCAAGAAAAAAGGAAATTTTTGATAATGTAATTCCCGGTTCCAATTCATTAATGGCGCGTAACCTCTTTACATTAGGTACTATCCTTGATCGTGATGATTGGAAGAATCAAAGTCAGGCTATGATCTCTAAATTATCTAGTCTTATTGAATCGGAGCCGGGTTATATGTGTCATTGGAGTGTCTTATTATCAGAAGTAATACAAACCCCGGCCGAAGTTGTTATCTGCGGTAGTGATGCCCTTGCCACCAGACAAGAACTGCATAGTCATTATCTTCCTTTTCTAGTAACTGTAGGAAGTGATCATAAAAGTAGTTTGCCGTTGTTGCAAGGAAGAGAACCGAAACTCAATCAGACACAAATCTATGTGTGCTATAACAAGACGTGTCAATTGCCAGTAGAGCAGGTAAGCCAAGCCATCCAACAGATTCAAAAAATAATTGAAGTATGAAATATATAATGATTTCAATTCTCTTCTTGATCGGGTGTGTTAACAAAGAAACGCCACCACCCGCACCTCTTCTCCCTGTGCCTGACGAAAATCAGCTGGCGTGGCATGAAATGGAGATGAATGCGTTTGTGCATTTCACCACCAATACCTTTACGGGAAAAGAATGGGGCTATGGGGACGAAAGCCCTTCCATTTTTAATCCAACCGCTTACGATGCCGATCAGTGGGTACGCACTTTTAAAGAAGCAGGGTTCAAGGGTGTGATCCTCACTTGCAAGCATCATGATGGATTTTGCCTTTGGCCAAGTAAGTATACTGAACACTCGGTAAAAAACAGTCCGTGGCGGAATGGAGTGGGCGATGTTGTTCGGGATGTGATGCAGGCCTGTAAGAAATATGAATTAAAGTTTGGTGTGTACCTGTCACCCTGGGATCGCAATCATGGCGACTATGGAACTTCCGCCTATCTCGAATACTATCGCAATCAACTGAAAGAACTTTTTACCAATTACGGACCTGTGTTTGAAATGTGGTTTGACGGAGCCAATGGCGGTGATGGTTACTATGGAGGCAAGCGTGAAAAGCGCAGCATCCAGGGTTCTACCTATTACGATTGGCCTACCACTTTGCAATTAGTACGGGACATGGAACCTTCCATTCTTTTCTTCAGTGATGCCGGGCCTGGTGTGCGTTGGGTAGGCAATGAAAGCGGTGTAGCCGGGGAGACCAACTGGAACACAATTACACCTGATACATTATACGCGGGCAAGGCAGGCATAGAAAAGTTATTGAACGAAGGTTCCGAAAACGGAACTCACTGGATACCCGCGGAAGTTGATGTTTCAATCCGCAAGGGTTGGTTCTATCATGCCGAGGAAGACACACTCGTAAAAACCCCACAACAGTTATTCGATATCTACCTGACTTCTGTGGGCCGGGGTTCTACACTCTTATTAAATGTCCCGCCTGACAGGCGCGGTCTGGTACATGAAAAGGATGTTGCCTCCTTGCGTGGATTCCGGGAACTATTAGACAGTGAGTTTTCCAATAATCTGGTAAAGGGTAAATCGGTTTTTGCAGATAACTTACGGGGCAATAGCGATCAGTATCATGCTAACAATATTACTGATGGCGACAAAAACACCTATTGGACTACGGATGATGAAATTAAATCTTCCAATCTTGAAATCTATTTTGACAGCGTAAAAACAGTAAAGTATGTGATTATTCAGGAGTACATTCCTCTCGGGCAGCGTGTAAAATCATTTACCATTTCTATTTTACAGGATGAAACCTGGGAACCAATCTATAATTCCACTACAATCGGTTACAAACGTATAGTAAAAATAGATCAGCCTTTAAATGCCAACGGTATTCGAATCACGATAGATGACGCCAAAGCCTGTCCAGTGATTTCGAATGTGGAAGTGTATTAAGAAGATAAATGAAAATCTGCGTTGCACAGACAAAGGCTGTCACGGGTGACATTCTCAGGAATATTGAGAATCACAAAAAGGTAATTGAACTGGCCGTTTCCTTTGGAACTGAGGTTGTCATTTTTCCTGAATTATCCTTAACAGGATATGAACCTACCTTAGCAAAAGAATTAGCATCTAGTCAAGACGACCCCAGGCTTGATGAATTTCAGATAATCAGCGACACGAATGCGGTTACTATTGGCGTTGGTATGCCAACAAAAAGTCATACCGGCATCTGCATTAGTATGATTCTTTTTCAGCCAAAGCAACCCCGGCAAATGTATTCTAAAAAGTATCTACACCCTGATGAAGAAGCATTCTTTGTAGCGAACAAGGTCTTACTGTTTTGAAAATCAATCATGTTAAAATAAGTCTCGCCATTTGTTATGAAATCTCCATTCCTGAACATACTGAAAGTGCTTTTAAAAGCGGGGCAGAAATCTATATCGCCAGCGTAGCCAAATTTGTGAATGGGATAGATAAGGCCCTTCAACGGCTATTAGAAATTGCTCAAAAGTACTCAATGACTGTATTGATGTCTAACTGCATCGGAGAATCGGATGGAAATGAGTGTGCCGGCAAAACATCCATCTGGAATTCGAAAGGTTTATTGGTTGGCCAACTTGACGGCACTCACGAAGGTGTTCTGATTGTTGATACCGACACGAATGACGTTGTTGAAAAGATGCTTTGATCCGGGTTAATTTTTTAAAACACCTTAACCTTATATCGGCCTATCGGTGACAACATTCAAACGAGTACTGAAATTATACTAAACTGATATAAATCATGTTTCTCATATCGCTAACCCATTAGCTTTGACCAATTCTAACTCTAATGAAAATGGACAAGGCAAACACCTGGCTCACCGAAAACGCGATGAATTTATTGCGCATCAGTATCGGCATCATCTATGTGTGGTTTGGAGCGCTTAAGTTCTTTCCAAATCTGAGCCCGGCCGACCAGTTGGCCAAAGACACCATTTATCTGATTACGTTTGGGTTGATACCTAATAATGTATCTATCATCTTACTAGCGCTATGGGAAACATTACTAGGAGTTGTTCTGATTATTGGAGTATGGAGGAAAGCCGTGTTCTATATCCTGTTGATCCACATGGTTTGCACTTTTGTGCCGCTGTTCTTCTTTGAAGATGTCTCATTCACTAATTCTCCGTATGCTTTTACCCTGGTAGGTCAGTATATAATGAAAAACCTGATCATCATTTGCGCTGCCCTCGTGCTCAATGCGCATGCCCAGGGTAAAATAGCACTAATTGAATAGTGTAGTCGTCTTGAGGTGGTTTGACGACTAATTACAACCGGGACACTCCCACTCTTTATCCAGATCGATTACCGTTACAATCGATAAATGTTTTTGTTTAGGAGCAACAATGATTCTTACATGTTGCCGATCCTTTGAGGTATATCCTTCCAAAGCATATTTCGGACCTTGAGGAGCATCTAATTCACTTTTATTATAATTGACTTCTGCCTTGCGAACAATCTCTTTTACTTCCTTTTGAGTGATGCGTCTGCACTCCATGCGGCAGCGGGCGTGTTTGGTAAAAAAATATTCAGCATCCGGGTCCCTGAAAACATCTAAACTATTCCTGGAGTCTGAGGAACTCTTGCCGTCTTTTCTTGCCTCTGTCTGTGATGTCTGCTCACTGCCAGTGGATTTACGTTCCCGGTACTGCCTTACAAAAAGCGCGACAATGAACAAGACTAGCAGTAACAAATAAGGAATCGCTTTTTTCATGCCGGTGATCATTGAAGTTCATTATATAAAATAGCAGAAAGCAAATAACCATGAAAAAGATAACAATGCAAAAGTTGCATGACTAGAGCATTCCCACTCAAAAGTATACTTGTTTGAAGACTATGCCGTACGCCTTTTTTTCCAGCAGCTATCCTGATGGGTGTATATTTTAAAAAAATTAAGTCTTTACTAAGTCAGTAGAAACAAATACTGGCATCAAATATGACATTTAGCTACCTGTGGAAATTTATGGCCGTGGATTAACGCGTTGCTTTAAAATCAAAAAATAATGAAAACACTAAAACACCTAACAAACCTTGGTTTAGTATTCGGTCTCGTATTCCTTGTTGGTTGTGCCATGAATCCAGTAACAGGAAGGAAACAATTCGTGATGATGACCGAAGGTCAGGAAATTGCCATGGGCAAAGAATCCGATCCGCAGATTATGGCCTTCTTCGGATCGTATGATGATCCGCGTTTACAAAAGTTCATCAACGAGAAAGGACAGCAGATGGTAAAGGTTTCGCACCGTTCTAAACTGGCCTATGAATTTAAAATCGTGGATTCACCGGTAATCAATGCTTTTGCCACACCGGGAGGCTATGTGTATTTCACCCGTGGCATCATGGCCAATTTTAATAACGAAGCAGAGTTTGCAGGAGTTTTAGGACATGAAATCGGTCATATCACAGCACGTCACTCAGTGATTCAACAAAGAAATGCAATGCTTGGTCAGCTGGGACTAATTGCCGGGGTAATCCTGGTGCCAGAGCTTTCTCAGTTTGTGGAACCGCTTTCTGCCGGAATGCAACTGGCGCTGATGAGTTTTGGAAGAGATGCGGAGCGGCAATCGGATAAACTGGGTGTGGAATATTCTTCACGCATTGGGTATGATGCTTCCGAAATGGCTGAATTTTTTAAGACGTTGGAGCGAAACGACAAGGCTGCGGGCGGAGAGAAAATTCCTGAATTCCTGTCTACTCACCCCTCCCCGGAAGAGCGAAACCTCACCGTTGCTAAATTGGCTGGAGAATGGAAGACCAAACTAAAATTGACGAATCCAAAAATCAACAGGGAAAGCTACTTAAAGATAATTGACGGATTGATCTTAGGTGAAGATCCAAAGCAGGGCTTCGTGGAAAATAACATCTTCTATCATCCTGCCCTGAAGTTTGAATTTTCAATTCCTGGTGGATGGAAACTTCAAAATACGCCACAGCAAGTACAAATGGCCCCAGATAACGGAGAAGCATTACTGATGCTAACCATTGTCGGGAAAGGTTCACTGGAAGAAACGGCTAACCAGATGCTGGAGCAATATCAACTTACCCTTGTCGAGTCGAAAAAAGAAAACATCAATGGCTTTAACTCCCTCCTGATGATAGCCGATCAGAAACAGGAAAAGGGTACGATCAGGTTGCTCTCCTCATTGATTCAATATGAGGGAAATATTTATAGCCTGATGGGAATCTCGGAACTATCAAAATTCGCAAACTATCAATCTGCTTTTCTTTCTACAATACGAAATTTCAAGTCACTTACTGATTCAGAAAAACTCAATAGAAAGCCTGAAGTAATCCGGATAAAAACGGTGCCACAGCAGATGACTGTACAAGCTGCTCTCCAGAATTTCAATATGCCGACAAGCCGGTTTGAAGAATTGGCCATACTAAATGGAATGCTGTTGAATGATAAGCTTAATAAAGGGACGCTGATCAAAGTGATTGAGAAATAAATTTCTTAGGTGAGAATAATTTTCTTTTTGACTCTTGGTGCTTTGATGGCTTAGTGGTTCGATACCTTTTTAAACCACGAAGACACTAAGACTTAAAGCAACACAAAGAAAAGAGTTAGATCTGGAAGACGAGAAGAGCTTAACTTATCACAAACGATCTCATCGACACTGAGCCCAGATCCGTCTTCTCATTGAAGAAAGAAATCTGCTCGTTCTTCTCTTGCTGAGCAATAGAATAAATCAACGGAAGATAATGATCATGTGTAGGCACCGACATGCGCGCGGCATTGCCAAGCTTATCGTACTGAATAATTCCCTGATGATTCTGATCCACCAAAAATGATTTAATTTTTTCATCAAATTCAGTAGCCCAGTCGTAGGCCTGGCCTGAAAAATTCAACAGCCTCAGGTTGTGCACAATATTACCGCTGCCAATAATCATCACTCCTTTCTTACGCAACTCACGCAGTTCGCTGGCCAGGTCATAATGGTATTGCATGGGTTTGTAGTAGTCAAGGCTCAATTGGTACACAGGTATATCGGCCTTCGGATACATGGGCAATAAGAAACTCCACGTGCCATGATCAAGTCCCCATTCATAATCAGAATGAACCGTTGATTTGGTGATGATCTTTTTAGTGAGCTCGGCAAAATCGGGCGAGCCGGGTGCTGGGTATTGCGCATCAAACAGCGCCTGAGGAAATCCTCCAAAGTCGTGAATGGTTTTCGGGCGCTCCATAGCCGTTACATGTGTGTCGCGCGTAAGCCAGTGGGCCGAGATGGTAAGAATGGCCTTGGGACGAGGCAGTTTTTTGCCTAACTCCGCCCACGAGCGGTTATATTCGTTTTGCTCGATCGCATTCATGGGGCTTCCGTGCCCGATAAATAATGCCGGCATGATTTGTTC
>JBEBJH010000228.1:0-7419 GCA_040079965.1 Cyclobacteriaceae bacterium
TTCCCTATATCTATCGGGACACCTGAGCTACCGCGCCATTTATTTTCTAATCTATTCCTTTCGTTGAACCCCGTCCGCCAACTGGCGGATATGAATCCAACGCTCTAACCACCTGAGCTACCGCGCCAATTTTGGGAGCGCAAACATACAAACTTTTCTGTAATCCTTTCAAAAGAGTAGTGAATTGGCACTATAAAAATAGTTCAAATAAAAAATGGCCTTGTTTTTGAGATTATCTTTACCGATCCCATGAAAAAAATAGATAAGCTTATTCTCTCATCCTTTTTGGGACCCTTCATACTCACCTTCTTAGTGGTGGTGTTCATTTTGCTAAACATCCATATGTTAAAGTACTTTGACGACATCATAGGTAAGGATTTGGGATGGGGAGTAATTGGGCAATTACTCTTCTATTTTGCGATCTTCAATACTCCGGTAGCTCTGCCTTTGGCTGTCCTGCTTTCATCCCTGATTACTTTCGGTAATCTGGGAGAGCATTTTGAATTAACAGCCATTAAAAGTCTCGGCATCTCGCTGATTCGAAGCTTAGTCCCAATCTTTGCTTTTGTCCTGCTGCTTACCTGGGGGGCTTTTTTAGTTGGCAATTACCTGGTTCCGAAGGCTGCCCTTGAAGCCTATAGTTTGCTCTATGATATAAAACAGAAGAAGCCAGCTCTTGATCTGCGGCAGGGAGCATTTTATAATGCTATTCCTGACATAAGCATAAAAGTAAATGAAAAGATGCCGGACGATGGGATTCTAAAAGGAGTGATCATTTATGACCATCGGGGCCGCTCTGGAAACAAAGAAGTTATTAAAGCTGATTCGGGCCGGATGTACACCATATTGAACGACCAATACCTGAAGTTAGAGTTGTTTAATGGCTACAACTATAAAGAGGGATCCTCAGGTAATTCTGATCTTTCAGGGAGGCAGGGTAGCACTGCAGAAGAAACATATAGCAGAACAGAATTCACCAAGTCACAGATTGTTTTTGATCTATCTTCCTTTGTGCTCAATCGCACAGATAAAAAATGGTTTCAGAGTAACCGCATTATGCGCAACATGAAGGAATTGCATAAGGATATGGATTCGGTGAATACGGTTATCAAAACAGAACAGATAGCAATCTATGGCTCTGCGAGCAACTTGTATAATTATCACTTTAAAAAAGACTCAGTTGAATGGCCGGAAGATATAAAGCAACTTAAGAGAAAGCGGGATTCAATAGCACTCGTAAAAAAAACCTCGAATCCACAGAGTCCGGTTGTGACGAGTCCACCTGTGGAAAGCTCAATCAAACCTGATTCCATCCGGATTACGGAGAAAGAAAGAAAGGCCTCAGATAGCATATACCAGTCACCCTATTCACTTTCTGAAATTTCAAATGCGTTAAACCAGGTTCGGATGGTTAAGGCCCAACTTCTGGCTCATAATACAAACATCAAGTCGTACGAATTGGAATACCGTGCATTTGGTATCCAGTGGCATAAAATTCTGGCGCAAGCTATCGCGTGTATTGCTATGTTCTTAATCGGAGCACCGTTAGGGGCAATTATTAAAAAGGGAGGACTGGGTGTTCCTGTATTGATGTCCATATTGTTCTTTATACTCTTTTATGTTCTATCCTTGATGGGTGAAAAGTGGACCAAACAAGGCGTTTTTTCTGTACCCATGGGTATGTGGCTGGCAAATATCATTCTTGTGTTTATAGGACTGATATTTCTAAAGCAAGCTCGGGCCGATGCACGATTGTTCGATTCTGACTTCTATAATGTGTTTTGGGACAAGCTTAAACGCAGGTTCTTTAAAACAGCCTAAAAATGCCTTCGGGTTTGGTATTATGAAGGTATTGGCATAATTTTGCGCGTTAAAAATTTAGAAAAGCTAAAAAATTAGAACAGATGTACCTCAATTCAGAAAAGAAGCAAGAATTGTTCAGCAAACATGGTTTTGCCAAGAAGAAAACTGACACAGGCTCTCCGGAGTCTCAAATCGCCCTTTTTACCCATAGAATCAGCCACCTGACTGCTCATTTGAAGGATCAGAAGAAGGACTACTCAACGCAGCAAGGCCTCCTTAAATTGGTAGGTAAGCGCAAAAAACTCCTGAATTACCTTCAAAGCACTAATATCGAGAGATACCGCGCTGTTCTCAGCGATCTGGATCTTAGAAAATAAGAAATCAATCAATACCGAATAGGGAGCCGAATCTGGGTTCCCTTTTCGCTTTTAAATTAACTAAGGAGAGGCTGTGAATTGTAGGTCTTTCCTAAAATCCTACCTTATGAAACCGAACATTATTACAAAATCATGTACGCTCCCCGATGGACGTAAAATCACTATTGAAACTGGTAAGCTAGCCCGTCAGGCCGATGGAGCTGTCGTTCTCCGTATGGGAGACACGATGTTACTTGCTACAGCTGTTGCTTCCCTAACCGCAAAGGATGGAGTAGATTTTTTACCTATGTCTGTTGACTACCAGGAGAGGTTTGCTTCAACGGGAAAGATCCCCGGTGGTTTCCTCAAGCGCGAAGGAAAACTTTCTGATTATGAAGTCTTGATTAGCCGCCTTGTAGATCGCGCCATACGTCCATTGTTTCCGGATGATTATCATGCTGAAACTCAAATTGCCATACAACTTATCTCGGGCGATCAAAATGCATTGCCTGATGCCCTGGCTGCTTTTGCAGCCTCTGCAGCACTTGCAGTATCTGATATTCCATTTCAAGGACCTATTTCAGAAGTGAGAGTTATAAGGCTTGATGGTCAGTATATTATCAACCCAACACTAGAGCAAAAAGAAAAGGCTGATTTAGATTTTATCGTTGCCGCTTCCATCGACAACATTCTGATGGTTGAGGGCGAGTGTAAAGAAATTAATGAAACCGACATGCTGGAAGCCCTTAAGTTGGCTCACGATGCAATTAAGGTTCAATGTCAATTGCAACTAGAACTCGCTGAGGCTGCTGGTAAAACCCAAAAGCGTGTATACGAACATGAAGTGAAAGATGAGGCCTTCAAAGCTGAACTCTTCAAGCTTCTCTACGACAAAGTTTACAACGTGGCTCGTCAGCAATTAGCAAACAAGCATTCGAGATCAGAACTATTCGGTAATATAGTCGATGAATATCTGGCTTCTCTGCCAGAAGACACAACGGTTAACAAAGACCTTGTTAAGAAGTATTATAAAGATATTCAAAAGGCAGCCTGCCGTAATTTGGTTCTTAACGAGAAGGTTCGTTTGGATGGCCGTAAGACTAACGAAATCAGACAGATATGGTCAGAGATTGATTATCTTCCGGCTGCCCATGGTTCTTCTATTTTCACACGAGGAGAAACCCAGTCTTTGACAACAGTTACCTTAGGTACCAAGCTGGATGAGCAAATGATAGACGGTGCCATGTTTGACGGAACCAACAAGTTTATCCTGCACTATAACTTCCCAGGATTTTCGACTGGTGAAGTAAAACCTAATCGCGGTCCTGGCCGGAGAGAGGTGGGTCATGGTAACCTTGCCATGCGAGCATTGAAGCAAGTGTTACCCAATATGACCGAGAGCCCGTACACCATCCGTGTGGTGTCGGATATTCTCGAGTCCAACGGTTCTTCATCTATGGCGACTGTTTGTGCAGGTTCACTTGCGTTAATGGATGCGGGTATAAAGATTTCTTCTCCGGTATCGGGAATCGCCATGGGCATGATTTCAGATAGCACAACAAAAAAATATGCTATTCTATCCGACATTCTTGGAGACGAAGATCACCTGGGTGACATGGACTTTAAAGTTACGGGTACTGAAAAAGGTATCACCGCGTGCCAGATGGACCTGAAGGTGGATGGACTTACCTACGATGTACTAAAAGAAGCTCTTGATCAGGCCAAAGAAGGTCGCCTTCATATCTTGAATGAGATGAAGAAAACAATAACTTCTTCCAAACCAGATCTTAAGCCACATGCTCCAAGAGCTGTAACCATCACGATCGACAAGGATATGATTGGTGCGGTCATCGGGCCTGGTGGAAAGGTGGTTCAGGAAATTCAGAAAACTACAGGTGCAACCATTGTAATAGAAGAAGTTGGTAACAAGGGTATAGTAAACATCTTTGCTACAAATCAGGAGGTAATGGATGCTGCCGTGAAACGCGTAAAAGCGATTGTTGCAATTCCAGAAGTAGACGCTGTTTATGATGGCGTTGTAAAATCAATCATGCCCTTTGGAGCATTTGTTGAATTCATGCCTGGAAAAGATGGTCTGTTGCACATTTCTGAAATCAAGTGGGAACGACTTGAAACCATGGAAGGCGTAATGGAGGTTGGAGAACATGTCAAAGTAAAACTCGTTGAAGTAGATAAGAAAACTGGTAAATTCAGGCTATCCCGCAAGGTGTTGCTTCCTAAACCCCCTAGAAAAGAAGAAGCACCAAGTGCTTAAAATTATTATGAATTAATGTTTTTGGAACTAAATTTTCGTTTTTTCGTGTTTGATTTTAACGACCACTAAGTTCGATGAGACAGCTAAAGATTAGTAAGCAGATTACGAACCGCGAGAGCCAGTCGCTGGATAAGTATCTTCAGGAAATTGGTAAGGTTGACTTGCTCACACCCGATGAGGAAGTGGAACTTGCCAAACGGATTAAGGAAGGAGATCAGATTGCTTTGGAGAAATTGACAAAAGCCAATTTGCGCTTTGTCGTATCGGTTGCTAAACAATATCAGAACCAGGGCTTGTCTTTAGGAGATCTTATCAATGAAGGAAATCTTGGTTTGATAAAAGCTGCTCAACGTTTTGATGAGACGCGTGGATTTAAATTTATCTCGTATGCCGTATGGTGGATTCGTCAATCCATTTTGCAAGCACTCGCTGAACAATCACGCATAGTACGTCTGCCACTCAACCGGGTTGGCTCACTTAATAAAATCTCCAAAACATTTTCTGAATTAGAGCAGAAATTTGAGCGCGAACCTTCACCTGAAGAATTAGCTGAAGTGTTGGAAGTTACTACCGCGGAAGTTGTAGACACCATGAAGATTTCCGGTCGTCATGTTTCGATGGATGCACCGTTCGTGCAGGGTGAGGAAAACAGTCTGCTGGATGTATTGGAAAATGACAGTGAAGAAACTCCTGATTCCGGGCTGATGACTGATTCATTACGCAGGGAAGTGCAACGCGCCTTGTCTACCCTGACCCAACGGGAGTCAGACGTGATCACCTTATACTTTGGTCTTAATGGCGAGCATGCCATGACGCTGGAAGAGATTGGTGAGAAGTTTAACCTGACCCGCGAACGGGTACGCCAGATTAAGGAAAAGGCCATTCGCAGGTTGCGTCATACCTCCAGAAGCAAGGCATTAAAGCCTTACCTCGGTTAATAATGTTTATTTAAAGGTTTAAATAAGGGTCTCAAGTGATTGAGACCCTTTTTGTTAACAAATTCAACTTCTAGATATTTAGAGCAATGGAAACTGTAAAAGTGATGATTATCGGGTCCGGACCTGCTGGCTATACGGCAGCGATATATGCGGCCCGGGCAGGCCTTACCCCCATACTTTATACGGGTGGCCAACCAGGTGGCCAGCTAACGACTACCAATGATGTTGAGAATTTTCCGGGCTACCCTGAAGGAATAAATGGCCCGCAAATGATGATGGATTTGCAAAAGCAAGCTGAGCGGTTTGGTACAAAAGTTAACTATGGACTTATAACCTCGGTTGACTTTTCGACCTATCCATTAAAGGTAATCGTAGATGAAAAAGATACGCTGTTAGTCGAAACGGTAATTGTTGCTACAGGCGCTTCTGCCAAATACCTGGGTATTCCGTCTGAAGAAAAATATGCAAACCGGGGAGTGTCGGCCTGTGCCGTGTGTGATGGTTATTTTTATCGTGGCAAAGAAGTAGCGGTAGTGGGTGCTGGCGATTCGGCTGCTGAAGAGTCTACGTATCTCTCTAAGCTTTGCACCAAAGTACATTTGATTGTGCGTAGAGATGAAATGCGGGCTTCCAAAATTATGCAACAGCGAGTGCTGAATACTCCTAATATTGAGATTCATTGGAATACCGAGACGGATGAAATCTTAGGCGATGATAATGGGGTAAATGGTGTTCGATTGTTAAATCGCAAAACAGGAGAGAAGAAAGTAATTCCGGTACAAGGTTTCTTCCTCGCTATCGGTCATAAACCTAATACCGATGTTTTCAAAGGTCAGTTAATCATGGATGAATCAGGGTATGTAAAAGTGATTCCCGGAACTACCAAAACAAATGTTGAAGGTGTCTTTGCTGTTGGCGATGTAGCGGATAGAGTTTATCGACAAGCCATCACCGCTGCAGGCAGTGGTTGCATGGGTGCGCTCGATGCCGAAAAATTTCTCGCAGCCAAAGAAGTTGAAGCGATTCATTAATATAGCTTCAAGTTTATGAAATTAGATATCCTTGTTTTAGCTGCGCACCCGGATGATGCAGAACTTGGCTGTGGTGGCACTATTGCTAAACAGGTATCCTTGGGCCACAAAGTAGGTGTAATCGACTTCACCCGGGGCGAATTGGGTACTCGCGGAACAGCTCAGACCCGGGACCAGGAAGCATTGGATTCCGCCAGTGTTCTGGGTTTGTCAGTGCGTGAAAACCTCAATTTCAGAGATGGCTTCTTTCAAAATGATGAAGCTCACCAAAGGGAAGTGATCCGGATTATCCGGAAATATCAGCCTGAAATTGTGATTGCCAATGCCATCTACGATCGGCATCCCGACCACGGTAAAGGTTCAAGCCTTTCCTTTGAGTCCTGCTTTTATGCAGGCTTGGCCAAAATAGAAACAACCGATAATGGTGCTAATCAGTTGGCATGGAGACCCAAACACCTATATCATTTTATTCAAAGCCAGTTGCTACAGCCTGATTTTGTTGTTGATGTTTCGGATTTCTGGGATACTAAAATGAAATCAGTGCGAGCCTTTAAAACTCAGTTTCATGATCCCAACAGTAACGAACCTGAGACGTTTATTTCAAGCCCGGCCTTTATCAAATTACTGGAAGCCCGGGGTCATGAATTTGGTCACTCGATAGGCGCAAGGTATGGTGAGGGGTTTACGGTGCGAAGGGTAATTGGGGTCAATGACATTTTTTCCTTGCGATGAATGGATCAGGGAGCCAGGCGATGAATTATCCACTGCTTCTCTGATTTATAATACACAATCCGGTCATGCAAGCGGCTGGGTCTTCCTTGCCAGAATTCAATTTCAAAGGGCTCGATCGCATAACCACCCCACTGATTAGGTTTTGGAAGTAGGTCTTTTCCGGCAAATCGTTTTTCAATTTCAACTGCTCTTGCCTCCAGTAACGTACGATCTTTAATGATGCTGCTTTGAGGCGAAGCCCAGGCACCTACCTGGCTGCTACGGGGACTGCTTTGAAAGTATGC
>JBEBJH010000229.1:0-7410 GCA_040079965.1 Cyclobacteriaceae bacterium
TCCGCTCACCCTTTCCACGATTGGAACACACGCATCAATCATGAGTGCTATGCCCCCAACGCGGCGGCTCGTATCATGGATGCTGAGGGTTGGAGTGTTAAAATCCGCAACAACTACAACCGCATTTCCTGGAATTTCGGTCCTACGCTCCTATCCTGGCTTGAAGAAAATGATGCAGATGCATATTCCATGCTGCTCAGAGCGGATAAACGGAGTCAGGAACTCTTTGGTGGCCATGGTTCCGCTGTTGCACAGGTGCACAGTCACTTGATAATGCCGCTGTGCAATGCACGCGACAAGGTGACGCAAGTCAACTGGGGCATTCGTGATTTTGAATTCCGTTTTAAAAGAAAACCGGAAGGCATGTGGCTGGCCGAAACAGCCGTAGACACCGAAACTCTGGAAATCTTAGCCGAGCATAAAATCAAGTTTACCGTACTGGCCCCACGACAGGCAAAGGCAGTAAGAAAGATAGCAGATGTGGACTGGACGGTAGTAAACGATCGGTCAGTAAATACAACGAAAGCCTACCACTGTAATCTACCCAGTGGTAATTCAATAGTTGTGTTCTTTTATGAAGGCGACATTTCGCAAGCCATTGCTTTTAATGGATTGCTAAATGATGGTAAACGGTTTGCCGATCGGTTACTCAATACTATTGATAAGAATGATAAGGGACCTCAGCTTGTTCATGTGGCCACCGATGGGGAAACCTACGGCCACCATCACAAGCATGGGGAAATGGCGCTGGCATTTTGCCTGGATTACATTGAAAAGGAAGGCCGCGCAAAGCTCACCAACTATGGTCAGTTTTTAGAACTCTGTCCGCCACAGGACGAAGCCCAGATTATTGAGAACAGTTCCTGGAGTTGCGTGCATGGCGTAGAACGTTGGCGTGAAAACTGCGGTTGCAATACTGGTAAACCCGGATGGCATCAATTGTGGCGTAAACCCTTGCGTGATTCACTCGATTGGCTGCGTGAAAATGTAGAGATGATATTTGAACGCGAAGCCAGCAAAGTTGTAAAAGATCCCTGGAAAGCCCGAAATGAATATATCAACATTGTGCTGAAGAGGAGTGATGATAATATTAAGCGTTTTCTTAAGGATCATGCACTAAATGATGGAGCTCCCAATCGCATTTTGCGAATTATGGAAATGCAGCGTCATGCTATGCTCATGTATACAAGTTGTGGTTGGTTTTTTGATGAAATCTCGGGTATCGAAACCACGCAGGTTTTGCAGTATGCGTGTCGTGTAATTCAGTTGGCAAATCAAATTGGAGAAGTGGATTTGGAAACTGAATTTATCAAACAATTAGAAGCAGCACCGAGCAATGTTTCTATATATGAAAATGGGGCTGTAGTATACAATAAAGCGGTACTGCCTTCCCGAACCAATTTGCAACGTGTAGGAATTCACTATGCGGTCTCATCCATATTTGAAGACGAGCCGGACTCGCTTACTATTTTTAATTACAGCACATCCAACGATTCCTTTATTAAGAAAGAGGCGGGAGAACAAAAACTTGCTCTTGGAATCACGAAAGTAAAATCAATCGTTACGAAATCCGAAAAGAAATTTGCCTTCGCTGTTATTTATTTGGGCAAGCACAACATCATTGGTAACATTTCTCTTGATATGGAGCCAGACAAGTTTGCTGGCATGCAATTCAAGATGGTAAAAGCTTTTGAGGAAGGACGCTTAGGCGATGTAATTGGCCTTATGCAAACTTATTTCGGTCCCGAGAAATACACAATCTGGCATTTGTTTCAGGACGAGAAACGAAAGATTCTGGATATGATCTCACAGGAGAGTATGGCCGAACTGGAACATTCTCTGCGCAAGAGTTACAACCAGGATTATCCTTTGATCAATGCCCTCGCAAATAACAATATTCCCATTCCCAATACATACAAAACAACTTTTGAATACGTACTGAATGCGGATCTGGTGAAGATCTTTCAATCGGATAAGATTAACATCAAAGAGATGGAGCGTATTGTTGCCGAGTTGGCCAAGTGGAATCTTAAAATTGATGACCCGCGCAAACTATCACGATTAGCGGGTGAAAGTATTTTCAAAGAGTTGAATAGAATTGGCAACGAACGTGAAAATGTTAAGCGCGTGCAGCGGCTTAATAGGATGTTTCCTCTATTAGAGAAATTTAAACTTGAGCCCAATTTTCACAAGAGCCAAAACCTGTATTTTGAAATTTCGATGGAGAATAAAAATAGATCTCTACGTGAAATTGATGAAGAGTGGGTAGAGCAATTTAAGCTTCTCGGCAAGAATCTGGGTGTAAAACTTGAATGATTGGACTTACGCCAATTCAGACTTCATCTGTAACTTATCGAGATAATCCCACACCAGGCTGCTTGCTCCCAATATGGGTGCTGCCTGATTTTGCATAGCGGACGGAAGCACCTTGATCTTTCCACGGAACAAAGGCATCAGATTCGCCTCCATATGCTTGATGGTTGGCCGGAAAATCAGATCACCCGCCATCGACAACCCTCCGAATAAAAAGATTGCTTCGGGGTCAGTATGAACCACCGTTTCCGCCAGCTTCATACCCAATATTCTACCTGTGTATTCAAAGGCTTCAATCGCCACAACATCACCGCGGTGAGCGGCTTCGGAAATCATTTTGGTATTCAGGTCTTCAAAACTAATACCGCGCAATTCACTTGGTTCTAAGTGATCGGCTAACAATTTATAGACTGTTCTTTTTATACCGGTAGCAGAAACGTAAGTTTCAAGGCAACCCCGTTTGCCACAGTTGCAATATCTTCCATTAGGGTTTACCGCAGTATGTCCTACTTCACCCGCGATACCATGATGTCCATTGAGTAAAACTCCACCGCAAACAAATCCACTTCCCAACCCTGTACCCAGTGTGATCACCACAAAGTCTTTCATGTTCTTTGCATTCCCGTAAATCATTTCACCGACAGCCGCTGCGTTGGCATCGTTTGTAAGAATGCAGGGTACGCCAAATTCTTCTTTAAACATGCGTGCTAGGGGTAGCACTCCTTTCCACTTCAGGTTGGTGGCTCGTTCGATATTACCCGTATAGTAATTTCCATTGGCCGCTCCAACACCAATTCCAATAATACGGGTATCAGCAGGTAATTCATGAATTCCTTTTCTGAGAGCATCAGCCATTGCATCAAAGTAGGCTTGAAACTCTTCGTATTGAGTGGTAGGAATATTTCCCTGATGCAGCACATTTCCTCCACGGTCAACGATACCGTATTTTGTATTTGTGCCCCCAATATCAATACCGATGGTAAGGTCTTTCATGGATGATGATTAAATGGAAAGAATTTTTGCAATCCGAAGCGACTCGCTATCAATTTCATGTTGATGATTAATAATGGTCGAGAAGTCGTTGTAAACAATCTGATTATTACGAATGCCTACCATAACATCCTTCTGATTGTTCAGTAAGCCTTCCACAGCAGCAACACCCATTTTACTGGCAAGCACGCGATCAAAATAAGTGGGTGTTCCTCCACGCTGAAGATGACCAAGAATTGTTACCTTGATATCAAAGTAGTTATTTCGCTCTGAGAATTTATTAGCCAATTCCATGGCTCCACCCAACTTGCTTCCTTCAGCGACTACTATTAAGCTAGACTTCTTGTTGGTTTTCCCACCTTCATCCAACTTGTTGAAAAGTTCTTCCAGTGTCATCGATTCTTCTGGAATAATGGTAGCCACCGCGCCTCCGGCTATACCACAATTTAATGCAATGTAGCCAGAGTTACGGCCCATCACTTCAATAAAGAAAAGTCTGTTGTGAGAGATCGCAGTATCTCTGATTTTATCGATTGCTTCAACTGCGGTATTAGTTGCCGTATCAAAGCCTATCGTGAAATCGGTGCCTGCCAGATCATTATCAATCGTTCCTGGAATGCAAATGGAGGGAACTGAATACTCTTCGTAGAATTTGTGCAGCCCTGTAAAGGTTCCATCTCCGCCAATAGCCACCAATGCATCGATGCCATTTTTCTTTAGGTTGAGATAGGCTTTTTCACGGCCTTCCTTTGTTCTAAACTCCTGGCTTCGGGCAGTCTTAAGGATTGTTCCTCCGCGTTGAATGATGTTGCCTACCGAACGTGCACCCAACTTCACAATATCTCCGCTGATCATTCCTTCGTACCCTTGCATGATACCATACACTTCTTTCTTATAGAAGATAGAAGCGCGCACTACTGCACGCAAGGCTGCATTCATTCCGGGAGCATCGCCACCGGAGGTGAAGACGCCAATTTTAGAGATTTTTGAGTCCATTCGTTTTTAGCGAAGGTTCAAAAATACGCTAACGAAGGGGTTTTGCAAGAATTATGAAGTTATTCGGATTTCAAACGTTTGAAATAATTGATCAGCCCGTTGGTAGACCCATCATGCGATGTGATAGGCTCAGCGCTGGTAAGTTCAGGTAAAATCTTTTTGGCAAGTACTTTTCCTAACTCAACACCCCACTGGTCAAAACTAAAGATGTTCCAGATTGCACCTTGTACAAAAATCTTGTGCTCATAAAATGCAATCAGAGTTCCTAGCGTAGCGGGTGTTAGTTTTTTAAAGAGGATTGAGTTGGTGGGTCTGTTTCCAGAAAAGATCCGATAGGGAAGATGAAAACGAATCTCCTCAGAGCTCATCCCGGCTGCACGTAATTCTGCTTCGACAACTTCAGAAGTCTTTCCTACCATCAAGGCCTCGGTTTGAGCAAAGAAGTTTGATAATAATTTTACGTGATGATCCCCCACAGGGTTTTGCGACACAGCAGGAGCAATGAAATCACAAGGAATCATTTTGGTACCTTGATGAATCAATTGATAAAATGCATGCTGCCCGTTGGTTCCTGGTTCGCCCCAAATAACCGGACCGGTTTGATATAGTACTGATTCTCCGTCACGGTCAACTGATTTGCCATTGCTTTCCATATTGCCTTGTTGAAAGTAGGCAGCAAAGCGATGCATATACTGATCATAAGGCAAAATGGCTTCACTGTGAGCATCGAAGAAGTTCGAATACCAGATTCCAAGTAAAGCCAGGATCACCGGAATATTCTTTTCAAAAGGCTGCTCTTTAAAATGCAAGTCTGCCTGATGTGCGCCATCTAGAAGTTGATTGAAGTTGTCATACCCTATGGTACAGGCTATGGAAAGCCCTATAGAAGACCAAAGCGAATAGCGTCCGCCTACCCAATCCCAGAACACAAACATATTTTCCGGAGCAATGCCAAAGGCGGTTACTGCCTGGGTATTGGTAGAAACCGCAACAAAGTGTTTAGCTACTTCGCCTTTGCCACCAGTCTTTTCATTAAACCATTTTTTCGCTGACTCTGCGTTGGTCATGGTCTCTTGAGTAGTAAATGTTTTGGAGGCAATGATAAAGAGCGTGGTTTCTGGATTTAAGTTCTTAAGTGTTTCAGCAATGTGAGTACCATCTACATTGGACACAAAATGCGGTTTGATGGTCGTGTGATAAGGACGCAAAGCTTCTGTGACCATCAAGGGCCCTAAGTCTGATCCACCTATGCCAATGTTAACAAGATCGGTTATCGGCTCACCCGTAAATCCCTTCCACTGACCACTTATTAGTTGATTTGAAAACTTTTTAATCTGATCAAGAACTCCGTTTACTAATGGCATTACGTTTTCACCATCCACATAAATGGGATTGTTCGATTTGTTGCGTAAGGCTATGTGTAGGACAGAGCGATGTTCTGTTTGATTAATCTTGTCACCCCGAAACATGGCTTCTATAGATTCTTTTAACTCAGTTTCATGAGCGAGTTCTACGAGTGTTAGAATAGTTTCTTCCGTGATGATGTTCTTTGAGTAGTCTACTAAGATTTCATTTAGGTTTAAATGAAAGTTTTCAAACCGCTGTTTATCCTCTTCGAATAATTCGCGCATATGAGTGGCTTGCATCATCAGAAAATGAGCCGTTAGTTTTTGCCACGCATTGGTTTCGGTTGGATTAATCTTAGGTAACATGGTAAATGAGGTTAGATCTGGTTAATGTTTTTTGCAAAACAAAAATAGAAGTTGAGTAATTAACAGAGTATGGTAGGAGGGAGAAATTAGTTAGCCGCCTACGACTTTCTTTAAATTTTCTACCAGACCTTCCCAAAGGTCATCGAGCTCATTTAAGTCATCAAAGTCGGAGTAATCCATCACTTTCAGGAAAGTGGTTTGAGTTAACTCATTCATCTCACGACGAAGTTCAAAGTAGGATGGGTCCTTTTGATCTTCTTTGGATTCGGGTAAGTATTCGAATCGTACGAAATGGTTGGCCCGGTGTGCAGCCATCATCGCCTTATGTTCTTCATGGTCCCATACGAAAGTAAAAACCTTTTCAGGGCTGATGTTTACATTATCCGCAAACCATTCAGCTAGACCGCTGGCCGTTTGAATGTAGGGGTAAAGCATCTTAATAGAAGCATGTACTTCAAAATCCTTTGTAAATAATTGTTTTGTGGTCGTTGCCATGCTGACTCCTCAGATTCGATTTTAATTTAGAGAAAATCCGGGTAACAGCAAATTATATAATAATTAGTTCTAACCAGCATATTTCCCGACTAAAGATTCGGGTAGTAATTAATTAATCTGGATGCGTGAATTTATATGAAAATCTTACTGGTTTTAAGTTGTGAATCCAGATTTCATCAATTCTTTGTGTATTGTCGAAAGCTTCTGTATGAAGAATTTTTATGAGCTTGATTTTTTGGCCTTCCCATCCAATAAATTGCGAGGATACTTTCTGAATTTTAACACAAGGCCTATTCTACTTCGTATAGCCTTTTCACTGAGTGAATTGCGTGAGGCGATTCGGGCCTCCGGATCAGATGTGAATCCAATATAAATTTTTTGATGAGTCTCGTAGTAAAGTGCGTAAACAATATACACCGGGGGAGTGTTTTGGTAGCGCGGGGGGGAGTTGAACCCCGTCCGCCAGCTGGCGGATATGAATCCAACTAAGCACCTTTAATGAGATTCCAAATAAACTCCCGACCCTTAGCCGATTTGAGTTGTTTTTCACGCTTCATCGCATCAGTTTTGGATACGAATTCTTCTTTCAAGATTACTCTCCAGGGTCGATACTTTTTGGTGTAGCCCTTTTCACTGAATGAATTGTGCGAAGCTATTCTGGCCTCCAGATCAGATGTGTATCCGATATAAATTTTTTGATATGTCTCGCTGTAAAGAGCGTAAACGGTATACAACCAGAGAGTGCTTTGGTAGCGCGGGGGGGAGTTGAACCCCCGACCTTTGGGTTATGAATCCAACGCTCTAACCACCTGAGCTACCGCGCCATTTATTTTCTAATCTATTCCTTTCGTTGAACCCCGTCCGCCAACTGGCGGATATGAATCCAACGCTCTAACCACCTGAG
>JBEBJH010000411.1:0-1707 GCA_040079965.1 Cyclobacteriaceae bacterium
TCATGAACGGCGAGCACGTTTGTATGCTGAATCAAAAGGGTGGGAGGTAGTAGAAGTATATCGGTTGGAAGCAATCAGTGGTAAATCAGTTATGGAGCAGCCGGAAACAAAACGGATGCTGAAGGATATAAAGCAAGGTCGCATAAGCGGCCTAATCTTTTCAAAACTAGCCCGACTTGCCAGAAACACAAAGGAACTACTTGATTTCGCCGAGATATTCAGAGAGGCCAACACGGACCTTATATCACTCGGCGAGAGCATTGATACTTCAACACCTGCTGGCCGGTTGTTTTATACAATGATCGCTGCCATGGCTACATGGGAAAGAGAGGAAATTGTAGCCAGAATAAACGCTTCTGTTCCTATCCGCGCGAGTCTAGGGAAGTCTCTTGGAGGACAAGCTTCATTTGGGTACAAGTGGGTGGGAAAAGAATTAATGGTTGATGAAAAAGAAGCGCCGATCCGTAAATTGGTATATGAACTGTTTTTAACTCACAAACGAAAAGTAACAGTCGCTAATCTACTAAATGAGCAGGGGTACCGGACAAGAAATGGCTCAAATTTTTCAGATACTACGATTAGCCGATTGCTTCGAGATTCAACCGCTAAAGGCCAAAGGATCGCTAACTACACTAAAAGCCTCGGAGAGGGCAAGAATTGGGTCATAAAGCCCCAGGAAGAGTGGGTTGTTACCGCTTGCCCTGCCGTTGTTTCAGAAGAGGTTTGGGAGAAGTGCAATGACCTATTAGATAAACAGGAGAAGGAACGAAAACCACCGACAAAACGACCAGTCCATCTTTTTACCTCCATCGTTTATTGCGAATGTGGAGAGAAAATGTACATACCCTCACAAAGCAGAAAGTACATTTGCCTGACCTGTAGAAAACAGCGAATCGATTTGAACGATTTGGAAGATATTTATTATGAAAACCTCAAATTATACCTTCTTAATAAAGATCAGATCGTATTCTTTACAGAAAAGACGGAAAAGACAATTTTAGAAAAGGAAAAAGAGCTCGTCAGTTTAAGGGCCAAAAAAGAGGAATTGGATAATGAAATGGATAAACTGGTTGCCTTGTACCAGGCAAATGAGTTGCCAAAAGAAGGGTTTGGAAAGCACTATAATCCGCTCTATGAACAGGTAGCTCAAATCGATGCCTACATTCCTGAGGTGCTTGGCCAAATCGATTTTTTGAAAATGCAGCACTTAAACACCGACCAAGTATTGCAGGATGCTATTAGCCTTTATGAAAGCTGGCCTGGCTTATCAATAGAGGGTAAACGCTCTGTTGTTGAAGAAATCACTCAGAAAATCACTATCGCAAAGGATGGGATTACCTTCAAATTCCTCTATTCCCCCGCAGCCCCTTTTAAAATGACCGCAGATGACCAACGCAAGCTCAGGGATTCATCGAAGCCATCAGCATGAAGGAGGCTGGGAAATCAACTGCCACTTTTGCTCTTGAAATGGTAACTCTCCGTTCTTCCATTGGCTGGCGCATTACTTCCAGCACCGTTCTTTTAAACTCCGGCAGTTCATCTAAGAACAACACCCCGTTATGTGCCAGTGAGATTTCTCCGGGTTGTGGAATGCCGCCACCACCAACCAATGCCACGTCTGAAATAGTATGATGGGGCGAACGAAAGGGCCGTTTGGAAACCAGTGTTGCATTTTCCGGAAGCTTTCCGGCCACAGAATGGATCTTG
>JBEBJH010000230.1:0-7343 GCA_040079965.1 Cyclobacteriaceae bacterium
CCATTAACCCGCTTACCTATGAGTTTGCTGAAGTAAGAGACAAACTGGCTCCCGTGGTTATTAAGGTTGCGCTTAAGACTATGGACGGCAACTCAAGAATCAACGATCAATTTGGCCGCTTTGAGTTTTCGGTAGTGAGAAATGGAAACAACTATACACTACCCTTCCCGATATTGGCTAGTGGTAGAATTGGGGTGGAAGTTCTGGCCCATGATAAAATGGAGAATGCGAGGTTTCGCTATGGCATCAATTATATTGAAATGCGGGTGGATAGTCAGCTCGTATTCAAACAAACCATTGATAAGGTAAATCTAAGTGAATCAAGAAGCATCCTTGCGTTGATGGATTATCGGACCCTGGAATTGAAAGGAACCCGGTACAATAAATTATACATTGACGATGGCAACCGCCTGGATTATTATCAGGGTGTTTCCAGAAAGAGTAGCATCCTGATAAAAGACGATGTCACTCCGGTGGATATTCGACTTAAGGATTTTAATGGAAATGTGAGCAACGTACACTTTACCCTTAAGCCAAGTCCCAAAGTTGAAGAAACCCCCTTACTCAGTGCAAGTGGCAAACCTTACGAAACAGAAATCCAGGAGAATTTACTGAAGGTATCCGTTAAACTCTGCAGTGATGAAAACCCTGTTGAAGTCTGGCAGCAGGGAAAATCCACTATCGTTAACTACGCCTATCGTGGATCTAACCAACAAGTTTATTTAATAAATCTATTGAATGTTCTTCCCGATTCCATCCAAACATGTCAGGGTACAATTAATTTTAATTTCAAAGACCGGATTCCTTCCGACACGGAATATAAATACTATAGTGACCTGGCGGATATTGAATTTCCCAATCAATCTCTTTACGATACGGCTTATCTATCCATAGCATACGATACACTAAACAAACAGGAGTCCTTTACACTGGGTAGTCGTACGATACCCCTGCACAAGAATATTTCAGTTACACTCAAGCCCAGACTCAATTACTTTCAATCTCGTGACCTGGGCCTGTACCGGAAAGAAGGAAGAGGATTTGCCTATGTATCCAGCGAATGGAAAAACAACCGCCTTAAGTTTAACACGCGCGAGTTTGGAGAATTTACGTTGCTGCGCGATACGGTGCCCCCTGTTATTACCAAAATTGGCGTATCGACAGCGGCTGCCCGATTTAAGATTAAGGACAATCTTTCTGGGATTGCCTACTTTGAAGCAAACCTAAATGGGCAGTGGTTGTTGATGGTGTACGATTACAAAAACGGAATCTTAAAATCTGAAAAGCTCGACAGTTCCAAATTCCTGCAAGGAGATTTTGAATTGAAAGTGGTGGATCAGGCCGGTAACGAAAGCATTTTTAAACAAAAAATTTGAACTATGGCTCTCCCAGTTGGCTCTAAAGCTCCGGACTTCAAAACTAAAGATCAGGATGGCAAAGACGTCACTCTTTCTGACTTCAAAGGAAGAAAAGTAGTGCTCTATTTTTATCCTAAAGACCTGACTCCCGGTTGTACGGCTGAGGCGTGTAGCCTGAGGGATAACTATAAGGCTTTACAGAAAGCCGGATACGAAGTGTTGGGCATTAGCTCAGACAATGAGAAGCTACACAGGAAGTTTATTGAAAAGGAAAAACTGCCCTTCCGGCTTTTAGCCGATGAAGATAAATCCGTGCACGCCCTATTTGGTACCTGGATTGAGAAATCGATGTATGGCAGAAAGTACATGGGCACAGCTCGCGTTACCTTTATTATTGATGAGAATGGGACTATCAGCGAGGTGATCGAAAAAGTAGACACCAAGAATCACGCTAGCCAGATTTTGGGCGGTACAGCTCCTTCCGCTTCGAAGGTTGCTATCGAGGCTCTAAAGAAAGCGGCAGTTAAAAAGATTGGTAAGTCAAAACCTACTAAGGCGGCCCCTAAAAAGGCAAAGAAAGCACTCAAGAAAAAGAAGTAGGCTTTCCGTAAGACTTGTCAAAAGTACATTACTTCATCTTTTTAGGCTTCAGTTCGTAAAACCAAATATCATTGTTAGGAACATCAAAGTCCAAACCCGTTACAGTTAGATTGTTGTCTAACAGGAAGCGAACCGTGCCAAACTGAAACCACGAGAGATTATCTGCATTATCCCATTTTAATTTCCATACATCATAGTGCCAATGTTCAAGGGTGGCATTAAAGCGTACAGAGTGCTCAAAATAAAGACGGAGTTTGTCCCCTTCTTTTTTCACTTCAATAGTACCATAGATATCGGCTAGATAAGTTCCCGTATATTTTTCGATTGGTACAGAAGGAATTGTATTAGGGATACGAGCTTTCTCTCTATCGCTGATACGAGTGTCCGCAATAATTCTCTTTTTTGAATTTGCTAAGTTTTCTGCTGACCAATCCCTTTCCTTAGCTTTCAGAAAGGCATCAATAGTATAATTAGTTAAAGCACCCAAAAGCCCACTCTTCATTCCATTTGTTAATACAATGACTCCAAGCTTTTCATCTGGAATTAAGGCAACAGTGGATAACATTCCTGAGTAACCTCCTCCATGCCCTACCCGCATTTTACCTTTATAATCAGATAGATTCCAACCTAATCCGTAGCCACTGAAGTGTGTATCATAATCATCATCAACATGGTTTACTGTAAATACGTTGTGGGGTGTCCAAAGTGTATTTCTTAGTTGTTGAGTAATAAGCGTATCACTCTTCCAGATTCCATTGTTAAGATTAAAAATCATCCATTGCGACATGTCTTTCACGCTTGATATAATTCCGCCAGTAGCTGCTATTGCTCCCCAGTCTTCCCACGCAATTGGAGTGTGTTTATCTACCACGATACTATGAGGCGTAGCATAGTTTCCTTTCGCTTCAATGTCTTTACTGGTGGTTACCGAACGATTCATTTCGAGTGGAGTAAAAATCATTTCTTGAATGGTTTGGCCCCATGGTTTGCCTGTAATTGTTTTCATCACTTCACCGGCTGTTATGTACATAATATTAGAATAGCCATACCCTGCCCTGAAATTATATGTCTGGGGCAAGTATTTAGCACGTCTAATAATATCCTCTGCTGTCAAATTATCTGACAAGTACCAAATGGCATCACCACTAAATGTGCTGTGACCAACACGGTGGCATAGTAAGTCACGCACAGTAACATCTTGTGAAACATACGGACTGTACAATTCGAAATAGGGAAGGAATTTCCTCACTTTATCATCGAAGGATAGCTTATCCTTCTTTACCATCATGGCAATAGCTGCAGTTGTAAATGCTTTAGAATTTGAAGCTATCGCATACAATGTGTTCTCATCAGTTTTTTCTGGCTTGCCCAACTCCTTAACTCCATATCCTTTGCTAAAGATAATTTTACCATCCTTAACTATAGCTACACTCATACCTGGTACATCCCAGTCTTTCAATGCTTTAGCGTAGTAGGCATCCAGTTTTTTTAAGTCAGGTTGCGCGAAAAGTGTTATTGCGTTAATGATCGTGAAAAGAGTCAATAAATGCTTTTTCATTGTGATGGGATATAATTGAAATTAAACATTTTTCTTTGCTTTAGAAAAGCCTGATATTCGGGCAAAATTTCAACTTCATGGCCCAGCCCGACATAGTCCAACTAAAGAAACTTACCAGTCAGATCCGCAGAGACATTGTGCGCATGGTTCATGCCTGCCAGAGCGGGCATCCGGGCGGTTCGTTGGGTTGTACTGACTTCTTCGTTGCGCTTTATTTTCACATTTTAAAGCACAATCCGAAGTTCAACATGGATGGTAAAGGGGAAGACCTTTTCTTTCTGTCTAATGGCCACATTTCTCCGGTATGGTATTCTACCCTCGCCCGTTCGGGCTACTTCGATGTAAAGGAATTAGCTACTTTCCGCTTTCTTAATACCCGTTTACAAGGGCACCCTGCTACCCACGAGCATTTGCCGGGTGTGCGGATTGCATCTGGTTCATTAGGCCAGGGTCTATCCGTTGCTATTGGCGCTGCTCAGACCAAAAGATTGAATGGCGATAATAACCTTGTTTATGTGTTGATGGGTGATGGCGAACAACAGGAAGGCCAGGTATGGGAAGCCGCTATGTATGCTGCCCATAACAAGATGAATAACATTATCGCAACGATTGACTACAATGGTCAGCAGATTGATGGGCCGGTTGATAAGATTCTTTCGCTCCTGAATTTGAAAGCCAAGTGGGAAGCGTTTGGATGGACCGTGCAGGAATTCGATGGCAACAAGCTGGAAGATGTTCTTTCGGGATTAGAGAATGCCAAAAGATTATTGACCCAGGGTAAGCCCGTGATGAACCTGATGAAAACCGAAATGGGCTTTGGCGTGGACTATATGATGGGCTCCCATAAATGGCATGGTGTTGCCCCTAATGACGAAGAGCTTAAAAAAGCATTGGCGCAGTTGGAGGAGACGCTGGGAGACTATTGATCGTTAACCGGCACAACGGCAACTCGCTCCGTACCGCCAGACTCAATCCAGAGCGGATATAGATGACGGGTTTTAAGGATTAAAGATCCTAAATAGGTATGACACTCTTCATCACTAACCTGCTCTAAGCGAAGGATCCTCTATTAGTTTGTTCACACCCATTAGACCAGACTCAATCCGGATGTCACAGCTGGCGGAGAAAGGCTCCCCTATTAGTTGGGGGGATCCTTCGCTTAGTGTTGGTATTTATTTTGTACAGAGCACTATTTAACTTTGATTACCTCAAAGACCTATTCTTCGTTGCGCTCAGGATTGCTTCTATTATTTTTGTTTGCTCCCACCCAATACAACCAAACCAATCCAGATCCCTTAGAAGCGGAATGGTCAGTATAAAAACAAAAAAACCTCTGCAGACCCGGCCACAGAGGTTTTCATTCAGATGCGGTTACCATCAGCTTGTTACGGGTTTATGAATTGCCATTCTTTCAACAAAGCATACTCACGGCTGTCATGTCCGTACAATCCACGCACGTACTTCTTCATCGCGCGGGTTACCTGTAGCATCGACTCTTCGTTGCTGTACAAGACCTTGTCGCGATCAATCAGTGCCATGCGCCAGAGTTTACGGGCATCGGCTACTGCCTGGTTCAGTTGCATCAGTTCCAACACCTTTGCTTCTAACCCGTCCACCGTGTACAGCGGCTCGCGGGATTGATACAAGGGTTCGGTCTTCAACGACTGCACCAGTTTGGAAAACGTATCGGCCTTTGCCACATACGCCAGTTGCAGGTGTCCCTTTGGTCCGGGGGCTGATTCCACCTGTTCGGATGGAACTGCACTCCGGGTTTTAGGAGAAGCACCGATGAACTGGTGTACATGGGCACGAGCGTTTTCCAAGTATTCAGGTTTAGTACCTGAGGCCTCCAGCCTGCGCAGGGTGCCGGCTAGTATTTTAGGAACCTGATCGAATGCCTGCTTCCGTTCCACCACGTGTCGGTCATATTCCGCTCGGGCAATTTTTACTTGATCCATTGCCGATTGGATGTGACTCAACTGCGTAGTTAACGCATCGATCTGGAGGGTTGGGCGACCAGGGTTATAATTACCTCCGAACCCGGTGCAGAAGTCCACCACCCGGGTGAACGCTTCCACATTTTTAACATGAGACATATAGTTTGATGTTATAATGCTTGCAACGAAGACGCTGATGGCCTGTTTCACTTTTGATGGCGATTTTGCAAATATATATTTTTCGATTTAAGGGCAACCACAAATGCATTGGCACGTTTGAGTGCACTTGTTTATCAAAATCTAAAAATTAAATTTTCATTAGAGAAAATCCATTGTCAATCCTTTACACCGATAGGTGCTACCCTGTCCGGTTTTCCACGGTGCTTAGTATAGATTGTTCGGACGCTTAGTATAGAATGCTCCGGTGTCTAGTATAGATTGCTCCGGTGCTTAGTATAGATTCCACCGGTATCTAGTATAGATTCCACCGGTGCCTTGTATAGATTGCTCCGGTGTCTAGTATAGATTCCACCGGTGCGTAGTATAGATTCCACCGGTGCTCTGTATAGATTCCACCGGTGCTCTGTATAGATTGCTCCGGTGTTTAGTATAGATTACTCCGGTGTTTAGTATAGATTACTCCGGTGCTTAGTATAGATTACTCCGGTGTCTGGTATAGATTGCTCCGGTGTCTGGTATAGAATGCTCAGGTGGGGTCTGTTCAATAAACTGTGTCAGTTGATTAACTTGTTAAGTTGAAGATAACGGACATCGGCTCTGCTGGGGAGAAACCGGTGAGCAGGGACCAAGGACTATCCGAACTAAAGAATAAAACACAGCGTCCACGTGCCGGGAGACACCGCTGACAAAGGTTAATGGTAAGAAGTAAAGCTGCCACACGACCTCAACGTTCGACCCCGATGGGGTCGCATGGTTATAGCAAAATATGGTCTATAAATATTCGACTCCGCAGGAGTCGAACGGAAATGTCTTTAGAAGTAATTAAAGTAATCATTTCAAAGATGTTCAAATTCAAGCATCGTCTCTCAATGGGGACGATGCACCATCCGAACTATACAAATAAACGCAGCGTCCCCGAGGCGACTCTGCTGGGAAAAGGGTGCGCCTATTACAAAGTTGATGATTGGCACAAGGGGTGGTTTTTTGTCAGCATTGAGCTCTTTTATTACCTGATGAGTTTGGTCAGTACATTATAGATGATGTTGATTTGGCCATGGTCTGCCTTTGCCAGTCTCACACAATAATTTCAGGCTTCTGAGAAATTGTGCCCACGTGTAGCTGCACTCAGCGAACATCGGAGTATAATCCTTCCAGTCATCGTGATGAAAAATCAATAGGGTTGTTTCCTCAGTACTTTGTTGCTCTATCTGACCTCCTATTTCAGGATTTGTGCTCAACAGATTTTTTTTTTCGCTAGACTTTAATACAAAAGAAATGTTAGTCCCTACCCACTCCTTGTCACCTTTAATACAATTCCATTTAACCAGTTCAAAAGGGTTTAGTGCTGTAATTTTCATTTCCTTGTAGTAGCCATTTCCAAAAGGAAAACGTGCTACAGTATTGACCTCTGCCTTTGCTTTTGTATTGGGTGCCCACCATGCTGATAATCCTTCTTCGCTTGTGATAGCATTATAAATTTTTTCAGCGGAAGCTCCAATAAGTAAATTATGACGAATGTTTGGCATTAGTAAACAATTTTAATTTAAGATAGTATATTTTCATCATTAGAATTTCCCTTTCGGCAAGCCTCCACAATCTTAACCGTTCGCACGAAGTGCTATCTTGATCGGGGATCCTTCGCGCTGCGATTTACTTTAAGTAGAGAACTTCTTTATATAAAAGTCATTTTCTAACTAAACCCGTATATGG
>JBEBJH010000231.1:0-7276 GCA_040079965.1 Cyclobacteriaceae bacterium
GGGATAGAGATCGTAAAATAATTCTTCAGGCAAACACCCAGACACATGAAACTACCCATCAACACCAATCTTCCAAGCGAACTTCTGTAAATCCTTCGAAAATTCATTTTAATAAATCCAGTAGAAGTTCACAAGATTCGTCCATCTCCACTGTCTTCTCTTTGGACTGGCTGGATTTGAATCGCCCCCTTCCTGATCCCGCGATCCACCCTCAGAACATGTTACCCGTTAGAAAACGAAAAAAGAAACGCAGAAGAAAGCTTTAACACTAAAGACGACCGCTTCATCCCAACCAGGCTTCTCATAAATTTCAGATAGGATTAACTCCTATGGGCCACATCCTCCTTATCTTTTACTTGAGTAAAATTCTATCCACCATGTCTCCGGTCTTAGGTAGAATCTCGATCCATTTTTGATCAACGAATAGCTGGTCGGTCCATGTAAGGTTAACTCCAATTATAGCGCATGACGAGCACTTTTATTTTACGCTTTTGACTATTTTGTATTACCTCATTCGTCATTCAAAGTTTCAGTCTCAAAGTATGGGTGACCAAATAATAGTAGCGTCTAATCCTTATTGGAAATGTCAAATCGGACAATAGACCCTGATGACTTTATCCTTAGAATGTTGGCCGACAACGACGAACACGCCATCACCATGCTCTTCGATCGGTACTATCAAATTATCTTCGATGTCGTCAACCAGCGTCTGAAAAATCCTGAAGATGCCAATGACCTTATCCAGGAGCTGTTCATTAATATCTGGGTCAAACGTCATACCCTGAATTTTAAAAAACCCATAATCCGCTACCTGATGAAATCAGCCATCAATAGAACCCGCAACCATCTTCGGGATAAAAGGAGACAGCATGAAATTCCACTGGATCGTTGGGATGAATTTGAAAACACCTGGACAAGTACCCCCGCTGACAGCGGACTCAGTGCTGAAGAAATCAAACGTTTATGGAAAGAAGCACAAAGCAAAATGACCGGCCGCATCCGGATTTCGTTTTTACTCAATAGGAAATTTTCAATGACCTACTCTGAAATCGCTCAGTACCTGGGTGTCTCGCAAAAAGCCGTTGAGAAATATATTTCCCAGGCGCTTACCATCCTTCGGGAAGTCTTTGCTGCCTATCTGAAAGTAATTGTGCCCATCCTGTTTTTGCCCTTTGGATCATGACAAATCCCCACCACACTAAAATTTGACCAAACCCTACAAACGTGTAAGACTTAAAGCCAAATGGAATATTTACATAGGTTATTCACAATATGAAAATAGTTAGTCAGTAGTCTGTAGGGTAGGGGCTTTCTTTGGTGTAATTAAAGAGAAACGATTCCAATATGTCGCAACCGGATTATTTTTTACTGATTCACAAATCCTTAACCCATACAATTACCCTGGAGGAAAATCAGGCCTTAACAGACTGGCTCGCCTCCAGTCCCGACAATCAGGATCTTTTTGAACAGGTCTCCTTAGTCTGGCACGGAGAATGGAATGATGAAATCTTTACTTCTATTACGGAAGATTTTCACGTACAGCGGGCGCGACTCATCAATACCCTCCAGCACACAAAAAAACAAGAAGGAGTCGTCGAAAGGCAGCGACTCATAGCCGCCACATTCATTGGAATCTTTACGGTCTGCCTGATAACTCTAATGGCCTTCTCCCAACTTAAGGACCCCACCGGGAATCCAACGCTGCTTCAATTCCAAAATGTAGGACTCCAAAACATTTCCGAGAAACTTGAACATCATTTTAATGCCCAGGTGAAAATTGTTAATCCTGCACTCCACCCAACCACCTTTACAGGAACTTTCCTGAACCAGGAAATGGAGGAGATCCTCAAGACAATCTCTGACATCATGGGTTTTACATATGAAGTCCGGGAAGGCGTGTATTATATCAAAGGCAAAGACGAATCGCTGAGCTAGACCCAAAAGACAAGTGCTGGTCTGGCTTTGATAAAAGATAATTTCAACCCCGCAGCCTTGAATGACGAACTGCCTAAGCTCGTTTCCCTGCTTAACCAATCGCTTAATCAAGGCGCTCTGGAACAGCAAGAGTTTGTCCGAATAAAATCCATCATCGAAGCCGAGACTGACCGCATCAAAAAGGCCTTTATCAAAGAGGTATTCGGCATGCGCAAAGAAAAACATGTCGAACGATATATTCAGTATCACCAGGCTACACTGGTAGAACTTATCGACTCCCTGGTCGCCCACCTCAACTCCGACGAACTCGACCATGTACATGAAATTTCAACAACGCCTACACGCCTCAACATGCTTAAAATATTTTACCAATGCATGGAAGACCTGCTCACCTACATCGAAAAGCATTTTGCCAAATACTTCAATCAACATGCCAAGTCCCCCGAAAGCTACCGCTATGTTGTACACCGCGACATTAAAAACAAAGTACCGGACGTGCGTTATGCGCTGGAAAAGAAAAGAATTAATAGAAGACTTCTTACGATGGTGCTAAATCCCCTGGACAATTTCATCTCCGCTGTCCGTACCGAAGAAGTATCCTACAAACGGATGATCTACCTCAAGGAACTCCTGCTTGAAGTAGAGGATCTCTCAACACTTAAATTGACCGGCGAGAGGCTCGACTACAAACTATGCCTTTCCATGGGCTACCTTAACTACAATAGCCCTCGCTTCTTTAAATATGTAACTACCGAAATCCATCGCATTATTCAGGAACAAGAAACCCTTTCCCGACAACTCGAAAAACTTGCCTATTTCCTGAAAATCGTAAACCAGGTACCTGTCAAGCCAGGATTTACCTTTAATGAGAAATTTAACTCCATTAAAGACCAACTCTCCGTATGGATCTCTGAAGAGATTTACTTCTTTGAGAAACGACAACAACTTACCATCACCTTTCCCGATGCCGATGATCCGGTGCAAAAGGATTTCAAACTGAAACTTAACCTTTCCGTTGCTCAGCTGGCTTGCCTCCTCCGCGGCTTGAAAGACATTCATATCATCACCAACAACAACATGTTGGAAGTTATCCGATTTTTCGCCAGCATAGTTCAGACTAAACAAACCGAATCCGTCTCATGGGAAAGCCTCCGCACCAAATTCTATAACACGGATGAGCCTACCCGGGAAAATATCAAAGACCTGGCCCTGTCATTATTTAACTATTTCCGCAAACCAAAATCAAAGTAATAATTTCCATTACCGTGTATCATCAGGATATTCGGCTCTCTGTATTTCCATCTTCTTGCGAATTAATTCCGGTGAAAAGTAGCTTCCGGAGCCTTCGTGGTGCCAAAAGCTTCCGGCATAAAATTGTTTTTTTTACTTGTCCGCCGAAGCCTTGGCGTAGGCGGATCCGCTGAAACCTTTATGTAGTTGGATTATCTGCCTGAGCCTTTAAGTAGTTTGACTATCCGCCAAAGCCTTGGCGTAGGCGGACAAATTTATTCCTTTTCCTTTTGGCCCCACGGCCCGCGGAAGCAGTGCGGCACCATAATTAATTCTTATGATTATGGAAAATCAAACTCAACCTTCATTGCCGCAAGTATCTGAAATCACCCTCTCTTACCGGCTTCATGTAAAACCTTCTCAACTCCCTAAAATCACCCGCTCTCAGGAAGCGTATAATCTTTTTCTCAACTCCTGGGATGCTGACAAGATTGAATTCATCGAACAGTTTAAAGTTATGCTGCTAAATAGAGCCAATAAAGTTCTTGGCGTTCTTGAGGTCTCTTCAGGCGGGGTCTCAGGTACCGTCGCGGATCCAAAAATAATTTTCGTTGCGGCCCTCAAGGCTAATGCCTGCGGAATCATTGTCGCTCACAACCATCCCTCCGGAAACCTGAAACCCAGTGAGTCGGATGTCGCAATTACAAGGAAATTAAAAGAGGGCGGAAAGTTGCTCGAAATCTCCTTACTTGATCATGTCATCCTTACAACGGAAGGCCACTTCTCCTTTGCCGATGAAGGACTCTTGTAATGAGTAATAGACAACTTACTAAATCCTCAAAGGGCATAGCCAGCACTAGGCTATTAGTGAGCGCTGTTCCGGCACGTTATCTATCTTTATCAATCTATCCTTTATGACATTGTGGTGAGCAGGTCTTACAGCCATTAGCATCTGAGAAATGGGCTTTTGCAACGACTACAGCAGATGCGCAGGAAGAGTGTTCACCTAAATCGATATAGCTCTGCGTTGGCCACCAAACGCAGCCTTCTTTATGTACTTCATGGTCGTTGTTAGGTGAAGAGGTGTTTCTGTTAACGCGATACTTTGCCATATATTTTATTGTTTAAAGTTTCATGTCAATTCTCACTTTTAACTGAGTTAATAATTTTCAATTCCTTGTCATTCAATTTAGCGGGAATTTTATTGCCGACTAATTCTGAATAGGAGTAACTCCTAATGTAAGTGCTTTATGCAAATAAATGAATGAAGACCGCGGGCTGAGTGGGCCAATCGTTTATGCTTATTCGAGCCGCGGACATTTTATTTCCCCACTTGAACAAGCGCAAATCATACTCTTTGCCTGGGATTCCAAGAGTTCATTAATTTTTTTAATTACCTATTAGTTTCAGAGCAATTTCTTCTTCTTTTAATTTTTATTTGAATAACATTGAAATCAACATCAACCTTTGTCCTGCCTAGGTCTGATCCACCAAAAATTCCCCCATAAGTGTCTCCTATAAAACTGAGTTTTCTAACGAGTTCAGCCGCACCCATTACGAAATTGTCGCCGTCTGTATTCGAATCTGTATAGGAGAAAGTTGTTTCTGAATCGCTGACTATGGATACGATATCATAGTCAATGTATTCGGCTGAAAGTTGATATAGATCTTGCTCTTGTTCACCAGTAAATTGCGTGTCTTGATTTGTTTCTGTAGCCCTCATTGATACACCACATGTTATTCTGTTTCCATTTTTTATTTGCAAGTTTGCCCGGAATTCTACAGATGGGCCATTCCCAAAGAAATCAAGATCACCATGGGTGTGATTGCTGGGGACGAGTGTTATCAATTGTGGAGTAATCGATACAATTATCTCATCACATAAGCTAACAGCAACAGGCTCCGGCAGTTTGACCTTAACATAGGTAAAATATGAAGCTGGGTTAAATGGATTATTACCGGCCTTATCGATTCTGTTTAATCGAACACGATGTTGGTAACCATCGTAGGTAAACGACTTTGTCTCATGATTACCAATATCAATTTTGTTGATTACTTTTATATCTTGTTGATTACTTATATCAGAGAACTGAAAAATAGAACGCCCAGATTCTTTATCGACATAGAAACATCCTAGACGTATTCTTCCTATGTCATGGTAGAATCCTTTTTTTACCCAATCGCTAAATTCAAGGGTATCAGATTCAACAAAGCTTGACACCGAGTTTGGAGATGAGGTAAGGTTTTCGATGTCTTTATAATCAGACCTTCTCTCAAAGGATACGTAGGCATCGTATACTGCATCAAACATAAAATTGTAATCGATCCAAAAGAAACCACAAGTACCAAATTTTTCACCCCAAGAATTGAGCACTTTGAATGCTTTCAATTGGTCAGAGTAGCCAACACAAAGCATCGCGTGACGCTTTCTACTCCCTTGTTGGGATTGGAAAGACTTCCAAATAAATGGATTGGAATTCGACCATTGCTTGTTAAAACCTTGAATTTCGAAATTGGCGTCAACGTAAACTGAAATCCCAATTGGGTTATCATTCGATAGCAGAAGTTGAAAGGATTCTCTATTCAATTCCGGGGCTTCAAAGGAAGATATTCGGTATTTTTTGGCATTTGAATGATCACTTGGAGTAATACGTTCAAAACAAGCATTTATGTCGTTGGGGTAGTACTTTACTTTGTCCTGAAAGACCGCACCACTATCCTTTAAAATAACTAGTGCTTCGATGAAGGTTATACCTGATGTACAATTAGGACTACCATTTATTTTTTTTGCAGTATTAAACAAGTATGCTGGACTGAAGGCAGACGAGCGGTTTGTTGAAACGCAGGGGTTAAAAATCTTCTTTTTCTTTATATTCTCTTGAATAGTTTTCATACCATACGCCACTGCAAAAGCTGTACATGATCCTTGTTTACCTTGTGTTGACGCGCTAGGCAAGTATATGCCTAGATCAATTGCACTTTTAACAGTAAAATTTGCAGAAGTTAGTGATGCCGTTGGTAGCAAGCGTTTCTGTTCAGGCGTTGGATCAACTAGCCCTTCTTCTAATTTCAGAAATTCGACCTCTTGAGCGTATAAAACCTGGTAACAAAGGACAGCAGCTAGAACAGTAAAATACCTCAGCATGTTGAAAGTTAGTTTATTGCTTTCGTTGCCTTAAATAGTTTACCAAAAACATAAAAATCCTCTGTGGATTGCACCTCAATTACTCTATCTGACAACCATCTAAATTTAAGAAACCCACCGGCAATTATTCCTGACTCCAACTTGGCTTTAACTTCACCTTCAATCGTTGAGCTAGTATATATTTCTGACTTAAATCCTTGCATTTTAATGTATTTGGTAATCACATAATACCCCTTTGTATATAGGTCTCCTTTGAAGTTAATTAACCGAGGATCAGTCTTTACCAAATCTCTAAAAGAACCAAGTTTCATCTCTCTAATCTCCCAAGAACCGCCAGTCATGGAACTACTGTCAGCTCTTGTAATCGTTGCTTTAACTGCCGAGTCAAGCCCGAGAATTTCGACGTCTAAAATTGCATTAAAGTCAAAATCCTTACTCCTAATCACTTTGCAGGTTTTAACTTCTGCGCTTGGCGCAAACAGGGCTTTGTATTCATCAGGTGTAATGTAGTCCTCCAACAATCTTATGACCTCATTATTTTTTTTGTCTATAATTGTCCCAATCCCTTTCATATTTGATACGCCTAGATAATATCTTTTACCGAAAGACTCATTTATCATACATTGTTTATAAACGTCATCCCATTGCCTCCAACTTGAGCCTCTTGCAGCTTCAGTCGCCATAATCAACGTTGTATTATCTAGACGCGGCGGAACTGAAATAAATTTAAAGTTTAAGCTATCGACTTCTTCTTCTGATACTTCTGACAACTCGTAGTTGTTGCATGACCAAAAAAAGATACTAATGAAAAAAATTGATACAATTAGTTTAATAAATGTTTTCATAGGATTGGTGTTTTATAAATGTTGATATTAATCAATATAGACGTCCCCGATTCATCAAGGTCCCTGATAGTCCTTGACAAATATCTTTTTTGTAGTCTTTCAATGCCGCCAACATTTTGTC
>JBEBJH010000412.1:0-1692 GCA_040079965.1 Cyclobacteriaceae bacterium
ACCAGTGATAACGGTTCTGATAAAAGTTCCGAGACGAGTTCGGCCGATAACCTGGAGGCCAAAACTGGTATGTTTGAAAGACTGCACAACGATTTTGGCGAAAGCAAGATTACTTCACTAAAAGTCACTGGTGATGATGTTGAGATGATCGTGTTGGGTGACATGGGATTGAAGGGTACATTCCGGCTAAAATTTGAGTTGGCAAAGCCATACCTGATTAGCGGGCTGGGAATCGCTGCCGATAATTAGTCGACAAACTCTTTGATTATCTGAAAGATTCGCAGGTAAAAATTCGTTATTTTTATAACGAACCAATCTCTACCTCGCATGATTCAATCAGAACTTGTCAAGGCCAATCCAAAATTATTAGTCTTTGTACCCATCCTTTACACCGTATGGTCTGATGCCATTCTTACGCCTAGCGAAATTTCTTCCCTGGAAGGATTGATCAATAGTCAAGGCTGGTTAACAGATCCCGAACGAAAACTATTACTCTCCCAGCTTAATCCTGCTACTCCCCCCACACCCGATGAGTTAATGAGTTGGCGTGAAGCTATCTCGCAGGTTGCTGATCCAAGGATCGCCAATGAAACATTAGTGAACCTGGGGATTCGCCTGGCGAGTTTGCAAGGTGACGGAACGATCAGTGAAACCCTTTTGCAGGCCAGGCCTTCGCTCTCTAAAATAGAATCAACCCTCGGACTAATTAGCCATGAAGCTATTTTCAATTTTAAATCGGGTCACAAAACAATTACCTCTGAACAAGCGACTCAAAAAAACTTCTCAGTATCCGAATTAACCAACATACTGGATGGCCAGCACGCAGATCTTATCCGAAGAGTAAAGACTTTGATTTCTGATCCGGAATTTCAGTATGTGAGTCCGGGGGATCTTGATCTATATCGCAAGCGAGTGTTGCAATGGTGTAAGTTTCTTGCAGAACAGGGCTATGGCAGTATGGCGTATCCGAAAAAGTATGGCGGACAAGGAGATATGGCTGCCTACTTTGCCATCATGGAAACACTCAGTTACCATGATCTGAGTATGGTTATAAAATTCGGAGTGCAGTTCGGCTTGTGGGGCATGAGTGTATATTTTCTTGGAACCGAAAAACATCATAGCAAATACCTAAAAGACATTGGCACCCTGGAACTTCCAGGTTGTTTTGCCATGACGGAAACAAATCATGGATCAAATGTAAAAGGAATTGAAACCACAGCCACGTATGATCATTCAACTAAGACATTCAAAATTCATACACCAAATGAATATGCACGTAAAGAGTACATTGGCAATGCTGCCGTGCACGGTCAGATGGCAACTGTGTTTGCTAAATTAATTGTAGATGGAAAGGACTATGGGGTTAGTGCTTTGATTGTGCCCCTTCGGGATAAAAAGGGAAAAATAGTGCCGGGCGTTACTATTAAAGATTGCGGAAGAAAAATGGGATTGAATGGTGTGGACAACGGAGTAATTTATTTCAATCACCTAGTTGTGCCTAAAGAGAATCTGTTGGATCGATTTACTTCTGTCAATGAGGAAGGAAAATTCGAAAGTCCCATTGCCAGTGATAATCGCAGGTTCTTCACGATGCTTGGAACCCTTGTGGGTGGCCGAATTGGAATTCCCCGATCCGGAAACTCAGCGTGTAAATCGGGGCTTACAATTGCCATACGCTATGGCGATCAGCGC
>JBEBJH010000014.1:0-35029 GCA_040079965.1 Cyclobacteriaceae bacterium
GTAATGCCGCTCAAAATTAAATCGGACGAGCCCTTGTTGCTTATCCTTTTTGCAGAGCAACCTGTAGTTGAAACCTTTTTGAAAGAAAGGAAAAAGGGTGCGCATAAATCCAACGCAGAAGACCGTAGACTAAAAAAATTGCAGGAAGAACTGACAGCAGCCCACGCGGATTCACTGGCCTCTTCGCAGGAGCAGGAAGCATTTATTGAAGAGCTGCAAAGTGCCCATGAAGAAGTGGTGTCCAGCAATGAGGAATTACAGACCGTGAACGAGGAATTGGAGACTTCGAAGGAAGAAATGGAATCTACCAACGAAGAGTTGGTAACCGCCAACGAAGAATTGCAAACCCGGAATGACTTACTGATTGAATCGTACGATTATTCGACAGCCATTATTTCCACCTTACACGAGCCTATGCTTATTATGGATGGTGGCATGCGGGTAAAATCGGCTAACGAAGCATTCTATAAAAAATTTGATGTAAACAAGGAAGAAACCGAGGGGATTCTGCTATACGAATTAGGAAATAAGCAGTGGGACATTCCAAGCCTGCGCGTGCTGCTTGAAGAAATTGTTCCTAAAAATTCTTACTTCCGCGATTTTGAAGTTACCCATACCTTTCCCGGCATTGGCGAAAAGGTATTGATGCTCAATGCAAGACGTATTGTTCAGAAAAGTCATGGCGAGCAATTGATTCTTCTTTCCATCAATGATATTACGGCTGCCGTCAGGCTCCAGCATAAGGAAAAAGATGAACTCACCAGGGATATCATGATCACGAAGTCGTATAACCTGAAACTTGAATCGGCCGTAAAGCAACGTACCTCGGAATTGGATCGGATAAATAATTCGTTGGCAGAAAAGAATAATGAGCTTGAGAAGATGATTAAGGAGTTGGAAGCCTTTACCTATGTATCCAGTCATGATCTGCAGGAACCCCTGCGCAAAATACGCACCTTTGCGGGCCGGATTCTTGAAAAGGAACATCCTAATCTATCCGAGACCGGGAAAAACTATTTCCGGCTGATGCAGAATTCAGCCGAACGGATGCAGGTGCTTATCCAGGATTTACTCGCCTTTAGCCGCATTAGTACAGCCGAACGAAAATTTGAAAGCATTGACCTTGGCCAACTTGTAGAAGAAGTAAAAGATGAATTTAAAGAACGGATCGAAGAGACGAAGGCTGTGGTGGATGTGAATGGAGTAGGCAAAGTAAATGTTATCCCGTTCCAGTTTCGGCAGGTGCTGCAGAACCTGATGAGTAACGCGTTTAAATTTTCGAAGCCCGGAATACCCCCACACATATCGATTGAGTGCCACGAAGTTGAATCAAGTAAAGTGGATTTTGTTAACCTGATGCCCAAAAAGAAGTATTACCAGATCAGCATCAGTGACAACGGGATTGGCTTTGAAGCAGAATACACGGATAAAATCTTCAAGGTATTCGAGAAGCTTCACAGCAAGGATGAATATGCAGGCACGGGTATTGGCCTGGCCATTGTTAAAAAGATTGTTGAAAATCACAACGGCTTTATTACGGCCAAAAGTGAATTAAGTAAAGGAACTAAGTTTGATATTTTTATACCTGCTACCTAAATGTATAACGAACCTTTCCGCATACTTCTTGCCGATGATGACGAAGCCGATCGGATGCTCTTCAAGGAAGCCTTTGACGAAATGAAAATAAATACGAGGGTTGAAACAGTTAATAACGGTGAGCAGTTGATGGAATACCTCAACCGAACGGGAGTTGTTCTGCCAAACCTGCTTTTTCTCGATCTTAATATGCCCCGCAAAAACGGGCTGGAATGTTTGAAAGAAATCCGGAGTAACCGGGCATTTAACGACTTATCCATTGCTATTTATTCTACCTCAGCAGCCGAACGAGATATCGATGCCACTTTTATTGCTGGGGCCAATGTATACATTAGTAAACCTAATGATTTCAATGTACTCAAACTGGTGTTGGAAAAAGCAGTGATGTCGGCCCATGTCTATATGGAGCCACCCTTTAACAAGTCAAATTTCCTGCTGAGGATTTAAATGCTTTTAGATGAGGCCTACTAAAAAGTCAACCTGTCATCGCGGCCCCGATGCATCGGGGGACCCGCGATCTAGTTAATGCGGGATTGCGGGTCGCGCCTTATTATTTTAACAAATACCTACAACGGCATAAAGTGTATACTTCGTTTTGAGATTCATCAAGCTTGCCCGCAATGACATTTCATTATTGCGTTCTCTGCTTACGCTGTCATCGCGGGCAAGTTAGCTAGATTTCATACCTATACCTCCTTTCAAAACGCGACCCGCGATCCCATTAAAATGAAACTATCAAAGAGATTCGTGCTATGTCTTTGCGCCTGCCTTTGCCGAAGCGGCTACGCGCAGGCAGGCCTTAGCGCCTTTGCGGTTCCTTTATTGCGCGAAATCTAACTCTAATAATAAATAGTTACCTTCACTAAGTATACTTTTCTTAATTAAGACATTCATGAAAATCTTCTCCACCTCTCTGTACATCATCGCCCTGGTCATTATTTTTTCCGGATGTAAAGAGAATGAGGAACCACCCAAAAAAATTACCGTAGGGAATCTGGTCGTAGAGATAACGATTACCACGGACGGATCGGGCCTGGTAACTTTTAAAGCAACTGCGGATAATGCAATTAAGTTTATATTTTATTTTGGCGAAGGGCTGGATGAACCCTTGACATTAACGAATGGAAATACAACACATACCTACCTTTCGTCTGGCACATACACTGGTAAAGTACAGGCCTATTCCGCAGACAACCTTAGCGTTGAAAAAAATCTGACTATTATCATACAAGTAAATGAGCTTCCTATCTCAAACACCGGCTACACAACACCTGCCAGTTATGCAGGCATGGCCCTTGTATGGCAGGATGAGTTTGTGGGTGATCAGCTAAACACGGTCAATTGGAATTACGAACTGGGTCCTTTCAACAATGAGCTGCAATATTATAAACAACAGAATACAACCGTGCATAATGGATATTTGATCATTAAAGCCAAGGTTGAAAAGATGGAAGGTAAAATCTATACTTCTTCACGGCTCACCACTCAAAATAAGAAAACGTTCAAGTATGGTCGCATCGACATCCGGGCCATGATGCCAAAAGGAAGAGGACTCTTTCCTGCATTATGGATGTTAGGTTCTACGTTCTCTACGCTGGGTTGGCCTGCCTGCGGGGAACTTGATATTATGGAAACGATTGGTGGGGGCGGGCGCGACAGCGTAACGTATGGAACAGCCCACTGGCAATTCAATGGCCAGCATGTTTCGTATGGAGGTCATAAAGGCTTGCAGAATGGTCAGGTCTTAGGAGACGAGTTTCATGTATATTCCGTTGTGTGGACTTCCACGGAAATCAAGTGGTATATCGATGATATAAAGTATCACACGATAGATATTACTCCTGCAGACCTGGTTCCATTTACCAAGGACTTCTTTTTTATTTTCAATGTGGCAGTAGGAGGAGAGTGGGCCGGCAATCCGGATGCCACTACGGTTTTTCCACAACGGATGGTGGTGGATTATGTGCGGGTGTTTCAGTAGCATCGGTTCATTTTACCGCAGAGACGCAAAGCCGCAAGGGATAAATGCAATTGCCCATGTTTTATCAGCTCTGACTTTAATACCCATAATGCCACGGGGAATAATAACAAAGCATTCTTTGCGCCTTAGCGGTTAAAATTACTGTTAAGAAGTTGGCGACCTTTTAGGCTAACTCTCTCAAATCCACCGGCACCACGCGCGAGATACCTTTCTCTACCATCGTGATACCATAAATCACATCAGTGGTTGTCATCGTACGCTTGTTGTGCGTTACAATTACAAACTGCGAGTCTTTACTAAACGTGCGAATGATATTATTGAACTTGTCAATGTTGGCATCATCCAGCGGAGCGTCCACCTCATCAAAAATACAAAAGGGAGCGGGCTTCAGCAGATACATAGAGAACAGCAGGGCCGTAGCCGTAAGTGTTTTCTCACCACCGGACAATTGATTAATGGTTAACGGCCGCTTCCCTTTTGGCTTGGCGATAATATCAATTTCAGATTCAAGCGGCTTGCTTGGATCAGCCAACTTCAGATCGCAATCATCACCTTCATTAAACAACGAGCGGAAAACACGAACAAAGTGTTCTTTAATATGCGTGAAGGCCTGCATGAATGTTTCACTGGCTACACCTTCAATCTCGCTGATCGTGCTGAAGAGCGATTCTTTTGCTTTCAGCAAGTCATCTTTCTGCGCAATGATAAAATCGTTACGTTGCTTGATCTCCGTATAGGCTTCCATGGCCATCGGGTTGATCGGGCCCATGGTCTCCAGCTTCTCGCGAATCTTCGTTACATCGTTGCGCAGTTTGTCTTCATCAAACAAAGCGAGTTGCTCCGCTTCTTCCGGGGTAGCCTGGCTCAAAATAGAATCCAGATCAATATTGAATTCAACCGAGAGACGTTCCTTCACCGAGTTAAGTTGTAGTTTACTATCATTCAACTGACCTTGCAATTCCATCAACAGGGTGTCGATATTCTGGCGCTGATGTTGAGTTTCACGCAGGTCTTTTTCGAACTGGTCAATCTCACCGCGGCCTGAATAATATTCTTTCTCCGCTTCACTTAACCCTTTCTCCATCTCCTCTTTTTCGGCATACATGCCAATCAGCTCTTCATCATTGCTTTGTGTGGTTTCAATGATGGTGCGGGTCTCGTCTTCGTTCTTTTTCAGTTCCTCCGTGTTGGCTTCAATGCGCAAACTGCTTTGCTCCATCGATTCCTGCTTGAAGCGCATCTCTTGCTCCACGCTCTTCACACGGTTTTCCTGTTGGTGGAAGAAGATATTCTGTTCGTTGAAGGTCGCTGACTTCTGCGTGAGCAGTTCATTCTGGACATTCAGTTCAGAGGTAATCAATTTCAGTTTTTCGTCCTGCTGCGCTAACTCCTGATGGGCCAACTCTGCTTTTGGCTTCAGGTCTTCCAGTTCACGATTCAGGGTTTCAATTTTTTCAATGATGTCTTCCTTGCGCAAGTCGGCACTGCTTAGCATGCTGCTAAATTGTTCCTGCTTGGTGCGCACCGAAATAAATTCATCGCTTACCAGTTTGATGGCATTCTGCGCTTCTTCAATTTGTTGCTTCAGCGTATTGTTACGCAGGCGTTCCAATTCGCGCTGGCGATCAACCAACGAGTGCCTAATGTCTTCTACCTTTTTAGTAAGCTCTTTGATTTCTTTATCAAGCTTCTCGAGATTCTTGGCCCGGCCTATCTTCTTGCCTTCAAAAAGACCTACCGAACCACCCGATAGACTGAATCTGCGTTTGGTAACTTTTCCACTCTTGGTGATGAATGTATTTTCATCAGCCGGGATCGTTTTGATATCGCCTTCATAAACATAAACCTTGTCGAGAATGAAGGTCATCAGTTTATTATACTTCGGATCGAACTCAATGATCTGAGTGGCCGGAAAAGCATTCGGATACATTTGAATGTGCGAGGGCGTGAACTTCTCGAACGAATCCAGGATGAAGAAGTTTGCTTTGCCCTTGCTGGCATCACTCAGAATGTTGATGGCCTCATAGGCTTCGGCTTCATGCTCTACAATATAATAGTTGAGGTAAGGCTCCAGGTAGTTTTCAATAGCCACCCGATACTCTTCACTCGTAGAAAGGATATCGGAGAGGAGTGGAGCATTTTTTGTCCAGCCCACATTCTTCTTCAGGAACTTGATGGCTTCCGGGAAGCCTTCGAGGTTTTCGACTAAGGATTTGGTAAGCTGATATTCATTTTGACGCGAATCGAGTTTGCGGCCCGACTCAGTCATTTCGTCCCGAATCATTTCGATCGTCTTCTCGAGCGATGCGATTCGTTGAAACACATCTTCTTCCTCTTTCTTTAATTTATCGAGGTAAGCATTCTTTTCACTGATTTCCCGGGTAAGGATTACTGTCTTCTTTTCGAATTCGGCAATGCTGGCACTCTGATGGCTGGTATCGGAGGTAGTGCGCTCAAGTTCCTGCTTAAAGGAGGAAATCTGAATATCCCGGATCTCCAGCGATTTATTTAATTGGAAAGATTCCTCTTGCTTGGAACGATACACCTGGCGCAGGGCATCCGACTCGCCTTGTAATGTATAGGTGGCAGCTTTCTGAGTTTCATAATCTGCCTTTAAGGAATCCAGCTTATTGGTGATTTCTTTTAATGCCTGATGAGCTGTATCCCGTTCTGTTTCTAAACTTTGAACGCTGAAGCGTGCCCGCTCATTGCTCTTTTTATCCTGATCGATTTGCTCTTTCAGGTTGTTCACGCGGTCATTCAGAAAGCGAAGGCGTTCATTCTTGATCTGCTTCTCACTTTCATATTGCCGGATTTTGGAGACAAAGTCATTGATTGATTTCTGACGCGAGGAGAGGGTTTTCTCTTTTAGGATCAATTCTGCTTTTGATTTTTCAATCAACGCTTCCTTGTCGGCAACCTCGGCTGCAAGTTTTGTTTTGCGGTCACTTTCATTTTCAACCTGCTTTTGAACAGAGGCAAACGTGTCCTTCTGTTTGTTCACTACAACTTTGGCAAGCTGAATGCTTTTCTCTTTATAGTCTTCTTTGATCTTATAATATTGCTCGGTTTGTTTGGCCTGTTTCTCCAGGCTCTTCATGTTCTTTTCAATTTCGAAAAGCAGATCTTCCACGCGCTCGAGATCCGCATCGGTGTCTTCCAGTTTCTTGAGTGTCTCTTTCTTGCGCTTTTTGAATTTCGAAATCCCTGCGGCTTCTTCAAACAACATTCTTCGCGAGTTATCGCGGTCGTTAAGAATATCATCCACCATACCTAATTCGATAATTGCGTAGCTGTTGGATGCTATACCGGTATCGAGAAATAAATTTGTTATGTCTTTTAAGCGGCAGGCAACCCCATTCAATAGATATTCACTTTCACCCGAGCGGTAAAGCCGTCTCGTAATGGTGACTTGTGAGTACTCTGTAGGCAGAATATTTTTTGTGTTATTAATTGTAAGAGATACCTCGGCCATTTGTTGTGGCGAGCGCTGACTGGTACCATTGAAGATTACGTTCTCCATTTTTTCGGAGCGCAGGGCACTGGTTTTTTGTTCACCCAATACCCACCGTATCGAATCGACTACATTTGACTTTCCACAGCCATTAGGCCCTACGATGCCCGTAATCCCCTCATCAAAATTGATAACTATTTTGTCGGCAAAACTCTTAAAGCCCTTGATCTCCAACTTCGATAACTGCATGAATCCCTTGAGAATTTAGTGGTTGAAAAAATAAGATCGCAAAGATAACCCTAGGATCGGCATTTGGAAAATCAGGCATACCCATTTCATCAACATTTTATCCATCCCGAAAAGTATCTGAAAAGGCTGTTTTTCGAATTATTTCGATACCTTTGGCCAACGCATGGATACTCAATTTTGGATTTGGTTGATTGTTATTGTAATCACACTGATTGCCAGGGCAAATAAGAAAAAGCCCCAGCAACCTTTTGAGCCCCGAAAGCCTGATTACAGGGAGTCAGCTCCAGACACCACCCTGGATAAACCGATTTCGTTCGAAGATTTACTAAGGGAGATTCAGGCGGCTAAAGCCCCCAAACCGGTAGCTGCTCCACCGGCAAAGAAGTACGACTTTGAAGACTATGATGATGATATTAAGGAGGAAGCTGAGGTATTAGAAAGGACTGATTATCGCTCCGAAGATTCAATTTATGAGACTTATGACAAAGCCAAACGAGATGCTTTTAGTAAGGCTTCGTTGGAGGAGACGTTAAAAGTAGAAGATACGGTAGTAAAGTTTGAGCAGCAAAAGGGTTATCAGCAGGTGGCTGATAGAGAGGCAGCTGTGAATGAATATGTGAAGGAACTTAAAAATCCGACAAGTTTTAAGAAGGCGTTTATACTCAGTGAGATTTTAGGGAGAAGGTTTTGAAAACATGATTTTTTAAGTAAAACATTACTCATATATTAGGTAGTGTATTTTTTGAAATAGTTGTCTGTGGTTTAGTAGCATCTTTACATGATTCAACGGCTTAGATCCATTTTTTGCAAGACCCATTTTAATAATTTATCTTGGTCTGTTTTTAAACTTCATATGAGTGTCTCCAAGCACCTCAAGTCCAGCTTTTTGATTACAAGCATTTTGTTGTGTGGCTGGGTTGCTTCCTACGGGCTGGATAATTCCTCGTTGGGAGATCAAATTCAAAACCCACCGGTTAAGTGCGAGGATATTGATGTAAAACTGGAAATCACCCACACCTCAGCAAACCAGCGCAATGGTGAGATTACATTAGATTTCAAAAAATCATCGGCCTCTTATACATGCTTTGTTTTTTCAGGAGCTGATAATGATAATCGTCTTGAACGAAAAGGCAATAAATTTAGTGACCTGGGGAAGGGAGACTACAATCTCTACATTCAAAATCAGGAGGGGTGTACAAAACATTTGAAATTCAAGATTAACTGATGACGGGGTTGAAATCGAAAAATCTATTTTTTTGGGTCTTTATAGGACTTACTTTTTTTTCGATTGCAGCGTGGGCTCAAGCACCAGTTGTAACAGTAGACAATAAAAAGGATGCATGCCGCGATTTGATCGGGGCCGATGGTGTACTCGACAACGGTTCTTTCCAGGTTACGGTTACTTCAGGAATACCTCCAATCGAACTCTTTATTTTGGGCCCGGTTAATTATTTGAATATTCCGGTGGCTCTGGGGGTTCCTTTTCAAGTAACCAATTTAAAACCGGGCCTGTACACCATTGTTGTTCAGGATGGAAATCCGGTAGATTTTACTCAGAATAATTTTGCCGTTAATGGCACTACAGACATTTCCGTTTCAACCACAGCGGGGTTTCCTATCAACAGTACAAGTTGTGCAGCGCCCAATGGTCAAATTTCCATTGATGTTTCCGGTGGCACCTCAAATTATTCTTACTCATGGACAGCTACCAATGGGTTCACTTCCGCAGCTCAGGACATTACGGGTCTTATAGCCGGTGATTACACAGTAGTAGTAACGGATAATGGAACCAACTGTAGTCAAACCCTTGGTCCGATAACCGTTCTTGAGCCACCGCCACCGACAAACGCAGTGCTTTCGTTAACAGGCATCACACCTGTTTGTGCTGGACAATCATCTACTATTAAAGTGGACATTACCGGTGGTGCGGGTCCGTTTACACTTAGCATAACAGGGTTAGGTGTAGTCAATAACTATTCAGATGATGCTAACATTACTGTTTCACCGCTGGTAAATACAACCTATATTCTCACAAGTGTAACGGATGTTAATGGTTGCCCCTCTGTGGCAGTTAGTGGTTCGGCAACCGTCAATGTAAATCCGGTACCTGCGGCTCCGGCTATAACCTTTACTCCTAATACATATTGCGTAAATGATGCCATCACGGCACCCATCATCACAACCCCGACAGGCGGCAGTACCTATACATGGTATAGCGATGCCGGATTAACCACCGTGTTGATTGCTGCTACCAATCCTACCAATGCACAGTTGGGCTTTGGTAGTCTTGTAGCTAACATAACAACTGTCTTTGTAACCGAAACGAACAGCAGCAATTGCGAGGGGGTTGCTACTCCGGTAACTCTGACTATTAATGCAGTTCCAGCAGCTCCGGCCGTAACCTTTAGCCCTAGCGCTTATTGTGTTGGCCAGGCAATCACACCGCCAGTAATTACCACTCCGGTAGGTGGAAGCACTTATAGGTGGTATAGCGATGTAAGTTTATCAACTCTGTTAACTACGGGTACAGCGCCTACCAATGCGCAATTGGCCTTTAGCAGTGCCGCAGCTAATACTACTACAGTATTTGTTACCGAAACTAACAGCAACAATTGTCCGGGCCCCGCCACCCCTGTTACCTTAACCGTAAGTGCTGTGCCGGTAGCTCCCGGTGTTACATTTTCTCCAAGTTCTTATTGCGTGGGCACTGCCATCACACCTCCTATTATAACCACTCCAACGGGTGGCAGCACGTATACATGGTATAGTGATGTAGGGTTGACAACGGTATTAACTACAGGCACAAACCCTACCAATGCAATTCTGGGATTTAGCAGCGTTGCTCCTAATGTAACTACTGTATTTGTTACGGAGACTAATAGCAGTACGTGTGTGGGTCCGGCAACGCAGGTTACACTGACCGTCAATGCAATCCCCGCAGCTCCTGCAATAACATTCGCCCCAAGTTCATATTGTGTCGGTCAGGCAATCACACCCCCGGTAGTTACTACACCAGTAGGGGGAAGCACTTATTCGTGGTATAGCGATGTGAGTTTATCAACCCTATTAACTGCGGGCACAGCACCGACCAACGCTCAATTAGGGTTCGGCAGCGCGGCACCGAATATTACAACTGTATTTGTTACTGAAACAAATAGCAACAACTGCCCTGGACCTGCTACTTCAATTACCTTAACCGTGAACCCAGTGCCCGTATTACCGGGCGTTACATTTACCCCGAGCTCTTATTGCGTTGGTGCTGCAATCGCACCTCCTACCATCACCACTCCAACGGGTGGAAGTACGTATACCTGGTATAGCGATGCAGGGTTAACTACCGTTTTGACAACCGGCACGGCTCCTACAAATGTTCAATTAGGGTTTAGCAGCGTTGCGGCAAACGTAATAACGGTATTTGTTACAGAGACAAGCAGTAGCAATTGTACAGGCCTTGCAACTCCTGTGACATTAACAGTGAATGCGACTCCGGCAGCACCGGGCATAACCTTTAATCCCAATACCTATTGTGTTGGCGAAGCCATCACTTCACCTACCATAACGGCTCCCGTAGGTGGAAGTACCTATTCGTGGTATAGTGATGTGAGTTTATCAACCCTGTTAACAACAGGTACCACACCCACCAACGCTCAGCTTGGTTTTAGCAGCGTAGCAGCAAATACAACGACTGTCTTTGTCACCGAAACAAACAGCAGTACCTGTGTTGGCCCGGTTACCATTGTAACCTTGACAGTCAATGCAGTTCCTGTAGCGCCTGCGGTTACATTTAATCCAACTACGTATTGTGTTGGTGCCGCCATCAATGCACCTGTCATTACTACTCCAACCGGAGGTAGCACCTACACCTGGTATAGCGATGCAGGGCTAACGACAGTATTAACGACCGGAACAAATCCTACCAACGTTCAGTTGGGCTTTAGCAGTGCTTCGGTTAATACAACGACCGTATTTGTTACAGAAACCAATGGAACCAATTGTGAAGGCCTGGCTACTTCAATTACACTTACTGTCAATGCAGTACCGGTTGCACCCGCTGTAACTTTTAACCCAACTACCTATTGTGTGGGGGACGCGATCACCGCACCCATAATTACTACACCTAACGGTGGAAGCATTTATACCTGGTATAGTGATGTTGCTTTGACCACCGTATTAACAACAGGAACTACTCCAACCAATGCACAACTTGGATTTAGTAGTACGGCTGCGAATGTTACTACAATTTTTATCACAGAAACGAATACCGGTTGTACAGGACTGGCTACGTCCATTACACTTACTGTAAAAGCACTGCCCACTGCAGCAGTTACCGGCAGCACAACAATTTGTAACGGACAAAGTACTGATTTAACCTTCAATTTTACAGGCACCGGTCCATGGACATTCCAGTATTCAGATGGCACTACTACCTTCCCAGGTAATACAGCAACCAGTCCGGCTATCGTATCGGTTTCACCAACCAGCACCACTACCTACACGCTCGTGAGTGTGATTGATGCAAATTGTACGGGTTCAATTATTGGGGCACCGGTTGTAATCGCTGTGGATAATGCTCCTTCATCTGCACCGGCTGTTTCTGCTACCATTAGTCCACTTTGTTCTGGTGGATCAAGCATCATCGAAGTGGCAGCCTCAGAAGCCGGGGTAAGTTATCAACTCAGAAATAATACAGACAATAGTCTTATAGGTTCTGCCGTAGCTGGAAATGGAGCCACCATTCAACTACCAACAGGAGCCCTTGCAGCTACAACCACTTTTAATGTATTAGGTACCCGCGGGGTGTGTCCTCCCATTCAATTAACTAACACCGTAACGGTAACCGTAGTGGGTTCTATTAATCCAGCAGTTGGGGTAACTGTTCAGGCTAGTCCGGTTTGTTCCGGATCGGCTACCAATATTCAAATTGCAAATTCAGAAGTGGGTGTCAACTATCAATTACGCAACGATGCAGACGATAGTACGATAGGAGTACCGGTTGCCGGAACAGGAGCTACTATTGATCTTCCGACCGGTAATCTTACTCTGGCTACAACGTTTAATATCCTTGCTTCCAATGGTACCTGCTCTATTGAGTTAACCAATCTAGCCACAGTAAATGTAGATGTGAACCCTAATCCAGCGTTAGCAGTTACAGGCCCTGCGGCTACTCTTTGTACAGGTGGCGCTACTACGATTGACATCGCCAACTCAGAAGTAGGTGTTAGCTACCAGCTTAGAAATGATTTGGATGATAGTTTGATCGGAGCTGCCGTGGCTGGAACCGGAGCCTCTATTTCGTTGGCCACGGGTGCTTTGGGTGTATCAACAACGTTTAATGTATTGGCAACGGGTGGTGTTTGTACTCCTGTTGAATTAACAACCGTAGTTACGGTTAACGTAGCAGGGGCCATCAACCTCGGCTTGGCAGTAACTGCTCAATCAACCACCTTCTGTGCGGGTAATGCAACGATTGTTCAGGTTGCGAATTCGGAAGTAGGAGTAGACTATCAAATGCGTAATGACGCGGATAACAGCAATGTGGGGGCCCTGGTTGCTGGTACCGGAGGCACTATTGATTTTCCAACTGGAAATCTTTTAACGACAACAACCTTTAATATACTGGCTTCGAATGTTACCTGTGCGGCTGCGTTGACTGCAACAGTTACAATCACGGTTAATCCGGCTCCAAACCCAGGTCTTGCCGTATCAGCACAAAGCAGCACGATATGTTTTGGAACGAGCACTGCCATTCAAGTGGCTAACTCCGAAGTGGGTGTAAGCTATCAACTGCGAGATAATGCCACAAACAATCTGATTGGAAGTGCAGTACCGGGTACGGGTGCCACCTTAAGTTTGACGACCGGAGTCCTGACAATAAACTCAACCTTTAATGTATTTGCCGTTATCGGCCCTTGTTCAACTCAGTTAACAACCGTGGTAACAGTAAATGTTTTAGCCAGTGGAGACCCCTTGTGTATACCACCCAATAATTGTGCTACGGTAATCATTACGCCAATAACTACCTTGGCAACCTGTGGGGCGGCAGTTCCCGATGGCACCGTAACGTTTGATATTATTCCAGCAGTACCCGTAGTAAATATCATCGGAGTTCAGATTGATATTGACGGCCCGATACAGAGGACTCAGTTTAATAATTTTGCTTTCACAGGGTTGCCTGTTGGAAACTATGACTATACAGTGACTTATGGGGATAACACGAATCCTGCCTGTATAAAGGTTGGCAATTTTACAATTGATCCTACGGGTACACCTGACTTTGTTGATTTTAGTCTGGCCTCTGTTAGCTATGATTGCCTGGTTAGTTCTGGATCGGTGTCCTTGTTTAATTTCACGGGTGCAGCCAACACGGATTATAATTTTGAAGTCTATTCGAATGGTAGCGTGGTGAAGAGTGGCGCAATCACCAAAGATCAGGTTGCGTCTGGCTCATTTACCATTACTGAATTAGCGCTTGGGCAGTACGAGGTTCAGCTTTCTCAGAATCAGTCAGCCGTAAATGGGTGTGTCGGTTCTGTGACTTCAGCGTTTAAAGATTTGGAGATCATTGAACCTACTGAAGGATGTGGATTGTTTATCCCGAACATTTTCACTCCTAATGGAGATGGCGCCAATGATCTGCTGGTGATCCGGAATTTGCCTACTAACTCGCAGTTGATTATCACCAACCGATGGGGTAAGGAAGTTTTCTCTGCGGCTGACTATAAAAACGACTGGACTGGGGGAGAGACCTCTGATGGTATTTATTACTACACACTTTCTGCAGACGGGCAAGCGTATAAAGGCTGGATTGAAATCCTTAGAGGCCAGTAGAAACTGTTTTACATCGAAGTCAGGAATTTCATTGTATCTAGCTGATCGGCATACTCCCATACTTCGGGGAGTTGCGCTTTACCGAAGGGTACACTGCCTGCAAACCATCCATTGGCAGAAACTACGCATTGAATTTTCTCTTTTTGCATAGCAATTTTTTCATTCAGATCCGCAAGATTCCTATAGGTCTCATAAAACAAAACTGAGATAGGAGAGACTAAACTCTTGCACTCGGTAAGCATTATAAAACCATTATCATAATGGTGAATACCATTCACCAGCATAATGGATTTCTGGTAGTCGTAGTTGTTTACATATTTATGATGATTAATGATCGGCTGATAAATTTCCCAACAGTCTAATAATCCGGGGAAACTGTAATCCTCAGGTACAAATAACTTCGAAACATTTCGGCATCCGAGGCCAAAATAAGTAAACACATCCTTTCCCAGTTCAACCAAAAGAGATTCGTCTTCTTCGCCTATCAACACAGCACATGAGGTTCGGTTCTTTCGAATGATGTGAGGAATGTTTCTGAAATAATATTCGAAATAGCGGGCTGTATTATCACTTCCAGTGGCAATCACGGCCTCTACTTTATTCAGTCGCTCTTCAAACCGGATTGTTGATTTAAAACGAGGCTCCAGATCAATTAACCAATCAGTTAAAAGCGTGATCAGATAAGAATCCTGCGAACTTTTTTTTGCTACTAACACATGACCACTGATGAGAATGCAGAGAAGGTCGTGAAATCCGACCAACGGAATATTCCCAGCCATGGCAACACCAATCGTTTTTCCTTTCACATCGGTCGAGGGATAGTGGGACGTCCACGCAGTGAGTGTTTCCTTTTTCAGGAAGTGACTGATTCCTGACAACGCCATTCGAACAGATTCGACCGTGAACCACGCATTGTGCTGAGCTGCGTTTTCATAAATAAGCTTCTTTTCAGACTCACTCAGGTGCTCAATTTTATTTCCCAATGCTACGAAAGCCTCAATCCGATCTTCTAATTTCATTATTCTAAAACTTTTAGAGAGCCTATGCTGTTTTGACAGATGAATTTGTAACCGTATTTTTGTGGCAAAAGTACTTTAGGAACTTGAAATTTAGCGTAGAATGGCAATAAAGATAACGGATGAGTGCATTAATTGCGGGGCTTGTGAGCCCGAATGCCCCAATACTGCCATCTATGAAGGTGGCCGAGAGTGGAATTGGGCTGGAGGCACTGCACTTACCCAGGTTGAAATGGAAGACGGGTCTAAAGTGGATGCAAAATCTTCTCAGGCCCCGGTTTCGGATGAGTTCTATTATATAGTGTCAGGTAAGTGTACTGAATGTACCGGCTTTCATGAAGAGCCTCAATGCGCTGCGGTATGCCCTGTAGACTGCTGTGTTCCTGATCCGGACATGGTAGAATCCAAAGAAGAATTGCATGCTAAAAAATCCTGGTTACACAACGAGCAATTGCAATCCTAGCACTAGGATTTACTATCCTCTTCATTAAGAATCAGATAACTATTGTGGCGACAAGCGGCTGACTAAAAAGTTAACCTGTCATCGCGGCCTTGAGCCGCGATCCCGATGTAAATAAGACTGAACGGGATTCCGGGTCAAGCCCGGAATGACACTTCGATATGTTTTGACTTTTTAGTCAGCCCCCGGCAGGTTGCTACCGCATCTTCGAACGTTTGATCATATACGTTTGAAGCACCTCGGAATAACCATCCTGTATATTGGCTGAGATGAAATCAATTTTAAGTTGATTGCACTTCATTTTTAGTTTGAGGTGATATTCCTTTAGTTGTTTTTCGAATTGATCTTTAATCTCGTGCGGGTTAAGCATAAGTTTCTCATCGCTTTCCAGGTCAACAAATTCATAGGGCTTTTCTTCAAACTTGAAGGCCAGTTCTGTGTTGTGATCGGTAATGTGAAACAGGATTACTTCGTGCTTGTTGTGTTTCAGATGTTGTAAGGCTTTTATGATTTCATCATCATCGCCACCTTCAAACATATCACTGAAGATTACAACCAGCGATCGTCTGTGGGTCTTCTCTGCAATTTCATGAAGGACATCAGCAACCCGGGTCGATTTATTAACAACACCACTCGTATTTTTCAATCGGCTGTCCAGCAACGTGAAGAGCTTATCTAAATGCGAAGGGGTAGATCGAATAGGAGTGAGTTCCTCAATTTTATCAGAGAATAAGCAAAGGCCAACGGCATCACGCTGCCGGTTGAGCATGTAGGCCAGTGCCGAAGCTGAATAAATACTGAACTTCAGCTTTTGCAAGGTGTCTTTCGGGTAATACATGGAGGAGGAGCAATCAATGGCGATTACACATCGTAAGTTCGTTTCCTCCTCATATTGCTTTGTAAAAAGCCGGTCGGTGCGGGCAAATACTTTCCAATCAATATGCCGGGTGCTCTGGCCCTGATTGTAAAGGCGGTGCTCAGCAAATTCTACCGAAAAGCCATGATAGGGAGATTTGTGGAGGCCAGTAATAAAACCCTCCACCAGTTGTTTGGCCAATAATTCCAAGCTTCCTGAAAGCCTAATGTCCTCAATCTTCATATCGGCTGCCTAAAAATTGCCCCTTTGAACCTGTTCTTTTCTATTTAAAACAGAAATCCTGCTCAAAACAGGCAAGACCATTTGCATTAAAAATATTAAATACTACCTTCGATTTAACCATTTTTACCCAAAACCTAACCCAAAACCTTAGAATCTGTGGAAGAGAACAAGACCAACGGACGAGAAGAGATTTTCTCTGAGAAAGTGAAGGCGGGCAAGCGTACCTACTTCTTTGACGTAAAGTCAACCCGCTCGAATGACTTTTATCTCACAATTACCGAAAGTAAGAAGAGATACAACAAAGACGATGAAGGTTTTACCTATGAAAAGCATAAGATTTTCCTTTATAAGGAAGATTTTAACAAATTCATGGAAGCATTAAACAACACCGTAAATCACGTTAAGACCGAACTCATGCCGGAAGTAGACTTCAATTCCTTTGATCAACATCGTGAGAAGGAAGAGAGTGAAGCCAAGGCCCCCACAGTGGATTCGGAATTGAAGTGGGATTAAAGATTTTACCTAAACCTAAATTGGAAATGGCCCCGACTTGTCGGGGCTTTTTCTTTGTTTAGTCCTTTTCGGAGTCTCAATCAGAAATGGAAGTGAGTGAGAGGCGGGACTTCGTTTAGAAAGCGAATTACCGTTTTATACGTTCGATCTTGATTGGCTTCTTTCTTTTTTCCTTCAGCTTATCCTGCACAATGGATTAAGTAATGGAGTCACGTAAAGTACCGAGTAAACAAAACGTATCGTCCCCTTGGGGAGACGATACTTGACAATGAAACTCTGGAACACTGCCAATAAATTAAGTAAACAATCCGAGCGCTTCGAAGCACTATCCAGTTATGTCAATCTAAAAACTAAATCTGAGAAGTGCCTTCAAGTAAACACCATCACTAAGCGAAGGATCTCCCTATTAGTAGGGGATCCTTCTCCGCCAACTGGCGGATCTGGATTGGAACCGATTTGTTGGGAGCAATCAAAAAATAAGTAAGCAATCTTAAGCGCTTCGAAGCACTCTCTGAGTTAATTGTTAACACTTCCTTCTCCTTGCTTGCCAACCGTAAATACGCGAAGGTTGGGAGAGGGTATGGGGTGAGGTGCGGTAATTACTCGCTCCAATCAAACCCTACCACCTTTCCAACTTCTGCTTATATTTGCGCCCTTATTTAATATAAAGGCAAAGAATCATGGGCTTAAAGTGCGGTATTGTAGGTCTCCCGAATGTTGGGAAGTCAACTCTTTTCAATGCGATCTCTAATAATAAGGCCGAGGCGGCTAATTTTCCATTTTGTACAATCGAACCCAATGTTGGGGTTATTTCAGTACCCGATGAGCGATTGAAAATACTGGAAGGACTTGTCAATCCACAGCGGGTGCTCCCCACCTCATTTGAGTTTGTAGACATCGCTGGCCTGGTGAAAGGTGCCAGTAAGGGAGAAGGCTTGGGAAACCAGTTTCTCGCCAACATTCGCGAAGTGGATGCCATCGCGCATGTAATCCGTTGCTTTGATAATGATAATATTATTCACGTAGCGGGTAAGGTAGACCCTGTTGGGGATAAAGAAGTGATTGATATCGAACTTCAATTGAGAGACCTCGATTCGGTTGAGAAGAAAATTGCCAAAGTGGAACGCACTGCAAAGAGTGGCGATGCAAAAGCAAAGAAAGAGTTGGCTACGCTTGTTGCATATAAAGAAGCCCTTCAATCGGGCAAAAATGCGCGCAGTCTGGTGATGGATGCCGAAGATAAAAAGGCTATCGAAGATTTACAGTTGTTGACAGATAAGCCGGTGATCTATGTAGCCAATGTTGATGAGGGCGCAATTCATACCGGGAACAAACATGTGGAGGCACTGAAGGCTTTAGTGAAACAAGAAGGAGCAGAGGTTGTGATTGTTTGTGCGGCCATCGAAGCCCAGATTGCGGAACTGGAAAGCGAAGAGGATAGAAGGGTGTTTCTTGAGGAATATGGTCTTAAGGAATCCGGGCTGAATCGCTTGATCCGGGCAGCCTATAATCTGCTCAGTCTCATCACCTATTTTACGGCTGGAGAAAAAGAAGTTAGGGCCTGGACAATTCACAAAGGCTGGAAGGCACCGGCAGCCGCTGGAGTTATCCACACCGATTTTGAAAAGGGCTTCATCCGTGCCGAAGTAATTAAAATACCTGATTATCAGAAGTATAAGTCAGAGGCTGGTTGCCGCGAGGCTGGTAAATTGGCCGTAGAGGGAAAAGAATATGTAGTTGAAGATGGGGACGTTATGCATTTCCGCTTTAACGTGTAAGGTTTTTAAAGCCTTTTGACTTAATCTTTTCCTAAAGACTTTCAGTTTATTAAACTGATTTGTAGTACCTTAGCTTTCCGCAATTTTTTTAAAGGCGTGGTTTTCTAGCACATTTTTTACCCCTTAACTGGATAGTCTCTTGAGAATACGTATTGTCTTTTCTCTGAAGAATAGAGGAGCTTATGTTCCCTTCCATCATCAGTTTTTGCTGGCGCAAACCATCAAAGGATTGGTTATGCTGGGGAAGAATGAGAAGTATTTTTCATACACCCAATACAACTTCTCGGGTTTAAAAGGTCAGATTAAAATCAGCCGTAAAGGCCTGCACTTCTTTTCATCAAAAGTTACTCTGGTTTTCTCATCGTCTGACAAAGAGTTTATCGACTATTTTGTGGCGTCCCTGTTTGCGCAGAAGGAGCTCCTCATCGGCAGCTTACAGTTGGTACCTGAGTCAGTAGAAAATGAAGAGCCTGTTTCGATCACCGACTCGGTTAAGTTTCTTTGTATATCACCTATCGTTTTAGTACCCGCTTCTTTCAACGATGAAAGCGGAAAGAGATTCATCAGTCCGGATCTGGATGAATTTTCGGACTTGCTCTACGATAACACGATAGCAAGAATGGAAGCCAGCGGGAAGTACACAGCCGGACAGCTAGCTGATTTTTATAAGTTTCAACTGGTGGCCGACAAAGACTATATTAATCGCATTCAGGCTTCGCATAAAAAGTTTGCACGCATTTATCCACTCTACGATCTGGATGTAAAATATGAAGTACGGGGATACACCTTTCCGTTTACCTTATATGCTCCACAACCGGTTCAACAATTTGTGTATGAAAATGGGCTCGGTCATTTTTCACACAAAGGGTTCGGCATGCTCGATGTAGCCAATTCAAACTCTATCCGCAACGAAGCCGATCTGGAGGCTACGTATGCTTAGCGCATATTAACAGGCAACTGAAAGTAGCCAATCAATAAATCAGCATTGGGTTTATAGGGTCGATAATAGACAAAAACCTCATACAAGTTTCCAGTTTCAAAGTGACTGCCTTCAAATAAGAACGCGTTAGTTCCAGGTGATTCCACCCAGTACTGATAATCATACCAGCCTTGTTTCAGGAAAAGAGTTTTTTCATATATTTTTTGAGCTGATAAGTATTCCATTTTTGAATCAGGAGAATGATCCCAATTATTGAATGCTCCTAGGAGATGAACATTTCCAGATACAGGGTGAGGCGCCTCAAGCGTAAACGTTACGAATACATAGTCGCCTGATATGGGAGCATCCTGATAATCCAGATTTTCAATTACATAACTACCATTCATATCGGGATATATTGAGTAAACCTGGTCTTCCCGCGATTGATCGGTAAGTACGGAAAGGTGAAAGGGGCGTTTGCTGCGGTCGAGCCGCCCCGTATTTCGGCCCGGATAATTCAGTGATCGAAAATCAACAAACCGGAATTCGTTGCCCGCCATAAATTCATTATCCTGATCAAAGAAACGATACTCAAGTTCCCGTATATCTTCCCGGATAAAACTTGGGGCTACATTCGTCCGGGCGTTATCCCAGCGCTGGTTTTGCCGTACCAATGTCTTAATGGACTCCATGGGGTTAAAGACTTCTATCCGTGAGTAGTTAATTTTAAAATTCAATTGCTGGTTAGTAGTTCGCAGGGTACCCAGCCCCTGACTTTGACTGTCAGTAACTAAACTCACCTGATTATTGAATATCATAAATCTTCTGCTCAAAAGAATATCGTCTTCATCACTTTCGCGATAAACGACCAAGAGATAGTTACCGGGTAATTTTACAGGCGGCAGTGTAAAGTAGTAATGAATGTAGGGGACCGAAACGCTGGAGGATACATCGTACTCATTAATTGGAAATTCATTGTAATCCATTAGAAAATCTAAATCCATCAAGCTGGATTTGGTCCAGTCGTAATTGCAATGAATGATTTTTACATAATAATTGCTTCGTTGACCTTGCAGGTCATCAAACTCCAAAAACAGGTTTTGGGTATTCAGTGAGGCCACAGCCGGTCGTAGGTTATTTCTGGATTCATTTAATCTTGGATATAGTAAAACCGTTCTAATCTCTTCTTCGTATGACTTATCGGAGAAGATTAGTTTTTTTTGACCTAATGCGATTTGCGCAATTAAGACGGCTAAAATGAAAACAAATGACCTCATAGCTCAAAACTAAACGAATAAATTAATTCAATTTGCATTCCAACCAATCGTTATTAATTCGGGTCTAATCATCAGACAGGGTTCATGCTAAGCGAACAAGAGCTTATTAAAGGCTGTGTAAAGGGCGACAGGGCCGCTCAAAAGGCTTTGTATGAACGCTATTGCCGAAAAATGATGGTTGTATGCCAACGGTATGCCAAATCTTCGCAGGAAGCGGAGGATGCTCTTCAGGAAGGTTTTTTGAAAGTATTTACTTCCTTAAAATCATTTCGTGGCGATGCGAGGCTCGACACCTGGATAACCCGGATCATGATTAATACCGCTCTGAATGCCCAACGCCAGAAGCTCTATTTATTGCCTATGGTTGATATAACGGAAGTGAATTTGCCCGAGGATGAAGAAATAAGTTTAGCTGCTTTTAACCTGTCGGAATTGATAGCCATGATTCAGTCCCTTCCTGACGGTTGCCGATTGGTTTTTAACCTGTTTGCTATAGAAGGATATAATCATAAGGAAATAGCCGGGATGCTTGGGATCAGTGAGGGGACTTCGAAATCTCAATACAGCCGGGCGAAGAGTTTGCTTAAGGTAAAGTTGAATGTTCACAATAACATGTATGGAAAATACGGAGAGGCAAAAATTTGACAATGCCTGGCGCGATGCCTTTCAACAGGCGGAACAAAATCCGTCTGCCGAGGTTTGGTCTGCGCTTGATAGCGAATTAACCAGGGCTGAAGGTGGGGTAATGAAACGCAGAGTAGTTTTTTATCAGCGGCTGGCAGCAGCTTCAATTCTATTTGCGCTGGTGTTTGGATCATTAACCACCTACTACAATCTAAAACAAGATACATCGGTGGTCAATGAAATAGCCAATGCGAATAAATCGACTAACGAAACTGATAATACTATTCCGGATCAAACTATAAAGCAGGACGAAGTTGCAGAAAATGAAGATAAAGATGAGTTGGCAGAAGATGGTTCGAGGTTACCAAAATCAGGTGATAATAAAACCAATGGAAATTCCATCTTTAATAAGAGTGATCAATCTGCTTTTATTGCTCAATCAAAAAAAGATTCGGGTGGAACAGATGAAATTCATGCTACCGAACAAGGGACCAGACAATCCAGGGTTAATGCGAAGGCCATTGCTGGAATATCAACACAAGACCTTCCTTCTCCCGAAGTTAAGATTTCAGGCAAACTTCGCGATGTAACCATAGTACGTAAGTTGCCTGCCATGCCAGCTTCCTTTATGGCTGAATCCCGTAAGGAAAAGAAGTCTGGAGAGGATTTATGGGCGTCGGTTGGCGCATCTGCAGGTAATTATTCACCTCAGGCAAATTTCAATTCCTATGCTATGGCTTCTCCCGCTACAGGCGCAGTAAATTTGAATAATTCAGCCAGCAGCAATTCATACTCACAAGGCTCTGCTTATTCTGTGGGTTTAAATTTAGCCAAGCGGGTGTCGAATCACTGGGTGGTGCAAGGCGGGCTAAGTTATTTGAATCAATCTATTGGGTATACTTCAAATTTTGCAACTGTCTACGCTGGTAGTAAATCAGCCTTTGTTGCCGACTATGCAACCTTACAGCAAAATGCTTCAACTCTTACCTTAACCAATCCGTATGAAATAAATAGTGTGAATCAATTTGTATCCTTGCCTATCCAGGCCGGGTATCTGTTGGTTGACCGGAAAGTCGGATGGCAACTTAGTACTGGAATGGCAACTGATATATTCTTACAGAATACGCTTACCGATAAAAGTGGACAGCTTGACAAATATTCGGCAGGTGCAGGGGATGATTCACCGTATCGGACTTTGAGTTGGTCTGCCCTGATGAGTACAGAACTGAGTTACAAAGTGGGTACTCAATATCGGGTATCCTTAGCGCCTGGGTTACGTTACACTATGAGTCCGGTATTAAAATCTGCCGTGGGCACGGGAAACCCCATTGTCTGGGATATCGGTTTCAGGTTCCGGTATATTTTTAAATAGATTTTAAACGGCTCAGTTAAATGTGAGTCTAAGTGTTAGAAATTAATTCATGACTATGGGATCAGTGAAGGAGCTTTTTCAGAAAAAAATTATCCCCGGCTTGTATGCATTACTATTTGTGGTCACCTTGCTTTTGCTAAGTGTGCTGCTGATTCGCAGGAACATTTACCTGTGAGATAATTTATTTTTTCATACTTCCAACCTTTGGAGGAGTAGATGGGTCAAACAAAAAGACCAGCAAACCTAAATCAGTATGAAAAATTCTCACCCCCATCAAACTAAATTATCTTTTGTACTTGTGCTGAGTGCCTTCATGGCAATATTGGCAAGTTGTTCTGATAAATGCGAGGAGACTAGAAATTTGGTGTATTATCAACCCGTTTACTCCACATCTGCTCAGATTAAAGCGGCAGTTGCTCTCCAGGGGCCCGGGGAGATGTCTCAGATCGGAAAAATCTACTTTAAAGATGGCTACTTATTTATCAATGAAATAGGCGAAGGAATTCATATCATTGATAACAGGGTTCCGGCCAATCCAAAAATTCTTTCCTTTCTGAAGATACCCGGCAACTACGATCTGGCCATTCGGGGAAATACCCTGTATGCCGATAGCTATGTGGATCTAGTGGCTTTTGATATTTCCAATCTTTCCACCATCAAGGAGGTAAATCGAATAGAGAGGCTTTTCAATAACTATACTACTATGGGCTACCTTGTCGGTTCGGATCTTGGCGTTCTTACCGATTGGCAGAAAGTTGAAAGTGTAAACGTTCAGGAATCCGATTGCAGAACCGTATACCAGACGTGGGGTGGCATTCTCTATAATGATGGTTTTGCACTCATGTCCAGTGCATCAGCTTCCTTTAACAAACAAACAGCCTTTGCACCAACACCCTCTTCAAATGCCGGCATCGGTGGCTCCATGGCCCGGTTTACGATCTCAGGTGATCATCTTTATGCTCTCGATGGCTCCAACCTGGATATTGTGAATGTGTCGATACAAACTAAACCTGAACAAAAGAAAGAATTTCCTCTGGCCTGGGATGTAGAAACGTTGTTTCCATATTCTGATAAACTTTTTGTAGGCTCCCGCACGGGTATGTATATCATTGATCTGGCAACCCCGGAAGAGCCTTCCATCATCAGTCAATATCAACACCTACGTAGTTGCGATCCGGTTGTGGTTGAAGGTAACTATGCCTTTGTTACGCTTCGCAGCGGATCCACCTGCGAGGGATTCACCAACCAACTGGAGGTTATTGACCTTTCTAATCTTAAGAGTCCACAACAAGTTGCTGTCTACCCTATGACTAATCCGCACGGGTTAGGCATCGATCAGGGCACGTTATTTATTTGCGATGGTCAGGATGGGCTGAAAGCATACGATGCAACGGATGTAAAGACTATTTCTCAAAACCAGTTGGCTCATTATAAAAACATACAAGCATTGGATGTTATTCCGTTTCAAAACGTAGCGATGGTGATTGGAGAGGATGGATTGTATCAGTATGATTATTCAGATCTTAAGAATATCAAACTGTTGAGCCAATTACCAATTGTAAAACAATGAAAGGATTTATTACTCTTGGCATCTTGCTGACTCAAGCAGTTGGGCTTATCGCCCAAGGGTCCTATGAAAAACCTGATTCAATAGTAGGTGTAAAGAAATTCGAATACTACTTCTACCTCCAATCAGGAACACTGATTGGTTGCAATGAATGCAGCAGAGGCAAGGAATTAACTTTTACGGGAGCTACTGTACATGGCGTAAAAATAGGAAAGAGATTACGAGTGGGTGCTGGCCTTGGGTACGACTCTTATTATGGATGGAATACAATGCCAGTTTTCGGAAGTGCAAGTTGGGATCTTTTTGCCAAAAGGAATGCATTTTTTGTTCAGTTCGATTATGGCGGATCACTGAAATCCTGGAAGTATTCGCAATACGATGAATATGGTTATCAAGGATCGGAGGGTGGCAGAATGGTTAATCCCATGGTTGGTTATCGGGTACGCTATCATGATATTAGCTTAGCGCTGTTGGTTGGGTATAAGTATCAGCGGGTATCATCCACTTATGAGTATCCAACCTACTATTGGGACCCTTTGCGGGGCCAGATTATGGGCGAGCCCAATAAAACAACAATGGTTAAGGAAATGAATCGATTTATGCTTTCAATGTCTATAGGTTGGAAATAATCTCAACTGGAGGCCTCTAGTTCATCAACCTCCAGCATCAGTTTTTCCCATTTCATATTTTCTTCATGCAGCGTGGTGTGGAGCTTATCAAATTTTAGTTGATACTCTGATAGTTTATTGAAATCTCCATAAACTTCTGGCTTTGCCATTTCATCCTCAACCTGTTTTTTCTCTGTTTCGAGTTTTTGGATAACGTCCTCTACTTTTTTCAGATCCTGATTGAGTGACTTTATCCTTTTTTCGTTTGGATTAGCCGTTGCTTTGGGCTGCTCTTTGGGTTTAAGTTCTGCCTTCTTGCTGGGTGGAGGTGGAGGAGTTGTAACGGAAGCATTTTGTTTTCGCCAATACTCATATTCATCATATGTGCCGGGATATTCTTTTATCTGATGATTTTCAATATACCAGATTTTATTGGCAACCTGACTTACAAAATGTCGATTGTGCGATACCACAACAAAACTTCCCTGGTATTGCTGCAAGGCCTGGATAAGGATATTTTCTGAAATGAAATCCAGGTGGTTGGTAGGTTCATCGAGCAGCAGAAAATTAGCTTCCGAAATCAATGTCTTGGCGAGGGCAACGCGCGATTTTTCTCCACCCGACAATACTTTGATTTTCTTGAATACATCTTCATCTGAAAAAAGGAAGCAGCCCAACACGTTTCTAAGCTCTTGTTCAGTCTTACTGCTTCCGGCTTGCTTTAGTTCATCCAGGATTTCACTTTCTACATGCAGCGACTCCAACTGATGCTGCGCGTAAAAACCATAAATCACATTGTAGCCAATGATCCGTTCGCCCTCCACAGGTTCTGTATTAGCCAAAATACGCAACAAGGTTGATTTACCTTTTCCGTTGGCACCTATCAAAGCAATTTTATCTCCGCGCTCAATAGAAGCACTGGCATGCTTTAGTATTTGCTGATCTCCATAGGCCTTAGAGATGTCTTTAAGAGTTACCACGTGGCGGCCCGAAGGCTGTTTAAACGTAAAGCGAAAATTTACAGCCGCCACATCACTGACTACCTCGGCCACCATATCCATGCGATCAAGCGCCTTTACCCGCGATTGCACTAACTTCGACTTCGATGCTTTCGCCCGGAACCTTTCTATAAATCGTTCGGCCTGACGGATTTTGGCTTGCTGGTTGTCGTATGCATTTTGCTGAATTTCCTCTCTTGATTCTTTTTCATGCTGGTAGTAAGAATAATTTCCTTCGTAGGTTACCAGTTGTTCGTTGGTGACTTCCACCGTTTTGGTAATTACATTGTCAAGGAACGTACGATCGTGAGAAACAATCACTACTGCACCCTCATAATTGCGCAGGTAATTTTCAACCCATTCGATAGACGGTAAGTCCAGGTGGTTGGTAGGTTCATCGAGCATTAAGCACGAAGGTTTCTCCAACAAGAGTTTGGCTAGCATCACGCGCATACGCCAGCCCCCTGAAAATTCCCGTAAAGGCCTATGTAAATCCTTCGTTGTAAAACCTATTCCCTCCAATACTTCTTCTGCCTTTGCTTGCATGGAGTATCCATCCAGGTGTTCAAATTTTTCTTGCAGTTTCGTTAGCTTATCTACCAGGTCATCAGAATATTCGGTTTCCAGTTTGTGTAGTACTTTTTCAATTTGCCGCTGCGTATCCACGGCTTCTTTAAAGGCCTCCATGGCCACCGTCAGAATAGCGTCATCAGTCTGATAGGAGAGAAGGTCCTGGTTTAAGAATCCGATTGTACAATCCTTGGCCTTGCTGATAGACCCACCATTAATACTCAGGTCTCCGTTAATGATCTTTAATAAGGTCGATTTTCCCCGTCCATTCAGTCCAATCAACCCGATTTTATCAGTGGGTTTTATAAACATGGAGGCGTCTTCGTACAGGGCCCGACCACCGATGTAGTAAGAAATGTTAGAAATAGAGATCATTTAACTTAAAATTCCTGCAAAGTTAGCTTTAAAAAGGGCGATCGTCAAAAATTTGACCGGACTCATGTAAAAACCAGTGCATCTTAGAACTATCCATTAGATATTTGGGACTCTTAAACAATTTTTCTCATGAGTAAAATAAATTTATCGATTGGTTTTTTGACAATTGCCTTAATAGCATCCTGTAGCAAGCCTAAAGAAGAGGTGTCGTTAAGTGGAATTAAACTCCCACCCGGATTTTCAATCAACATTTATGCAGAGGTAAACGATGCCCGATCAATGGCTTTGTCGCCTTCAGGTACACTCTTCATTGGCAATAAGGACGGCAATAAGGTGTATGCAGTTAAAGATACTGATGGAGATTTTGTGGCCGATAAAAAATGGGTTCTTGATTCGGGTTTGAACATGCCTAATGGTGTTGCTTTTAAAGAGGGTGATCTTTATGTGGCTGAGGTGAACCGGATTTTGAAATTCCCGGACATTGAAAATAAGTTAAATAATCCTGGTGAGCCTTCTGTGGTGTACGATAAGTTTCCAACCGAAGCCCATCATGGCTGGAAGTACATTGCTTTTGGCCCTGATGGTAAATTATACGTGCCGGTTGGGGCACCTTGTAATATCTGCGAACCACCAGACCCTATCTATGCTGCAATACATCGCATGAATGCAGATGGAACAGGCCTTGAACTATTTGCCAGCGGGATCCGCAATACAGTAGGTTTTACATGGCACCCTGAAACCAATGAGATCTGGTTTACCGATAACAACAGAGATATGATGGGGGATGATACTCCGCCCTGCGAATTGAACTCTGCCTCAGCTCCCGGTATGCATTTTGGTTATCCCTACTGCCATGGCGGAACGATTCCAGACCCTGAGTTTGGTAGCAAGCGTTCGTGCGATGAGTTTGTTAAGCCGATGCAAAATCTGGGTGCCCATGTTGCCCCCCTCGGACTTAAGTTTTATACAGGGTCCATGTTTCCTGCCGAGTATAAAAATCAAATCATTCTGGCAGAACACGGTTCATGGAATCGTTCCAAGAAAAGTGGTTATAAGTTAAGTTTAGTGAAACTACAGGATGGTAAAGTTACCAGCTATGAAACCTTTGCCAGCGGTTGGTTGGATGATGGTACTCAAAACGTGACGGGAAGACCCGTGGACGTGTTACAGATGCCGGATGGCTCCTTGTTGATTTCGGATGATCAGGCGGGTAAGATCTACCGGATTACGTATAAAGGTTGATTTATATTCTAATGATAAAATTCTAAGAGGCTGTATCAAATGTCATCTAGTTCATCGCTGGCACCGACCCGCGATCCCATTTAGTGAATGGATGATGGGATTCCGGCTCAAGGCCGGAATGATATTTCAATTTTATTCGACTTTTGATCCGGCCCCTTTTTTATTTAGAAGTCATCGGCAACTTCCTCAATCTTCTTTCCTTTATCCGAATACATTTTGCTGATAACTGGGCCTGATCGGTATGTAAGTTTGATTTCTTTGTGATGTCCTTTATAAACAAGACTTAAGTTTTCTGCTTTCCAATAATAACTCTCCGTTCGGATGCTGTATGTTGCCTTTCCAAAGGATTTCTCAAGTCCTCGCATCACTTTAGGATCCTTAATAGTAATTACATCTATTTCATAGATCAAGCCATCATATACCTTAAGGGAAATTTTCTTCACAGTCACATCCCCAATCAACATGTAATCGGGATGTTCGGTTTCATAGATCTTGGCCTGAAACTCTTTGCGCTCCACGATGTCTTTTTTGAACGTGGCGTCTTTCACGCTATCAATTGAAGACCCCAATTTAATTTCCTTAAATCCATTTTTTCGCTCCAGTTCAGTAACGTCCTGGGCAAACAAGTTTGTTACAAGGGAGAAGAAAAAAATGGTGACTAGTTCTTTCATGGTAACTTAGGTTCATTAAACTGAATGGGTATCTGGATTCGTGTCGAATCCCATAACAAAACCAGATCGGCTACATTGTTCTTCTGCTCAATTTGAATGGTAAAAGGTTCATACACGGCCCCCTGCATAATCTGGCTTGGAACCGTAAAACGCAAGACATCCATTTTAGAATTATAATTGTAAGATCCCCAAAGGCCCAGGTCGCTGTTAATGATTACCGTCCAGCTTTCCTTTTCAGGAATGGTAAATACAGAATACGTGCCAGCTTTGAGCGGAGTATTATTGATGAGTATGTCGCGTGTAATCGTGATCTCAGTGGCTTCGTTGGCTCCGGTTCGCCAGATCTGGCCATAGGGCACAAGGTTACCGAAAATGATTCGGCCTCGTTTATGAGGTTGGCTGTAGGTTATTTTCAGATAGGTATCCTTATAGCGGGCGGAAACAATACTGGTTGGGCTCGGTCTGAATTTAATAGCCTCTTGTGAGAGTGCGTGGAATGAAGAAGAGACGAGAGCTATAAAAATTAATCTTCGAAGTCCTGACATGAATCCTGTTTTCATCGCGAATATACTATTTTGAATCCTTATTTTTACCTCAATGAACCGACCGGAGTTTGATGATATCTATATGGAGCTTGCCGTTAACCTGGCCAAGCGATCCCATTGTTTAAAGAGGCACGTAGGGGCTGTACTTACAAAGGACACACGAATTATTTCAATTGGTTATAATGGTCCTCCATCCGGCACGCACAACTGCGATGAGGAATGGCCTGATGAAGGATGCCCCCGCGATTCAAAGGGCGGTTGTTCATTGGCGATTCATGCCGAGCAGAATGCAATCCTTTATGCAGTTAAGAATAAGACCTCCGTGGATGGAGCAACGCTGTATGTAACGTTATCACCCTGCCTGGCATGCTCCCGGATTATTTTTAGTATGGGCATTAATCGGGTGATTTACCTAAACTCTTATGCTGAGTTTAAAGGCTTAGCCTCCGATGAAGGAGTAGACTTTCTCAATAAGTTTGGTGTGGAGTGTCACCGGTATACGGGTACCCTTACCAATGTAACCCATATGATATAAAAAAAAGCCGGATCACTCCGGCTTCATTAGTTAGTTTAATTCTATATTACTTCAATGCCTTCTCAATACCTGAGATAAAGGTTGCAGTAACGCCTTTTGTCTTCTTTGCCTGCTCTTGCTTGAAAACAGACAATGCTTTGCTGGCAGTATCTAATAGTCCGGCCGGGTTACTATCGTACCGGTAACTTCCTAAGCACCATTCAATGTCTGCCTGAAGTTGGTGTTCGATATCCAACGCTTTCAATTTCGCCAGGACTTCTTCCGATACCTTATCGATGGAAGTGGCTTTGGGTTTCGCTGCAGCCTTTTTAGCCGGAACCTTTTTATCTGTTACTGTTTTGGTAGTTGACTTAGCCATGAGTTCTGATTTTTTTTGTGTTGATGCAAAGTTAAGCCTCTTAGTACAGGGCAAACAAGCATGCAGTCAATTAAATTTCCGCAATCGAATGATTAAGATTATGAATTTCAATGCATTGCAGTGCCAATGGAGCGTATAGAGTGGATTTTAGGTGATGGGTTAGCGTGAGACTGCTTTATTGATCTCGCTTATGAATGATCGTTATTGAAGCAGTTGAGCTAAGTGATTGAATTTTCCATGCACTCTTATAAAACAAAAAGAGAAGTGATCCTGGATCACTTCTCTTTGTAAAAGTATCAAGACAAGCTTGATTACTTCTTTTTCTTAGCAGCCTTCTTTGCTTTCTTGGCTGCTTTCTTAGCGGGTTTTTTTGCCATAACGTTTTAATGTTTTAAGTAAAACTGTACGAAAGGTATAATAAAAAATTAATTCACAAAAATTTTGCGCAAATAATTTTTCAATGACAGAAAAAAATCAGGTATACACTTTTTCATTTTTCATCATAACTGAAGGTATAATTTTCATTAGATGAGATTCACTTCAGGTGTTAATGTGATGTTGAATTTTTCTTTTACTGATGATAAAATTTGCATGGCGAGTTGAAAAATTTCTTCTCCTTTTCCATTTCCATAATTCACTAACACCAATGCTTGTTGTGTATGCACACCAATGTTATTAATACGTTTTCCTTTCCAATTACATTGTTCAATTAACCAGCCTGCAGGTACTTTAACTTCTTGATTTACAGAATGATAACCTGGTATTTGAGGATAATGTTTTTTTAGATTTTCGAAGTGAGTTAAGGTGATGGTTGGGTTCTTAAAGAAGCTTCCTGCATTTCCAATCACCAGTGGATCTGGTAATTTACTTCTACGAATTTGTATCACTGCATCACTGATTAATTTGAGTGTTGGTTGTGTGATGTTCATTGCTTTCAATGTATCTGTGATCGCACCATAGCTTGTATTGAAACGATGGTTTTTCTTTGTCAGACTTAAAGTAACACTTGAAATAAAAATATTTTCTTTTAACTCGTATTTAAAGATACTTTCACGGTATCCGAAGCGACATTCATCATTATTGAAGCTTTTATGTTCTCCGGTGATCAAATCAATTCCATCTACTTTTTGAATCACTTCTTTGATCTCTACACCATACGCACCGATGTTTTGTATAGGTGCTGCACCTACTGTACCTGGTATTAATGATAAGTTTTCTATTCCTCCCCACTGATGTTTTACACAATGCATGACTAATTCATGCCATACCTCACCCGACTTCACATTCAATACCACGGTTTCATCAGTTTCTTCCTCGATGGAAATACCCTTTAAGTCCACTTTAATGACTAATCCCGCATAATCTTTAGTGAAAAGCACATTACTTCCACCACCAAGCACAAGATGGGGTTCGTTCTTGTATACGGGCGTACTAATAAGCTCTATCAGTTGATCTTCAGAACTTATTCTACAGAAATGACGCGCTTTGACTTCGATGCCAAAGGTGTTGTAGGGGCGCAGGCTTATGTTTTCTTCTATCTTGATCATGGTAAAATTGTTGACCAAGGAAGAAAAAACAGTTGAAATAAAGAAATGATTATTGGAATGACTCAGTCACTTGCTCTTTTGCTAACTTAAACAGGCAGATTCTGGGGAAACGACCGGCTACATAGGTTGTTCCGCAAATAGCAAGACCACCATCGACAGTGGGTGTTATAGCTGCTATCTCAAATGGATTAGAGAACCCGAGGTAACGACTGCCAAGAAACTCACCTGTGGACTCATCATATCCATATACTGAGATTTGATTGCTGCGCGTGTTGCTTCCATATAAAGCAATCTTCCTCGTGCCAAGAGTCATGCGTAGAATTTTCACTGGTGCATTGGCAACTAACTCCGGAAATGGATTGCCGCCAAGGTCGATGCTTGAACTGATCCCGGATGTATTTAATGTAGTATTAGGCAGATAATAGTTATCACCGAAGTTAAAGCGCGCAAGTGCAAATTTACCACCGTCCTGAGGAACCACCTGGCTTAGTCCGCCATCATCTTGTTGACCTTGGATAATGCCCTGGGGTTCATCGTCATTCAGGTTTGTAAAGACCAGTGATAAGGTATAATTATAGAAGCCATTAAAGTAATATTGACCCGCAGGCGTTTTGCCTACCAGAAAAGGTATCTGATTACCGGTACGCAAAAAGTGATTGATGATTGGTTCTTCTACTGCATCACCAGCGCCAATACTAAATCCTTTGGATTGACCAACATTACCAGTAGGGGTAACCACCGAGATTACACTTAGCTTATTAAAATTATCATAACTCAGTAACAGGAAATTGCTCCCATCCGCAGCGGCAGCGGCAGGGTAGGATCCACCTACATCAATTGGACTATTCAAAGTTCCTTCTGCATCCATTTCAAATAATTGCGTCTGCAAGCCAACCGAAGTCATGCAAAAGAAATAGTATTTGCCTCCGCTCTCTAATAATGAGCCAATGGGGTTTACATAATTCTCATCTACTTCCTGCTCAGAAACAAATCCTCCATACTCATCTGTTTTCAGGATATAGATACCGCTGAAATTTGAATTTTCAATTCTACGTCCACCTAAGATTAAATACCCACCATCAGGGGTTTGCTTCATGTCTATTGGATAGAATGATGCATTGAACTTGTCATTGTCGTAAATGCGGGTAAAGGATGATTTATCCGCATCGGGATCTGATTCATTGGAACAGCCCACAAGTACAAGGAATAAGGAAAGTGCGAGTAATTGGCGCATAGATTAACGATCTAAAGTTTTGAATCCACTGCTCAGGTAACGCATAGGGAACAGAACACCGGCTGAGATAACAATATTATTTAAATCCAGGTCATCCTGGGCGTCTCCAATGCCGGCAAGGCGATCATTACCAAAGCGATTGTCAACATTGGTGATATTACTCATTCCCTTCCAATAAGAAACATCCAAAACAATTCTCACGTTGCCTAAATTGTAGTCAGCACCAGCTCCAGCCATTATACCCCAGTAGTTGTCAAACAAATCCTTCGCACCGACAATTATTTCCTGGTTTGCAAACTGGTTGGTGCCCCCTGAAGCATAGTCTGTTCCTGATACTTTCACGGATTTATTTGCATTGATCAACATCGAATAGAAGACACCTACCTGAACGTAAGGACGGAGTTTGCTCCGTAGGATGTCATACTTCACGATCAAGGGAACGTCAGCATAATCGATTTTCTGTTCCTGATCGTATTGAAGGATTAATTGCTCAGCCGGATTTTCTGAATTGGTCCACTGATATTGATTCGAGTAGGCGAAGCTGCTATGACGGTAGGTAGGTTGTGTGCTGAATGAAAAACCTTTGTAGTAGAAAGTTACTTCAAGAGCAGCCTGAAAACCCATTTTGCTAAATGAATCGTACGATTTATCCGTTAATGCCAGGGCATAATTGGTGGGCGTCATAATTGTATAGCGCTTGATGGGCACAGCTTGTGAGAGATTAGTACCTGCTTTAAAGCCCAACCACCATTGCTTTTCAAGAAACTTATTTTGCTGACTCGGCTTGGCGGCCAACCCACCCGGTTTCCTTTTGTTTTGTGCTTGCCCGGACAAAAATGAGGCAAGTAGGACAAAGACTATTAAAAATCGCATCATAAATTATCGGGTAACGATGAGTTTCCTGGTTTCCTTGAAGAATCCTGTTTTCAATTGATAAAAATAAATACCGGTAGGCAAATCCGTAACACTAACCTTAATTAAATGAGTGCCTTCTGTTCTTTCTTCATGCAAAATGTTTTTGAGGGTTCGTCCCTGGCTGTCTTTTAAGGTTATATCGACCAGGTTAGTGTTATTGATCTTAAATTTAATGGTAGTAAAATCAGTGGCCGGGTTAGGAAAGCAATCCTCCAACGCAAATCGATTGTTGATAAAGTTCTCCTCCACACCAGAAATAACCTGCGTAGCTAACGGCATTGGTTCATAATTGCCGGCACCTTCTTCTTTAGCTCCGTTAAGGAAATCCTTAAAGAAAATATCATTGTTGATTTTAGCTTCATCAACCAGCATCCAATCGCGAAGAATATTGGCATACACCTGCCGGTAATCAAACTGCATTTCTACGTTTTCCTTATTCAGGTCGGGTACTTTTCCTACAACTCCAGGCTGAACTCCCTTTCCGAAGATCATCACAGGCGCTCCGGTGCCATGATCAGTTCCATAACTTCCGTTGGCCCGTACTCGTCTGCCAAACTCGGAGGTAGTAAGCGTTAACACACGATCTTCTAATCCCCGGGATTTCAGGTCATCCTGAAAGGCTTTCATAGCCGATGAGATGTGATACATTAAGGCTGCATGTTGGCCCATGGTGGGATCATAACTTTCAACTTGTTCTG
>JBEBJH010000413.1:0-1689 GCA_040079965.1 Cyclobacteriaceae bacterium
GAGACAGATTGGGGCCTGTCAGTTGAGCTATATATGCATATTCATTTCTGACACTGCCGACTTTAATACTCGTTTTTGGTTTGAAACCATAGGATTTATTAGTTGAAATCTCTCTTATGATAACTCTTTCGTCAATTGCGTTGTCTTGACTTAGTGCCGTGAAAAAAAACAATAGAAGGAATGTGATTGACAGTAATATTCTCATAACATCAGTTTAAGTGTTCAATATAGAAATGAGTTTGAATAATTACCATGGGTTGCTATTTTACTGCGATGCGATGATAAACGACCCTGGCAAAAACAAAGTAGGGAGGTTCTCTTGCAAGCTTTCTTTTCTCAACCCTATCGCTGCGACTCTATATAATACATATCAATCATTCCCTTCCCCTTTGCTTCTATCTTACCCCGGTAATGACAAATGAAACTATCTTTGATTAGTTCGTAAGTCACCCCACTTATATTTATCTTACCCGGTGTGCCGCTGCTTTCCATGCGGGATGCTATATTGACTGTGTCGCCCCAGATATCGTATGCAAATTTCTTGTTACCTACTACCCCAGCAACTACCGGGCCCGTGTGAATTCCGATCCTTACCTGAAAAAGCGGATCATTTTGAGATTTAACATACTCCATCATCTCAATTGCAGCTGTCGCTACCTGAACCGGGTTCGAGGTATTGGCTACCGGGATACCGCCCGTAGCCATATAGGCATCACCAATGGTTTTTATTTTCTCTATTTTGTTCCTCGTCACAATTTCATCAAAAGCCGAAAAATATAAATGGATACGTTCAACCAATTTTTCAGGCAACAAGGTTTCTGTGACAGCCGTAAAATTTACAAAATCTGAAAACAAAACAGTCGCCAGATCATAACTCCGGGTTTTTGTACTTCCAAATTTTTTCAATTCCTGTGCAGTATTCCGAGGAAGGATATTCAACAACAAGTTGTCTGACTTTTTGCGTTCCTCAATTATTATTTTGTTCCGTTTCTTTAGTTCGATGTTCTTCAGTCTATGGATTTCAACTTCCTTTTCGGTGATCTCCACTTTGTTAAGGATTTCAAGATTTTTGAGTTTCGTGGCCGCATTCAAGTTGATAACCCTTTGCTTGCTCTCATGATATTGTTCATAAAAGGCCAATGCTTTATCGTAGTTGAATGACAATTTGTGCAGTTTTGAGAGTTCAAAATAGATGTCGTGCAATTGATATTGTTGTTTGGTGTTTATAGCAAGTTCAAGTGCTTTTTCCAAATGCAGTTCTGCTTTTTCATAATCCTTCTCACTTATAAATACTTTCGCGATGTTGGTGCGGAGCCTGCAAATGCCAGGAGCGAAGAGTGGCGTTTGCGACAATGCAAACATCAAGGCTTCATCCAACAACCGAATTGCCTCCTCCATATTTCCCTCTTTAATGTAAACATCTGCCAGGTAGTTAGCCGAACCTGTCCAACCATTTACTTCTTTTAGTGTTTTTCTGATACTTAAGCTTTCTACTAAGTGCTCTTTCGCTTCAGATAATCTATTAAGGTTCGTCTTGAATCCTCCCATTGACATGAGCGCACCTGCAAGTCCTGCGCGGTTTCCGTTTTGACGCCATATGCCTATGCATTCATCATAATCCATCAAAGACTTTTCAATTAAACCAAATTGGGCATTGATGTAAGCAGTTTGTGATTTGCAGGCGGCAAC
>JBEBJH010000015.1:0-34997 GCA_040079965.1 Cyclobacteriaceae bacterium
ATAATAAAACTTAATGAAAGATATTTTGGAATAGCGCCACACATGGCAAGGTCGTTAACCGAACCATTTACTGCGAGCTCGCCAATGTTACCACCCGGAAAAAAAATAGGAGAGATGACATAACTATCGGTTGAGAAAGCAACTTTTCCATGAAGTTCAAGAAAAGCGCCATCATGTTGTTGATCGAGGTGTTCATTCTTCAATAAATCAAATACCCCCGATTCCAGCAATCGATGTGTAAGAAGTCCACCACTGCCATGGCCCATGGTAATAACATCAAAATCCAGTTTAGGCAGCGGGCAGTTGAGTTTAATAGAGAGCTTATTTTGCATTCGGATAATTTCTTTGTGTTTCTTCGTGACCTTAGCGTCTTCGTGGTTCTGATTTTTTTGAACCACTAACCTGCCTGTCGGCAGACGGGGGCGCACAGACACTAAGTTTCACCAAGAGCAACTTATTAAATATTTTCTGCAATGGCATTACTATTTGAATAGTGATAATAAGCCGCACACGCGCCTTCACTGCTTACCATAGGCGCACCCAGCGGATGTTCTGGATTGCACTTCGTTCCAAAGTTAGGACATTGCACAGGTTTCGTTAACCCTTTCATAATTGCTCCTGAAATACACTCTGCATTTTCGGGCACTGATTCAAGATTGAGGTTGAACTTCGTGCGCGCATTATACGCGTTGTATTCATTCTTTACCTCGTAGCCACTCATCGGAATTTCACCGATACCACGCCACGTGCGATCCGACACTTCAAAAACTTCACTGATCGTATTCTGTGCTAACCGGTTTCCTTCGCGTTGCACTACCCGTGCATATTGATTCTCCAATTTGGCTATACCTTTTTCCAGCTGTATCACTGCCATCAAAATCCCCTGCAGCAGATCCACCGGTTCGAAGCCAGTCACAACAATAGGCACATTATATTTTTCTACTATCGGATCATATTCTTCGGTACCCATAATGGTGCATACATGGCCAGCGGCCAGAAATGCATCGATGCGGGTTTCAGGATCGCTAAGGATTGCTTCCATAGCGGGTGGTACCAACACATGCGAAGCAAGAATGCTGTAATTCTTTACACCCAACTTATGCGCCTGCACAACAGAGAGTGCATTGGCAGGGGCAGTGGTTTCAAAACCTACAGCAAAAAAGACAACTTCCTTCGAGGGATTATCCTGCGCAAGCTTAACAGCCTCCAGGGGAGAATACACAATACGAACATCGGCACCAGTAGCCTTTACTTCCAGTAAACTTTTGGTTGAGCCCGGTACGCGCAGCATGTCTCCGAATGAGCAAAGAATTACATTCTTCTTTTCGGCCAGGTAGATAGCTTCATCAATGATTCCGAGTGGCGTAACACATACCGGGCAACCCGGACCGTGTACCATGGTAATTTCGCGGGGAAGCATTTCCATAATTCCATTTTTTACCAAGCTGTGGGTTTGCCCACCACAAATCTCCATGATGGTCCAAGGCCTGGTTACTACCAGCCTTATATCGCTGATCAAATCTTCAACAACTTCGGCATCGCGGTATTCAGAAAGGAATTTCATTTGCTTCGGATTTCATTTCTGCGAAACCATCCTATTAAAAAAAGAGTACTGATTGCAAGTAACGGTCCTGATATGGCCAGAATCCATTGCGGATGACTAATTGCAACAATAGCATAAGCCACACCGAGTAAAAGGAAAATAACACCCCCGATCCACTCCCGTTTCCACGAGAGAATGAGGATTGTTACAACAATGGCCGTTGGAATCAGGTGAATCATAAATGCACTCATTGTTTTCTGAAAGCCTCCACCTTCTACAAAAGAATCCAATGCAAAAAGGCTGATGAAAGCCGCAAATAAAATTGTCAGCAGGCGGGGTGTCCAGAAGATTGCTTTTTTAATCTGAGGTCGCATACTAATTTAAGTTTATTCTCGATCCACTAGTCGGCTCCGATTTTAGCTCATTTAGCTCTCCTATTTGTCGGATATATTCAAACGTTTTGTTCGCCTCTTCCTCATCTACAAGACTTATCGCCACACCTACATGTACTAAAACATAATCCCCCACTTTGGCCTCAGGTACCATCGAAAGGTTTACGTCTTTCATAATGCCGCCAAAAGAAACTTTACCAAACCGAAAGGTTTCATCCAGTTGGCCGGTGATGGCTGTGAGTTTTCCGGGAATAGCGAGGCACATAGATTCTAGTTTAAATTAACAGCAAACGATAAGGCAAGATTTTCCTTCTTTTTTGCAAGCGCTATGCATGCCAACTGACCCACCGCAATGTTTTCATCGTTGGGGGAAAGTTCATGATGTGTAAAGATTCTGTTGTGTTGATGAAGTTTCTCCCAAATCAATTCAACAAGCAAGGCATTCTGAAAAACTCCGCCACTCAACGCTACCTGATGAAATTTGTATTTATGCATCACCTCCGAAATAACATTGGCCAGGTATGCATGAAACTTAAAGGCTATTTCATCTTTATTTACATGATGCTTAAGATCGGTGATGATCCACCTGATTAAATCCCTCTCATCAATGTTATCACTCCGCCAATGAACCCGGTAATGTTCTTCACAACGGCCGGTTGCCGCCAGGGTTTCCAATAGCATGGATGCTTCGCCTTCAAAGGTGTTATGTGTGCATAGTCCAAGCAACGCAGCTACAGCATCGAATAACCTACCCACACTAGACGTTTGAACCGGGGGCCTGGTTTCAACCAACTTCGAATAATAATTCCATTCCTGTTCACTAAAATGGGATTGCAAATCAGTATCCGATAAAAAGTCTTTGCACAAATAAAGGGCTGATAAACGCGGTTGGCGAACCATCAAATCGCCTTGCCATACCGGAAAGTTATTGAAGTGCACAACTCGCTCCAGTTGATGGTTCTCATAGGCGAAAAATTCTCCACCCCAGATCTGACGATCATCGCCAAAGCCGGTTCCGTCCCACACAACACACAAAACCGGTGTTGGATCGTGAAGCCTATCGTTTTCAGCCAGCACCGCATACGCATGAGCCTTGTGATGTTGAACCTCCTCAACGGGAATTTCCCATTGGTGAGCCAGTTCTATTCCAAGTCGTGATGAAAAATAGTTTGGATGAGGATCCAATACGATTCGTTCAGGTTTTACACGCAAGAGGTCAAGCATATGACTTAATGCCTTGCGAAAGCTTTCCTGGCTTTCATAGCTTTCAAGGTCTCCCAGATACTGGCTGGTGTAAACACGGCCTTTTACTTGTATAGCAAATGAGCTCTTCATATCCGCACCCATCGCCAACACGCAATCTTTCTGCGAGCCAAAGAAATTATTTATGAAATTGGGCGCATAGCCTCTGGACCTTCTTATAACAATTCGTTGGTTTCTTTTCGTAAACCGGACCACGCTGTCGTCTTGTGCAATCTGTATTTCACGATCGTTTACAAGAAATACATCGGCAATCTCTTTCAGGTTCTCTAATGCTTTTGCATCTTCAAATAAAATGGGCGACCCACCCGCATTGCCGCTCGTTGCAATCATGGGCTTACCAAAAGCTTTTAGCAGTAAATCAAACAGCGCAGTATAAGGTTGCATGGCACCTATGTGCTCAAGTCCCGGGGCAATATCATTTACACAAATGCCTGATACCGGTTCATCCTTAATTCTTGCTAAAACAATTGGGCATTGAATACTTTTAAATGCACTCTTTTCAGCTTCACTTAATTGCACATCGCCCTCCAACGTTTCTAAATCCGGATACATGAGTGCGAAGGGTTTAGAAGGACGGTGTTTTCGTTCGCGTAGTTTTCTGATTGCTGTCTCATTTGTTGCATCGGCTATCAAAAGATATCCACCAATACCTTTTACAGCAGCAATCTCTCCGGCTTTTACTCTATCAACAAGTTGCTCTAAAGCATCTGACCAGGAATAGGCTAATTGAACACCTTGATTGTTCAGAAGACGAATGGGTATCGGACAATCCGGGCAGGAATTCGTTTGTGCAAAATGTCTGCGATCTAGAGGATTATTATATTCCGTTTTGCACGCATCACACATTTTAAATACACTCATGGAAGTGAGGGGGCGATCGTATGGCAAGGATTGAATTATGGAATATCGGGGGCCACAATGTGTGCAGGTTGTAAAAGGGTAGTTGTATCTTCTGTTATGGGGATCATGTATCTCTTTGCGGCAGTGTTCACAAAGACCGAGGTCGGGAGTGATCAGTAGTGTGGGCGAGCCCAGAACATGGCTCTCTACTATTTGAAAATCGTCTGCTTCCTGCGCCTCTATTTCTTCAGAAGAAAATCTGGTAATGGTTGATTCCTGCGGGGCATCATCGTTGAGCAGGTATTTGAACATCTCAATCTGCTCAGGAGTGCCCCCAGCCTCTATATGCACCCCATCAACCCCATTGCAAACCCAGCCTTTGAGATTTAACCAATGCGCCAACTTATAGACAAAAGGACGAAAGCCTACCCCCTGTACCATTCCTTCAATATGAATGCGTATCCATTTCATACCAGAACAGAGTGTTCCTGAAGTTTTTCTTTTTTCAACCAATCATACCACTGCGAAAGGCCCGCACCCGATGTGCATGAAAGTTCAATGAACTCCATCGCAGGATTAACTTTTCGGCCATAGTTTTTCAACGCCTCCAGATCAAACTTCAGGTAGGGCAACAGATCAATTTTATTGATGATGCACAACTGACTACTTTGAAACATGTCTGGATATTTGATTGGCTTATCTTCCCCTTCCGTTACGCTGATAATCACCACGCGCTTTTGTTCGCCCAGATCAAACATAGCCGGGCACACCAGGTTGCCAATGTTTTCAATGAAAAGTATGCTGTCGTTTTGTGGATTCAATTGTTTAATTGCTTTGGAGATCATTTCTGAATCGAGATGACAACCCCTTCCGGTATTAATCTGTACAACCGGCACACCGGTGGAAGCAATGCGATCTGCATCATTGCTGGTTTGCTGGTCGCCTTCTATGACAAAAAAATTCTCGTTGCCTTTTAAGTCCTTTAATGTGCGTTCAAGTAAAGATGTTTTTCCGGAACCTGGTGAACTAACCAGGTTGAGTGCCAGAATTTCCTTCGCCAAAAAATAACCCCGATTGCGTTCCGCCAGCAGATTGTTTTTAAATAAAACATCCTGCTCAAGTGTGATCTCCTTACGATTGTGGTTCTCAGCACCGTAAGGAATAGGTTCCTTTAACGGGGTCAGGTTTAAATTTTCCACGTTCAATAAACCGGTTTCACTCACCCGATGAATACTTACTTTGGCATCACTATCACATCCGCACGTAGCACACATACTTTGTTGTTCTTAGTATTCAGTTCAGGACCATCGACTTTATCTGTAATTCTTTCCCTTGCACGATTTGCAATAAAGGTTCGCCACACAATGGGCACACATCAAATAATTCCTTGATTTCAAATTCACAATCACACTCCAGGCACTTAGCCCTTGCGGGAACATGAATTATGTTTCGTTTTGCGGTTTGCAGCACGGTGTCTTTTACTGCCGAGTCCCATGCAAAATCAAGTGCATGACTGTCTACTCCGGCTAAAGCCCCAATAACCAAATCAATTGACTCGACAGAATGGGCATGATGTTCTTTCACTTTTTCTTCGGCCGTTTCAACAATACTCATGACTATAGAAAACTCGTGCATTTTCTTAGTGTTTAGAGGTTATTTCCTCGCTCTCGATCGAATAAATAACCGCACACTCAAAACAAGCAGTACGGCCCCAATAGCAAAGACAAGCGGAATGTAATGCTCGGGGTTTGCCAGGTAGTGACCCGGGCTTAACGGACTCTCATGACCGTGGCCCGGATGAGCCATAGCAAAAACAGGGATTACAGTTGATGCAATCAGGATCAGTTTTTTGGTAATTGCTTTCATAACAGAGATGATTTGTGAATTCTAAACTACCATATCATCAGTAGGTTAAACCTGATCAAAGTCATCTGGCTTCATGAATTATATCATCCTATTAAAATATTATATGAATTAAGCTTGTTAACGTCTTTTCAAAAAAAATTAAGTCTGAATAGAAACTTTCTAAATAAAAATTTGACATGCTTACCGAAACTTCTACTCAACGAAAAACTTACTTTGAAGAACTGCAGGATAAGGGCTATTCGCGCAGAGACTTCATGAAGTTTTGCACAATGATTGCGGCCTATATGGGTTTGCAATCAAGTGGTGTTGCCCAGGTGACCGAAGCTTTGAAAACAAAACCAAGGATACCTGTTATCTGGCTTCACTTTCAGGAATGTACCTGTTGCAGTGAATCTTTTATCCGCTCTTCACATCCCATTGTTGCCGATATCATTTTAGATAAGCTTTCGCTTGACTACACAGAGACTTTGATGGCCGCTGCGGGTCATCAGGCGGAAGAGGCCATGCAAAAGACAATGAAAGATTATTATGGTGAATATGTGTTGTGCGTGGAAGGATCTGTGCCGGCTGGTGCCGATGGCGTGTATTGCATGATTGGTGGTAAATCTTCCATGGATATTTTACACGAAGCGGCCGCAGGCGCAAAAGCCATTATTTGTTGGGGAAGCTGTGCCAGCAATGGATGCGTGCAAGCTGCTAAACCCAATCCTACCAAAGCAACGCCTATTCATAAAATCATTAAAGGCAAGCCCATCATAAAAGTACCGGGTTGTCCTCCTATTGGCGAAGTAATGGCCGGTGTATTGGTTCACATCTTAACCTTTGATACACTTCCGGCCCTTGATGGCATAGGCAGGCCAAAAGCATTTTATTCGAAGCGAGTGCACGACAGTTGCTATCGCAGACCTTACTACGATGCGGGCATGTTTGTAGAAACCTTTGATGATGAAAATGCTAAGCGTGGTTACTGCTTATACAAAGTCGGTTGCAAAGGGCCGAGCACGTACAATGCCTGCGGTATCATGAAGTGGAATAATGGCACGAGTTATCCAATTCAATCCGGACACGGGTGCTTTGGCTGCAGCGAAGAAAGTTTCTGGGACAATGGTCCTATCTATGAGCGCATGGTTAATGCCGGTGGGTTTGGTATAGAAGAAAATGCCGACAAGGTGGGCATGGTAGCATTGGGTGTTACCGCTGCAGGATTAGCTGCCCATGCTATAGCTACCAATCTGCGCAAGCATAAAGTAGTTGACGAACTAATTGCAGAAGGAAAACAGTCGGAACACGAACTTAAAAACGATTAACCATGGCACGAATTGTTGTGGATCCCATCACCCGCATTGAAGGGCACCTGCGGATCGAAGCAGAAATAAAGGACGGAAAAATTGAAGAGGCTTATAGCTCGGGCACCATGGTGCGTTTGATAGAAGAGATCTTACGCGGCCGCGACCCACGCGATGCCTGGGCTTTTGTAGGTCGCGTATGCGGAGTGTGCACTACAGTTCATTCGCTTGCTTCCATACGAGCCGTTGAAGATGCCCTTGGAATTACGGTACCTCCTAATGCAGAATTAGTACGCAACCTGATGTTCTGTGCTCAGAATATTCACGATCACGTGGTACACTTCTATCACCTCCACGCATTGGATTGGGTAGATGTGGTAAGTGCATTAAAAGCCGATCCTAAAAAAACTTCGGAGATCGCTCAAAGCATTTCGAACTGGCCAAAGAGTTCACCAGGCTATTTCTCTGACCTACAAAAACGGTTAACGAAATTTGTTGAGAGCGGACAACTTGGAATTTTTGCCAACGGCTATTGGGGACATCCCGCCTATAAGCTTCCGGCCGAAATAAACCTGATTGGTGTTGCTCACTACCTGGAAGCCTTAGAGTGGCAAAAAGAAATTGTAAAAGTTCACACCATCTTCGGTGGCAAAAATCCACACCCGAATTTTCTGGTAGGCGGTATGGCATGTTCTATCAGTCTGGATGATTCGAGTGGTATCAATGCCGAACGGCTTGCTTATGTGCATCAGCTTCTCAAACAAGCGAAGGAGTTTGTAGAACAAGTATACATTCCTGATTTATTAGCAATCGCTCCATACTATCTCGATTGGGGCGCCATTGGTGGCGGGCTTGGCAATTACCTCGTATATGGTGATTTGTCTACCTCATCTTACTCAGACGTGCAAAACTATAAATTCCCAGCCGGTGCCATACTGAATAAAGACTTGAGCAAAATTCATGAAGTGGATTTACGCAACGATTCGGAAGTGCAGGAATTTATTCCACACAGTTGGTATGAATATGCTGGTGGTGATGGTGTAGGCCTTCACCCATGGCAAGGTGAGACTAAATTAAACTATACCGGACCGAAACCTCCATTCGATCATTTGAACGTGGAAGAAAAATACAGCTTCCTCAAAACTCCACGGTGGAAAGGAAATGCTATGGAAGTGGGTCCGCTGGCACGTGTGCTGGTGGGTTATGCCAGTGGTCGCGAAGATTTTAAAGAAGTGGTGAATAGTACGCTTGCTAAATTAAATGTGCCTGCTGCGGCCCTGTTCTCAACGTTAGGTCGCACCGCTGCACGGGGTCTTGAATCTATACTCGTAGCACAGTGGGCACTTGAATTTTATGATCAACTGATAGGTAATATCAAGAGCGGTGATACCCGCATGGCCAACATGGAAAAATTTAAGCCTGAAACTTGGCCTGCCAATGCAAAAGGCGTTGGACATACAGAGGCGCCTCGGGGTGCCCTTGCGCACTGGATTGTGATTGAAGATCAGAAAATTAAAAACTATCAATTGGTGGTTCCTTCCACCTGGAATGCGTCTCCACGCGATCAGGAAGGAAAATCATCGGCATATGAAGCTGCCTTGAAAGACACTCCGATTGCCGATATCAATAAGCCTGTTGAAATTCTGCGCACAATTCACTCCTTCGATCCATGCCTGGCATGTGCCGTGCATTTGTATGATGAGGAGGGTAAACATATTAGTAAAGTTCAGGTACTATAATTCGGGATTATGAACAGTACAACAGTATCATCTAAACCCCACCTGCTCAGGCGGGTGTTTGTATGGGAGTTACCAGTACGGTATTATCATTGGATCAATGCCGGTTGTATTTTAGTGCTGATCGCTACGGGTCTTATTATTGGCAATCCACCGGCCATCATGACCAGCAAAGAAGCCTTTTCAAGTTATTGGTTTGGCACAACACGGTTTATTCACTTCGTTGCAGCGTATATTTTCCTTTTCAATTTTCTGTTCCGCATCTATTGGGGTTTTGTGGGCAATAAATATGCAAGTTGGAAAAACTTCCTTCCTACCAACCGGCAATATTTTATAGACATGTGGCATATTCTTAAGTCCGATATTTTTATGACGAAAGGATATAACGTTCATACCATAGGTCATAACCGCCTTGCGGGATTCATTTACTTCTTAACCTTCATCGCTTTTGGCGTTCAGTCTCTAACCGGCTTCGGTTTATATTCTGCCATGAGCGACTGGTGGCTGCCTAATTTGTTTTCGTGGGTGCCTACGTTATTTGGCGGGGATTTTATGATGCGTACCATTCACCACTGGGCTACCTGGTTCTTTATTCTATTCGCAGTAATACACGTCTACCTTGTGTTTTATCATGATTATGTAGAAGGCCACGGTGAAATTTCAAGCATGGGTGGCGGTTGGAAGTTCATTGAAGAAGAAACCTTTAAGAAGAACGAAAAAAAATAGATCCATGACTTCATCACCTGTTTTAATTCTTGGTATTGGTAATTACCTGATGGGCGATGAAGGTCTGGGTGTTCATGTTGTCAATCAGTTGAAGGATGAGCTGGAACCGGGTCTTGCCGACATCATTGATGGCGGCACGGCCGGGTTTCAATTGATGGAATATCTGGAATCCTATCCGCATGTAATCTTGATTGATGCCACACTGGATGGAAAACCAGCCGGTACTATTCAAAAGATTAAACCGCGCTTCTCAAAAGATTTTCCAAGCGCGATGAGCACCCATGAAATCGGATTGAAAGATTTAGTAGAGGGCTTGTTGCTGCTGGGGAAATTGCCCGATATCCATTTATTTATTATGTCAATTGAAAAGATACAGCCGTTAAGCACTTTGCTTTCGCCTGAGATTGAAGATTCGCTGCCTGAATTGAAGCGTCAGGTAATTGCACTGGCGAAAGTACTTTCTTCTGAAGTCTCGCAGCCTGTGTAGGCCTACTTTCTTATTTTATCAAGGTATAGCTTGGAGGCTTGCTCCACCCAGCGGTCGCGATCAATGCGCCCCGGAAAGAATTTGATTGACTCGGTAAGTTGCTTTATAGATTCTTCAGTGAGTTCGCTGATTTGCCTGAAACTGTAAACACCCAACGTATTTAATCTCTTCTCGATGCCAGGCCCAATGCCATTGATTATTTTAAGGTCATCCTTTTCATCAGCAATAATTTTAGCGCTGAGTTGCTTCTCGGTGACATCAGTCGATTTTCTGCCTTCGCGTTTGCTCTTTTGTAATTCTTCAACTTCCATCTGCAATTTTTGTCTTGTGGCCTCCAGCAGGTTTGTCTCCTTCTTACTTTGATCGAGTTGGCTCTGTAATGATTGCACCAATAGTTGAATTCGATTTATTTCCTCTACCTGTCCCACACTAAGAGCCTCTTCCAATTCGGTCTTGAGCCGTTCGTTATTGCGCGAAACGGTAAGAAAATCTTCGCGAAACGTTTCCCGGGCCCTGGCCAACGTGGTTTCAACCTTGTGCCCTTGCTCTTGTAACATTCGGGCCGATGACTCATGAGTTGCCAGGTCGGCTAATAGATTTTGGATGTCCTGCTCCTTCTTTCGCACCACTTCCTGCTTTAGCAGCCATGCTAATGCAAAGCCAATCAAAACGGAAATGAGGATCATTAGGAGAATTTCCACAATTGCAAGAGCTGATTCATGTGGATTGATATGATCCGGTTGCGGACTAAGCCCTTTTACCCAAAACAAAAACCAAAATGATGCAGCCATGCACCAAACAAAAAATACCGCGACAAGAATATAAATGGCCCTCATATCAAATGATTGGTGAAATTAAGGAAAGAAGCGTGAACTACCCTGGCCAATGTTCAATTCCTATTCATTTTTTCATTCAATGTATCTGTTAAATCTCTGATTACTTCATCCATTTTCTTTACAGTTTGCTCCAAATAGTCAATCATTTGGGAAACTGAGTCCGGAGAGTACAATTCAAGTTTCATTAGTTGGGCCAGGCCAAGCAACGTGGCTACAGGTGCGCGCATTTCGTGTGAATTTTTGAATGACATCTCTTTGATGAACTTCATATTATCATCCATTTTTGCTTTCAGGTTCAAGTATTGGGTTATATCAATTGCGGAGCAAATCACTTCCTGGGGATAGCCTTGATGATCCCTCGCAAATACTGAATCACGTAGCTTCAGGGTGTTATAACCTCCTTCTTTTCTACAAAATCGCAATAAGCACTCAAAAACCTGGCCCGGGTTGGATTGAATTAGATTAGAAATATGATTCTCAAGCGCAGGTAAATCATCTATATGGATAACTGATTTGTAAAAATTTTGTGAAAGCTCAGCAAATTCATCTTCTCGGTAACCTAAATTTTTCATGATTTTACCTGAAGTGAAACTCATTCGCTTCGCTATGAAATCGATCATCGTAACAGAAGAAAGCGACACCTTAAGAATGCCTTGCACCAACCGCTCTTGCATTTTAAGGCTTTCATTGAGTTGGCCTAATTGCTTTTGCGGAGTTATGTTAATATGTAATCCGCCTACCAATAATGCTCTCCCATCTGGTGATCGTTGTAACACCTTCCCTCGCGACAGGATCCAAACATAATCGCCATCAATATGAAGCATCCGAAACTCTTGCTCCCAAGGTTCATCCTGTTGGATAAAAAGCTTTTGATTGGCAATAACGCGATCCTTATCGTCTGGGTGCAGCCTGGAATTCCACCATTGCTTATCAAAGGTTCCACTAGTATCTGCTTCAAGACCCATCATGCGAAACCACCCCGGGCTGCAGTAGGTTAAATCCGTATCTAGATTCAATTCCCACCAGCCTTCGGTAGTAGCATCTAAAATTCGTTCTAACCTTGTTAGGTTATTTTGAAGTGAGTTTGGCATTAGGGTGTGCTACGATTTTTGATCTCTAAAAATAGTTAAAAAAGAAGCCAGATGGTGCAACCCTGACGATTCCTTAAGCGTCTTATATACATAATTCACTTATGTATTAATCTTTTATGCATTCTCCCGAACTATTAAAGGGCACCCTTCAGACAATTCTTCTCAAGGTGTTGAAAGATCATGGCAAGATGTATGGTTACGAAATCACCCAGCGGGTGAAAGAACTATCGGACGGCCGCATTCTTCTTACCGAAGGCGCCTTATATCCTTCTCTTCACAAGTTGGAGGCCGAAGGACTTCTGAAAACAGAAACTGTGATGATGGGAAAGCGCGTAAGAAAATACTATGCGCTAACAACCGAGGGAAAAAGTTTAGTCAAAGAGCGCGTGAGTGAATTTGTGGAGTTTATCAGAACGATGGGGAATGTGTTGAAAGTTGATCTAGCATAAATTGCCACAAGCTACTCGTTGCAGGCTTCAAGCAGAGATGTAAGCCTGAGGCTTGAAGCTTGCGGCCTGAAGCCAAATAAATGTTGACAGAGGATCATATCAGTTACATCATTAAAGACCTGAACTACCGTGGCATTGTGGCTGAGGGTATCCAGGAGGAATTGATTGATCACATCTGTTCGGCCGTAGAAACTGAAATGACCAGCGGAGTACGATTCATTGATGCGTATCATAAGATATTAAAATCATTCGGGCATACCTCGGGTTTGCGCGAAACACAAAAGCAAACGATTCAATCAGAAAATTCAAAGCCAAGGAATATGTTAAAGAATTATTTCACAGTCGCTATCCGCAATCTGCGCAAACACAGTTTCTATTCATTCATCAATGTTGCGGGTCTTTCTATTGGACTGGCTATTTGTATGATCATTGTATTATTTGTTATCAATGAAATCAGTTACGATAAGCACTTCGCTAATGCCGATCGCATTTATCGCATCAAAAGCGAGATCAAATTCGGAGGCAATCATTATAACATGTTGTACGCGCCTCCGGTAATGGCAAATACCCTGGCTACCGAATACCCGGAAGTAGAAGCTGCTATCCGGTTTCGTGAGCGCGGATCGTATCTCGTTAAGCGAACTATTGATAATATCAAAGAAGATCATGTGATCTGGACCGACAAGGATTTTTTCAAGGTGTTTTCCATTCCAGTCATTGCGGGCAATGCCGAAACCGCCCTCGCTGAGCCCAACGCTATCGCGATCAGCGAAACCATTGCCCACAAATATTTCGCCAATGAAAATGCGTTGGGGCAGACATTGATTCTCGATAATAAATGGAATATGAAGATTACGGCAATCTATAAGCCAATACCCGCAAATACTCATTTTCATTTCGATATCCTCATCGCACTGGAAGGTTTGGAGGAAGCAAAGCGAGAAGTGTGGTACAGCAATAATTTCCAGACCTATCTTCTTTTGCGCCCCGGGGCAGACGCAAAACAATTAGAGAGTAAATTCCCAGAGTTGGTAGCGAAGCGTGCCATGCCACAACTGGCGGAAGTGCTGGGTGGCGATCTTACCATGGAGAAATTTAATGCTGCCGGAAATAAAATGGAATTTACTTTGCAACCGCTTTCCGATATCCACTTAAAAAGTTCCCTGCAGGGTGAGTTCGAACCCAATTTCGACATCGCCTATGTCTACCTGTTTGTGGCTATTGCCTTATTCATTCTCATTATCGCCTGCATCAACTTCATGAATCTTTCTACTGCGCGATCTGCAAATCGTGCAAAAGAAGTTGGTATACGAAAAGTAATGGGTTCATTCCGTTCACATTTAATGCGGCAGTTTCTTACCGAATCAATACTACTGACTTTCATTTCCATTCTTCTCGCAGTCTTATTTGCTTACCTGTTGCTTCCTTTTTTCAATCAACTTTCATTAAGGACACTCTTCATTCCATTCCAGCAACCGATGCTTTATGGAATCATTATATTGGTCGCCTTGGCTGTAGGACTATTAGCGGGCATTTATCCTGCCTTCTTCTTGTCTGCTTTTAAGCCTGTCAGTGTGTTGAAAGGACACGTGGCATTGGGTATGAAGAGCGGATTTATCCGAAGTGCCCTGGTGGTCTTTCAATTTACGGTTTCAATTTTTCTGGTGATTGGCACATTGGCTGTTAATCGACAGCTGAATTATATCCAAAACAAAAAACTAGGCTTTAATAAAGACCAGGTGATTGTAATTGAAGACGCGTACGCATTGGGAACCAATCGAGTGCCTTTCAAGGAGGAAATCATGCGCAGTGGCAAAATGGAGAACGCTACGATGACGGGCTTCTTGCCGGTTAGCGGTTCGTGGCGAAGTGATAATCCCTGGTGGGTAGAAGGGCGCGATCCTGCCGTTCAGGAAAATATGGTGAGCATTCAAAACTGGCGGGTGGATCACGATTATGTCAAAACCATGGGTATGAATATTAAGGAGGGTCGTGATTTTTCGCGCGAGTTTCCTTCCGATTCATCGGCAGTCATTATCAATGAAGCTTCGGTTAAAAGATTCAATTTTTCCGGAGAGGTTATTGGTAGTAAGATCGCTACGTTTGGTGATAGTGGTAACGGTGAACCTGATCGAAACAAACTAATTACACTTACTGTGATCGGCATCGTAGAAAATTTTCATTTCGAGTCACTTAAAGAAAACGTGAGTCCATTGATGATCGAGTTGAACGAAAAATCTGAAGGACCAATCTCTTTTCGGTTTCAATCACAAAACACACAAGAAGTTATTCAACTGGTAGAAGCTAAATGGAAAGAACTGGCTCCAGGCCAACCTTTTACTTATTACTTTTTAGACCAGCGCTTTGGCAGCATGTATGCGTCTGAAACCCGACTCGGAAAAATATTTGGAATCTTTTCTGTTTTAGCGGTTCTGATTGCTTGCCTAGGATTATTTGCACTCACCGCCTTTACCGCAGAACAACGCATGAAAGAGATAGGCATCCGAAAAGTGTTGGGTGCCAGCATCAGTAGCATCGTAATGCTGCTTTCAAAAGAGTTAGGCAAACTGGTACTGATTGCATTTGTATTAGCCACTCCATTAGCTTGGTATGGAATAGATTGGTGGCTGAAAGATTATACGTATAAGACTGAAATTGGGGTGGGGCTCTACATCTTTGCTGGAGCAGCGGCATTCCTGATCGCCTGGGTTACCATGAGTTTTCAATCCTTTAAGGCAGCATCGAGTGATCCTGTGAAATCGTTGCGAAGTGAATAAGCATGCTGGGCCTGTGTCTTCACTTGACGATACAAGCCCAGATCATTTAACATCCCGGATCAGATTCTCATAAAACCACAAGGCGGTTTTATAACTATCCAGACTTACGCGCTCATCAATACCATGAAACCCAACTGGATCAATCATAGGACTGAACTTTATGATGTTTTCAGATACATCGTAAAAATAGCGCGAATCGGTGGCGCCTATCATCAGAAAGGGGGCGCTAATTGTTTGTGGAAAACTCTTTTTGATGGCAGCATCTATGCTTTTATAGCCGCTGCTTGATGCTGATGTTACTGGTGTAGCTTCTGCGTTGATGTTGAGGCGCTGAACTTTCACGCGCTCATCTCCTATTTTCTTTTTCACCGCTTCGATTACTGTTTCTGATAAATCACCCGGCAACAAGCGCAGGTTTACGGTCGCCTTCGCCACGGTGGGCACAACATTATCTTTTATTCCTGCATCGATAATCGTAGGCACCATCGTGGTGCGCACCATCGCAGCGCTTTGAGGGGATTTCTCATACGCGCCAATGATCATTGCTTTAAACAACCACTGATTGGCAAAAGCCATCTTTTGAAAGAATGGCATTTCCGGACCGAGGTACTCTGTTCCCTCCAGCGTAGATCCTTTAAGATCAGAAGGAAAGGGTTTAGTCCTCAGATTCACTAATGCTTTTGATAAAATATCAATAGAGGTTTCTTCTGCGGGCATGGATGAATGACCACCAGCTTGTTCTACGGTTAACTCAATAGATAAATATCCTTTTTCGGAAGTGCCAAGCAATGCCAGTGGTTTTGTTATACCTGGCATTTTAGTAAGTGTAACGATTCCGCCTTCGTCCAATACAAATTCCGCCTCAATGTTTCTTGATTTTAATAACGCGGCTATTGCAACAGCACCCTTGCCACCAATTTCTTCATCGTGGCCGAATGAAAAATAAATCGTGCGATCCGGTTGAAAGCTTTCGCCTAATAATTTCTCTGCTGCCTCCACCATGCTGATGAGGTTGTTCTTATCATCAGCGGTGCCGCGGCCCCAAATAAACCCCTCTTTCACTTCGCCCGCAAAAGGATCCACCGTCCACATGGTTTTGGTGGCTTCTTCGATGGGCACCACATCCTGGTGAGCCATTAATATCACGGGTTTTAATTGTGGATTCTTTCCTTCCCACGTATAAAGCAGACTGTACCTTGCTATGATTTCGCGCGTAAGTTTGCTATGAAAATTTGGGTACGTAGATTCCAGAAAGTTTCTAAACCCAATGAACTGTGTTGAATCAAACAAAGCGGGATCGCCATACGAAATTGTTTTGTATCCCAGTGCCTGCTGAAAATGCTGAAGTGATTGAGGGTTTATCTCTGGGGCTGGCACTGCCTCGACAGTCACCTGCAGCGATTGCATTCTGAGCGTGTTTACAAGAACTACGGCAACCAGTAAAAACAATCCAACCAGCAGGAACAGAAAAATTTTTTTCATGGTAATTTATCTTGAAATTCAACAGTACTAAAACAGCCGCGAAGATACCAAAATCATAATAACCTGATAATGCATAACTATCGCCACAAAAAATCTACTCACTGATACTGCCATTTTTTCCCGACTATTTAAGAAGCACCTCATAAAATCTATAAATAGATTTCTCTGCGGTTTTATGGATGGGACTATCTGTCACCGTTCCCAGATTGATGGCGATGAAAACGTAAACATTCTGCTTCGGAAAATAATAGAGATTACATCCGGCACCAATACCGCCACCACTATGGCCGTAAGCAATTTCGCCTTGAAACAACGTATAATCCAAACCTAATCCATAGGCCGGATTTCCTTTGCTATCGTTTACCCATGTTTTCATTAATTCAAGAGTTGCCGGCTTAAGCAGTTGTCCTTCCATCAGGCCCCGCAGAAATTTTACGGCATCCACGGGTGTGGCCACAATCCCGTCATCACCAATCAGCGAAGCCACATTGTTGCGTTGCATCTGTGAGACATTTTCTACAATACTGTTGCTGTAACGATCCCAATAAGAATTTACAAGCTGTGGATAATTCGGGTAGTCTGATTCTTGACGATAAAATGTATTGTTAAGTCCGAACGGTTTGAAAATTGTCTCCGAAAGAAATGCCGCGTGATCACCGGTAAGTGCATCCGCGATAAGCGCCAGCAACACATAGTTGGTATTGCGGTAAGAGTACTTGCTGCCCGGTTCAAAATCCAATGGCTTGCCTTTTACGTATTTGAGATAGTCCTCGGGCACAAATTGGTAATCGGGATGCTGTAATAGTTTAGCAACATAATCTGGATGAAAATTATATTCGGGAATCCCTGAAGTATGATTCAATAACATTTGCATGGTTACACGATGACCCTCTGTAATATATCGTGCATATTTTTCTGGCAGGTAGTTGGTCATGGGCGCATATAAATCAATTTTACCTTGTTCATACAATTTCAAAATGCCCACAGCCATGTATGTCTTTGAAACGCTCTGAAGATATTGGAGATGACAAGCTTCCATCGGAATATTGTTTTCAATCTTTGCCATACCTGCTGAAGATGTCCACCATCCTTCGTCTGAATAAATCGCCAATGCACACCCTGGAATTCCCTCGGTGACCAGTTGATCAATTACGGGCTGAATTTCTTTTCCTTTGGAATACGATGGATTGATTTCTTGTGATGATGTACAGGCGCTGATGGTTAAATCCTGCAGATACGAGGCACAGCTCGTCAACATTAAAATCATGACAGCAAAGACTACTATTTTGTTCATGGTGGATTCTTTTTAGTTACTAAGATGAATTCGTGAGCCAACGTGGATAAGTGTTTCCGGAACAAGGGGAATGCTCTGATTGTATCCGCTTAAGAGCAGAAACTGGTACGAGATAAACGGAGAAATGTACGTCTTACTACTATACGATTGATACCCTAAAGTAATACCCAGTGGTAAAGTAAACATGCCTTTCCCTTTGTGTCCCACCGATTCCCAATCACCATTTGTTTGTTTGTAGGATTCCACTGGGCGAAATGAATACATATAACCCGCTCCTGCTTTTAGTTCTGTGTAAACACCAGAAGTAAGAGTAGGCCTCCAGGCTACCTGGGAATAAAGCAATACTCCATTACCAACCGCCTTATTGTGATGCCAAGTTGCATTGAATTGCTGCACCCAATTACTCTTGCCATTGTAACTCAACTCGGTGCCAATGCCAAAGCCGATGTTTGAGAAGTTCGACTTCATATCCTTAAATGGCATGGAAAGGTTATGGAACTGTACCATAACAATGATGGGAAAATTCCGATAGTTCTGTTGATTATCGGTTTGAGCCAACAAGGACCCCGCCAAACAAAGAGCCAGAAGCGTTGTAACAATTTTTGAATTCATACTTACTATTTTGGTTTACTCAGAGGGTGCCTCTTGTGAGAACGTTTTTAACCCCTGATCACAGAGCAAGTTTACGCGAACTAATGTGCTATAGACGCGGAATTTTGAGGTTTTCCCCCGAGATGTAGCAGGTTCTACGGTGAAATGCAATCACATTGGCTGAAACCAGTCTTTAAATGCAGGTGCCCTGAGGCGGCTTACCGGTATTTCGGCTGGAAAATTTGTGGTCTTTTGCAGCATCACTAAAATCTTTCCGTTGTCGCCACGCTTAAAACCTGATACTACCTGGCGGTGAACAATATACTGGCGGTTAAGACGGAAGAAGGAAGTCGTGGGTAACGTCTTTTCAATTTTGTCGAGTGAGTGGGTGAGATAGAATTTCTTTCCGCCCAACTGGCAGGTTACGGTATAATCTTCATCCACATAAAAACCTTCCAGTTCGTCATACGATAACCGGATCTCCTGCCTGCCTTGCTTTACAAAAATTCCACCCTTCTTGATTTGGTTCTCGTGTTGACGCGTTGCTTCAGATTCGTGATAAAGGCGATAAAAATGAAGTCCCAGATAAATACCGTTGATTACAAAAAACCAGATACTGATGATAAACAGGTCGATGGTATAGAAGTGCCGGGGAGCGGGTTTCCCTTTTGCAATCAAACTGACCAACTCAGTGAGTACACTGATAATGAAAAGGCCAATAAATAGGGTGCTTAATAATTGAAGTAGTATGCGCTTCAACAAACCTTTTTCGTATGGTAATTTTCTATCAAGGAATCGGATAAATGAGCGCACACCCCACCAGGCCAAATAACCCTGCACTGTATCAATAGAAAAAGTCAGGAGTAAAAACCAACTCAGTTGAATGTTGGAATACGTGAGATAATAATTGAACGCGCTGATGAAAGGAATGAGAACAAGAAACAACGTCACATCCGGGTGATAAGGGTTTTTGTGCGTGGTATTGGATTCCGTCATTGGAAAACTTTGAACAGCAATTTACTATCAATGTCGGGAACTCCGTATTCGTTAATCGTAATTCCTAATTCACTTAATCATTCCCCTGTATAAGGATCCTTGATCTTCTTCTTCTCATAGTTGATTTGTGAAAATTTTACCTCACACTTCGTGCCTGTGGGTGATTGTGCCAGAAATCCAACCTTAAATCCGGGCTTAGCATCAAACTGAAGGTGGCGTACTAAAAACCACTTCGCCTCGTCTGTTGAATAGTATAGTGTCACCACATTGCCTGCTTTCGCGATTTTGTAAAATACTTTGTCAGCGTTTATTTCCACAGAATTACAATCGTCCGAAAGATTTTTCGTGACTACGCTCACTACCCTGCGGGCTCCTGTATAATCCTTTTCAAAACAAAATTTAACCCAGTTCAAACTATCACTCTTTATGATTATGGCACCACCATCCCACTTGCTGGTAAAAGAGTGCTCAATGGCAGCGGACAATACAAAGTCTTCATCGCCTTTAAAAAGAAGTTTCGGAGCATTGTCTGTATTGTAAGTAACGTTCGGGTCGCGAAAAATGTCAGTTTTTTCGCCTGCTACAATCGTTAAGTTGTCATTAACAATAGAATAACTCAGTGGTTTATTTTCCCAAAACAACGGATGCGGAATGGCTACAAGTTTATCAGTCTTTTGAGCACTTGCACCAAGGGTAACCAGCATGAAGAAAGCCAGAATTGTGTTTTTCATAACATCAAATTTAATGCATTTGAAATTACTATCTCATTGATTGGCCTTTGATGTATATTGAATCATGAAACTCAACGAACGACTCGAATCATTGGATGTCTTCCGCGGCATCACGGTAGCGGCTATGATTCTTGTAAACAATCCCGGAACCTGGGAGCACATTTATTCTCCGCTCCGGCACGCAGCCTGGAATGGATGCACCCCCACCGATCTTATTTTTCCTTTCTTCCTTTTTATTGTTGGTGTCTCTATTCATTTTGCCTACCAGCATAAAACAACCGAAGGATTAACTCAAAAAGTCTTTTTGAAAATTCTCCGCAGAACATTTATTATATTTTCACTCGGCATTTTTCTTTCACTCTTCCCAAAGTTCGATTTTTCTGTTGTGCGCATTCCGGGTGTATTGCAACGCATCAGTGTCGTGTTTTTCTTTTCCTCAATATTATACCTGACTACTTCGTGGCTTGCGCAGATCCGGATAGCGGTGCTTTTGTTATTATTTTATTATATACTTATGAATTTTGTGTCCGTACCCGGTTTTGGCGCACCAAACTTAGAGCCTGAAACAAATCTGGGTGCGTGGTTAGATTTTTCGTTGCTGGAAGGTCACTTATGGGTGCAAAGTAAGACTTGGGATCCCGAAGGAATACTCAGTACACTTCCTGCAATTGCAACCGGCATCATTGGCATGCTTACAGGGAAGCTGTTTACAGAAATTAAAGACCCAGCCACTCGCGTGAGTTGGATCTTTTTCATTGGAGCAATCCTAATCATTTTAGGACTTAGTTGGGGACTATTCTTTCCGATCAACAAATCACTCTGGACCAGCAGTTTTGTTTTATACACCGCTGGCATTGGCATGCAATTTCTCGCAGCTTGTCATTGGCTCATTGATGTGCACAGTGTGAAGGCCTGGTCTAAACCATTTAGCTGGTATGGCATGAATGCCATTTTTGTTTTTGTGGTTTCCGGATTACTTGCCAAAATATTAGGACGCGTAAAAATGGATGATGGAGCGGGGGGAGAAATTTCTTCGTGGACATGGATTTATAAAAATGCTTTTGAAACCTGGCTTACCCCTATTAATGCTTCGCTCGCTTTGGCTCTTACGCTCGTTACATTTTTTGGCCTAATCCTCTGGTGGATGTACCGGAAAAAGATCTTTATCAAAATATAGTAAGCATGAAAAATTTACCTGCTTTGCTTTTGAGCATTATCATTATCACACAATTATTAATCACTCCCACACATGGGAATGCTCAAAATGATAAGGATGAAATTCTCAGTATCAGAAATGCGTCCAACACAGCATTAAAAAACTTAGACAACGAACTTTATTTGACTTTTTTAACAGATAAAGCTCTATACACCATTAGTAACGGCACATTGATTCAGGGTAGAGAAAATTTGAGAAAATATATCAATCAGGCAACTGAACCAAAAATGTATTGGGTGCGCACACCAAATGAAATTGATGTAAATACTGGATTGGGCCTGGCCTGGGAAACTGGTACGTGGAAAGGCTATACGGTAGATTCGGGGCAAAAGTCAGTTACGGGCGGCAAGTATTCAGCTCAATGGATAAAAGTAAATGGAGGCTGGAAAATTAATTCACAGCTTTTTGTAAAGCTGGAGTAAAGTGAGGTATCAGTTTGAGCTTTTCGAGGGAATTTCGTTTAAGGCATTCCCTTCGACAGACTCAAATCAACAGCACAAAATTCATGGTATCGTGTAAATTTTTTTAGAGTTTTTGAGCAAACCCAAACACCGGGTATCCGCTCTGATTAGGTGATTGCTTTACCAACTGAAATCCATTTCGATCCATTATTGCGAGAAATTCATCAATCGTGTAAAGTCGCTTTCCACATTTGCTATCCGAACAGAACTCGCCTTCCCCTTGATCCCCTTTAAAACTATCGCGAATGAAAATTCTTCCACTGAATTTCAATTTCTTTCTTAAGTCAGAAAGCATCGAATCAGGTTGATCAAAGACATGAACAGTGGCATTGCTATAAATCAGGTCTAGCACAGCATCTGGCAAGTTGGAATGCCCTAACGAGCCATGCGTAATGTGAAATGTGTTTCGTTTACCCAGATCATAGCCCAACTTTTTGGAATAATAAGCGATCATCTTATTCACATTTTCCTGCTCCAGAATTTTTTTATCAATGTCCTGAATGTATACCGTGCAACTATCCAGTTGTGTGGCCATAATGACGGTAAGTGCTCCTGAGCCAGCACCTACATCCGCCACCTGCATACCCGGCTGTGCTTGCATAAATTCCAATATGGGTCCGAAAGTGCGTTTGGCATCATCTATTTTGAAAACCGGACCGTTGGCGTAGGGCGCGCAGCCAACGGCAAGCAGAAATAAGAGGATTAATCGTTGGCTCATTTCCAGAAGTGTTTATAAGCTTAAACGCAGCTGGTTCGACAAAAATTATTAACTACCTCACCAGTTCCATTATTTTATTTTACGGAAACCACAACTCGTTAGAATCGGACTGACAAAAAGAGAACGATGGGTAAGGTAATTTCCAATTCGGTTGTCCTTTGCTCGCTGTCGGCAGTGCCTGTAAGGCTGGTCTTGTCGGTAATAAATCGCAGATAAAGATTCGATTCAGTACTTACTGTTACGCGATCTCCTAATAAGAGCATCAGTCCTGTGCGTGGGCCCAGACCCCATAGGTTCCGCTTTGTTTCAGTGGTTATTGTTCCAAATACCGGGTCACTTGTTTCCGTGTGTAAGGTGGCTCCGCCTAACAATAAATCATAACCGTAAAAAAATATCCAACGTCTACTCAGTTGCAACTTGCGTTCATATCCACCCCGGAAAGCGATATCGCGGTTTACTGTTTCACGCTGCGAAGTACTGGGGTTGTCTATCGTTTTGCTACGCGAATAGCTAAAGCCCAAGCCGAAACCACGGCCCGTTTTGTTTGAGTTGGAGGCAACCTGTAGTTGAAATGGATTATTGGTGGGGGTACTATTCGGATTCAAATTTATAATCTGTCGGATCAGAGGATTTATCTCCAACCCAAAATAATTTATTCGTTCACGGTCTGCGGTGAATCGGGTGGGCTCTTTAGCAGGCGCTTTGGCCTTCGTGAGTACCGGCACTTCCTCCGAGTCCAATTTTTCCAATATAGGTAACCGCACAATAGGGTCTTCCCGCCTTGTCGGGTAAACTTTGGCGGTATTACCCAAACATTCATTTTCCAGGACGAAATGATGCGTTAATGCTTGCTCATCATAATGCAGATTGGTGAAGTAGGTGTTTGAGCTGTCGCTACAATTCACTTTTTCATTCAGGGTTCGCTTAAATGACTCATTCAGGCTTGTGCCTTCTCTTGTGCGATATCTTTTATAGACGAGTTGCTCAATCGGGTCATTGCCTCGTTTAAAAAAAAATCTCCTGAGGCCCCCTCCTTCATAGGCATAAAGTGAGGTGTGCCCTTCCACTAACGTCCACAGAAAAATTTCTTCTTCGCTCCACTCCGGCTCTTGAACATAACTTAACAAAGAATCATCATCGCCTGAAATGTCTATCTGAACGATTAGCCTCTTAAGTTTGAAAAGGCTGTCGATTGCAATCTCCGAAAGGCTATCCAGCGATTGGGTTTGCAGTGGGTCGTTATAGCTTTTAAGGTAAGTGATCTCGCTGTGTGCCCTCCAGGCTTCCACCTTGATATAACACGGTGTTTTTTGATTTTTCAGGTCAATAAAATAACCCTTTTCGTAAACCGATTGGCTCCATCCCAAGCCCGGAAAAAATAAAATGCATCCGATCAGGCAAATGGAAGTTCTAGTCATCCAGCAGAATTATTCCTTCATCCGGAATGGATTAGCTAACCGCGGATCAGAAATCATCTGGTAATCGGTAAGAGTGGTAAGAAAGGAAGCAATAGCTCGTATTTCACTTTGGGTCATATTCATTTGCAGCGGCTTTCCATTGGACCCCTTTAATCGATTATCAAGATTGGGGCTGTTCTTGATTGCGTGACTGTAATGTTCCAGTACTTCTTCCAGTGTTTTGAACCGGCCATCATGCATATACGGCCCGGTAAGTTGCACATTGCGTAAAGACGGAATTTTAAACTGGCCACGATGTTGATCAAATCCGGTTACTTCCATGAGGCCGGCATCGCGTGGAGAAGCATCCAGCCCGATATCGGAAAAGCCGTTGGCATTATGGCAATTGTCACAATTGAATTTATTGAAAAAAAGCTGGCGACCCAGTTCTTCCTGTGCTGACAAATTAATGTCGAAATTGTGCGTTATGTCTGTGTTGGGTTTTTCTTCAAAGGTTGAAGCATCACTACGGAATTGCATAGCCCGATCAAACTTCGATTGGTTGCTTCGAATGCTTAACAAAAAAGCGCTTAATCCTGCTGATACTCTATCCTGGGTTACGGTTTCATCACCAAATGCATTTTTCACCAACGTTTTGTATTCGGATATCTGTTGTAATTTTTCGACCAGTGCATTCATATCATGAATACCCATTTCAAGATGGTTCATAATCGGACGAGTTACCATCACCTTTAGGTTGTCTTCACGACCATCCCAGAATAGCGATGTTGGGGTGGACACAAACCCTGGCGTTACCGGTACCCCTGGCATGTAACCAATCACATTAGGGTCAGTAATTATTGTATCTGGGGTAACGGTTGTGGTATCTGCAAATAAAAATTCCTGAAAGGCATCGGAAATGATATTCTGAATCGGCATCGAGTTGCGGGTGGTAACCCGATTTTCGAAGCCTTGGCTCCTGGCGGCATTATCAGAAAAGGCAAGTGCTTGCTTATGACAGCTGGAGCATGATACGGTATTGTTTAGCGAAAGACGGGGATCATAAAATAGAACGCGACCCAATGTTGGAACATCATCCGAAACGCCCTTTACGGAGTAGGCCAAAGGCTGAGCAGGCAAGTCCAGTACCAGTTCGCGATTAGTGTTTTCAAAGGGTTCACAAGCCAACAAGAACACCGTTGCGGATGCGGCTACTATGTAAATAGCTTTAATTTTCATGGCTTACCCGGTTTTCGATTCAACTATGCAATGAAGATAGCAAAAAGATAAATTAATTCAATAGACACAGGTTAAGCAAAAGAGATGGAAGGGCACCATATTAAAAGTGTGATCGCTTCTGGTTCACCTTAAATCGAGCTGAAAAATCTGTCGTTGTCCGTATTGTATGTTACAATCAAATCGCGAACCCATTTGTTTGTTTACTTATACCGCTTCCCCTTCTTCATCACTATTTTCACATCCTGCAGCAACGCCATATGCCGCAGCACATCGCCTTTCACGGCAATGATGTCGGCATACTTGCCTTCGGTTACGGTTCCAAAATCTTTATCCACCCCCATCATCACCGAGGGCCAGTAGGTGGCTGCGCGGATTGTGTACATCGGGTCGAAGCCAAATTTATTTACCCACACATCGAGTTCGTTCCACGTGCTTTGGCTATGGAACTTCATGGGGATTCCACTGTCGGTGCCTATCAATAAAACCACGCCAGCGTTTTTAAGTTGATTGATTTTTTTCTCGAGTGTTGGTTTACGTATCGGGTTGAGGCTAAAGTAGCTGAGGCGGCCCGGGTATTTAATGGATTGTTTGATGTCGGCAATGATAGAATCGGGCAAACCCAAATGCCAGCCAGTGTTGTCCAGCGCTTCGGGGTTGTCGCGCATGTATTCGTAGTTGTACAATCCCTCCACGGTGGGCGTCCAGAACAACGGACCGAGACTCATCTTGGCAGTGCGCTCTTTGATCATGAACATGATGTCGTCCGGATATTCTGGCGCGGCCGCTAAACCGGTGTGTTCAAAATTATCCACACCCGCTCTCAGGCCTCTGCGTATTTCATCGGGGCGGTGTGAGTGCGCCACTACTTTTAGTTTGTTTTTATGGGCTTCGTCTACCGCGGCCATGTATTCCGCTTCGGTCATTTCGTCCTGGTCGATCAGCTTGATGCAGTTCACACCTGCTTTCGCGAGCTGACGTACTTTGGCACGTGCATCCTCCACACCTTTCACGCCCCAGCGAAATTCGGCTGTGCCAGGATAAGCTTCGTGCTGAATAAACGGTCCGCTCATGTACATGGTTGGTCCCGGAATTTCTCCCTTGTTAATACGATCGCGTACAGAAAGACTGGGTTCAAGCGGACCGCCCAGATCGCGTGCGCTGGTTACACCCGCTATCAATAGTTGATGTGCCGAGGATGGCATGATCACATTCTTCGCCAGTTTCAGATACGTTTTGTCCCAATGCGTATAGTCGCTGTGGCCGTTGATCATCAGGTGAACGTGCATGTCCCACAGGCCCGGCATCACGCTCATGCCTTCGGTGGAAATAATTTCTGCGCCCTTAGGGATTTCAATCGAGCCAACCTGACCAACGGTTTTGATTCGCTCGCCTTCAATAATAACCACTGAGTTTTGCAAGGGTTTTCCGCCAAAACCATCGATCAACGTTCCACCCACGAGGACTTTCGTCTGTGCAAATGAATTGGCCGAAATAAGAACGAAAAGGTAGACTAGTTTTCTCATGCGATATGGGATTGATAAAGTAAGGTAATAAAAATCGGAGGAGATTTCTGTATGAGTTTTTCTCTGTGCCTATGTGTTCTCCGTGGTGAGAGTTCCTTGACCACAGAGGGACAAGGAACTATTTTTTCAAGAAAGCCCTGCGTGCTTCAATTGGAAAATCAGTGATTAGGATATCAAGGGATTGATCGTTGACTTTATTTTGATAGGCGATATCATCTAATGGCTTGCCTGAATTTCGAAGCGTCTCGCTCACATCAGCCATTACTTTAATCTTATTTTTCTTCAACTCCTGAATTAATGCAGCCGGTGTTTTGCTGTTGATGTAGGCGATCTTTTTCCCGGGTAACATTGGAACTTCTTTAAATTGCTGCCAATCATTTTCTGATTCCATCAAAGCCGAAAGTGCAATCTGGTTGGAGAGTGTCGCTACTTTTTTGGTGAGGTCCATGTTAAAGGTGAGCGTCAGCACCCGGTTTTCCATCTTATGTTTTCTTACCAAGTCGTAAGCCTCCGTATGAATGGGTGTTTTTATGTCGAGCATCAAATTAACGTTTTTCTTTTTTATGAAGATGAGCACCTCATTAAAGGTTGGTATTCGCTCGCGGGTAAGTTGTCCCCTTTCCTTTTTCAAAAACAAACTGTTGAGATATGCATCCTCGAGCTGATCGATTTTTCCGTTTCCGTTGGTCGTGCGGTCAACAGTTTCATCATGCATGATGTAAATGGTGCCGTCTTTACTTTTCCTCAAATCCAGCTCAACGATGATAGTATCGCTTTTGAATTTTTTAGCAATAGATCCGAAAAGAGGTAATGAACTTTCCGGATGTTCATAATAATAACCTCCCCGGTGCCCCGCGATTTTCAAGTCAGAAGAAATTTTGTTTTCCTGCGCGAATACAAGTGCCGGAAGAATAAATAAAAAAACTATAAACTTCATGGGTAATTACTTACCAATCGCTTCATTCAATTTGCTCTTATCACCCGTCATTTCCCAATGCCCCAGTGAAGTGGGTATAGAACCCATTTCGTTAAGCTGGTCGAAAAAGTCTTTCACATGGAATGGCTGTTGCTGCGATTCCTTCTTTCTTGCATACTCGGCCATCGCACTCTCCAACAAATATTTTCCGGTTATGTAGCTGGTGCCATAACCCGGTTGTCGCAGGTAGAGATGTTGTTCAAATAACAAGAGTTCCTTTTCTACTTTCATCCAACCGCGTGGGGTGTAGTCTGAATGAATTTTACCGGCTTCTTCCATGGTCATCTCATTGGCATGAGCATACAATGAGCCGAGGCCACGGGCTGCTCGCTGGGCAATCATGATGTAAACAATCTCTTTAACCCGCGGGTCATCATTATACAATCCGGCTTGCATAAACATTTCTTCTACTGCGGTAGCTGTGCCTTCATTGCGCGAATCAAAAATGTTATATAAAAGTGGTCCCTTTCGGATTTCACTGGCATGTGGTTCGTTATCCATTTGGGCGAGTTCAAACCAATGATAGAAATGAGAATAAAGTGGCCTTGGATCGTGATGCAGGGTGATGATGAAAAAGTTTCGTTTTTCGGCAGGCACGAAACTCCCAAGATGTTCGCGCAAAGCGGGTTCGAAGTATTCCTTCACCGTAAGGATCTCATCTTTTTCTAAAAAATTCAATATGCTTTTAGCCGATCGCTCTGCAAGGGCTGCGAAAGCTTCCGGTGTATCTGCTGCTTTCAGCTCGGGCAAGTTCCGGTTTCGGTGTTCTTCCAGTTTTAATGCAGTCCAGGCGCGCGCAAGTTCACGCTTCAGAAGCAGCACTTCATCGTCCCAGGTGAGTGGTACTAGGTGCACGTTTTTCTGATACCAGGTGTAATTTTCTTTTCCAATTCCTGAAGGTCCCGTTTTTGAAGCAGATTCTTTTTCTAACCACGTCACGAAATTATTGGTGGATTCGATGGACTCTTTGATTACCGTAACGAGATCGGGCTGATCATTCACTCCCGGTTGTGCAAGTATGCTTTCAAGGTCCAGACTTTGGGTTTTTATGTCGCGAATTCCAGCGATCCATAAATCTCTGGCATTGCCGGAGAGATTAACCTTAGCTTGTTCATTCAGTGGTGCTATCACGCGAAGATCGTTGACCAGTTTCTCTTTGTTTTCATTTGTTAATGGAAACTGATACGTCCAGAGATCGACAATGGCATGATGGGTGGGGCCTTCATGACCGGGCACATCGCTACGGTCCATCCACAATGTTTTATAGAAGGCCGGGTCGCGCTCCCAGGTGCGCAATACACGATGATCAAAATCGAGGCCGTTCATTTCGGCATAAAGGATGTACCAATCCGCTTGGTGTTTGATAGGCCAGTTGGTCGTATCAAAATTCTGAAGCTTTTGTTGCCAGATTTTCAATGATTCGTGTTGCTGCTTCATGGCGGCAACAGAATAATCGGGAACATCTTCCTTTATAATTGGCTTCTGAAAGTCACGCCAGGTTTTAAATAGTTCAACGAGTTGAGCATAGGTGGTTGACTTTTTTGTTTCAACCGGGGCGGGTGATGAACAGCCGATCAGGGTGAAAATAAAAAAAAGGCGTATTAAGATCTTACTCATCGACTTAAAAATTAAAGGGATGAAAGTAGAAAATAAATATGATACCTGATTGTTAAAAAGATTTTAACGGCAATCAGAACAAGCGGAAGCCCAACACAAACTCACTATACTTTTCTTTTATCTTCCCCTCACTATCATGGGCGGAAATATAGCGTGACTCGCTGGCGGGTATTTTCCAGATTTTTTCGAGCCCTTCGAAATACATATCCTGCATTGAGGTACTCAATCGGTAAGAGAACATCACCCTTTTATAGCGCATGCCTATTTCCAGGCGGGCAAACAGCGCGTTTTTTACTCCCAGATCAGTCACATCCTGGCTATCGGAATATTGGCTTGTTTTAGGTGGAGCAAAGAGATCATTTGACTCGGTAACTTTTGTTGATTTTTCTGCCATGTGTGATTTGAGTAAGATGTTACTGCTGATGCCCAATCCTAAAAACAATTTCCAGTCTTCTATAAGCGGCATGGGTTGGTAATTCAATTTTAACACCAGTGGTATTTGCAAATAGGTGGTTGTTAGATCGGTTGTTTGAGACTCATACCAGTTTAATCCGGTAAAAGAGAAATTGTAGATATCATAAAATCCATTGGATAGATAGTTGGCTCCGGTCATTAATGAGCCATATAGTCTTCTGTGGTTTTTTGGTTTGAAGCCATATTCTGTTTCAAGCCCGTAGGTAAGATAATTGCCTCCATTCGTATAGTATTGACCCAGTTTTAACTTAGTTGAATTGATGCCTATTGTTGGTGTAATGGAAAACTGGCCAACCGAGCTTTGGGCCGCGAGTATGAAAAAGAAGATTAATACTTTTTTCATGTTCTCTTTTGATTAATTACCCAACATGACAAAGGCGCCCCAATAAAATGGATGCGGATATTTTTTGCGCATCGCTATTTGTATTTCTCTGAATTCATCAGGATTGTTTTGCCCTTCCCATACACTGTAGAAAGAGGTCATCAGGAATGCCGTAGCCTCATCATCTACTTTCCAGAGTGACATAAGCAAATTATTAGCTCCGGCCACCATAATGGCGCGCTGCAAGCCATATACTCCCTCTCCATTTCGAACTTCACCCAAACCCGTCTGGCATGCTGAAAGTACAACCAGGTTGGTTCCATCAAGGTTGAGATTGGTTGCTTCATAGGCCGTCAGGATTCCATCTTCTGTTTTTTCGTTTTCGGTATTTTTAACTCCAGCCAATACAATTCCAGAGCGAATCATGGGGCTAATGGCGCTTGCCTGATCATCCACAAAAAAACCGTGTGTGGCGATGTGTAATATAGAAGGGCTACGTACAGCCTTTACATTTTCTTCCAACGCCTCTACTCCTTTAAATGAAATTACATCAAGGTTTCTTTTCTGAAGAATAGATTCAATCTGAGATACTTCTATTTCTGTTCCTGGTAGATCAAAAAAATCCTGTTCCTTAAATGTCATGAGTTCTTCACTGATCACATTGCGCTGACCATAAATTTTCATTTCATTTACCCGTATATTACTCTCCGTAAAATCGTACGTTGGGCGACCTACCAAAACCGCTTTCATATCTGGATTGAGATTACGCTTGCGTAATAAGTCGCCTGTGTTCGTTAAATAAACCAGGTTTATTTCATCGATCAGGTATTGGCTGGTAACCGTGTTGAGCAAAGTATTCAGGTTAATCTGGTTGTACACACCGTCTGCCGATAAATAGAATTTCTTTATTCCCGCCACTTGTTTACGGATGGGCAGCCAGAATTGATCGTATGATAATTTGTCTTCTGTATGCGAATAAATTGCATTGCGGTAATAGGGTAGAAAACGTTTCTCCAGTTGGTCTCCATTTGTTACTACAAAATGCTGAGGTGTTTTTGCCTCGGTCGTAAGCAACAGGAACAAATACACGGTAGAGTCTGTAAGAGGATTTGTATTACCCAATTTCTTCTTATCCACTACATTGATCCTGACGATTTCAATAGCCGCATCTCCGGGTTTCAAGGTGTTCTTGACTTGGGTCCATTCTATTGGTTTTTCTTTATTCTCAAATAATCCGCTTACCTGGTTCAGTTGTTTTTCCAGCGTCTCTATTTTTCTTTCCAATGAATCAATTCGAGTTGTGCTGCTCTTCTGATAATACTGTCCCGCTAATTTTGCTTTGGAGTTCTCCCACTCGTGCAACGTTGTAATGAGTGCCTGATCACCGCTTTGTAAGATTCTGTTTTTTTGTCTGTTCGTTTGATTTAACAGCAGGGCTTTCGTGTTGAGAAGATTGTCGTACATCTGCTCGTATAATTTTTCCGGTTGCGTTGCCGAATAGTCAAGCACGAAAGCATTAAACAGGTCAAAATCCTTTTTTAGTGAATAATAGAATTGCTCTTTCTCGTATTCACTCATTGCTACAAAGTTGTAAGCAATATGATGTTGATATGCTTTGACGAGTTTTTGAAAAGACTCCCCTGCCTGGTCGGCTTGTCCCTGTGCCCATCGCAATAAGGCTTCCGTTTTAATTAGTTTGAAATTTACATCTGAGGTCGTGACGTTGGCCGGGTTGTAATGATTTGCCTTGTCTAAATACTCCTGTGCTTTTAAGAAATCCGCTTCCTGTAAAGAGTAGCGCGACTTCATTTCAAAAACGCGTGCCACTTCCTGTCTTGATGCAACCTTGCTTGAAAATTTCCCGGCACCCGATGAAGCCAAGGCTAGTTTGTTGACATAATCCAGTGCTTCTTTTTTCTTTCCGAGCGTCAAACAAATCTCCGCCAGGTCGGTCAGGAAAATACGGTTAAGTTCATCCTGATCAAAGTTGGTGGTCATTGCCCTGTTTATTCCCTTAATTGCGCGGTTGAAGTATTCATAAGCCTTTTCAATATCGTTTTTTCGGTAATGAAGAGATCCAAGACCTACCAAAGGATGAATGCGATGGATACTGCGTTCAGGAAAATTGGTTTCGCGCAAGGAAAGCGATTCATTAAACAACTGCTCTGCTTTTTTTACGTTTCCTATCTTCAAATAAAAAAATCCAAGCCGATCAATCGGATCATAAATTGTTTTTTGAAACGCTCCATAAAAGGCAAGATGTTTACTGCTTGCGTTTAAATGTTTTTTTGTTTCTTCATAGGCGGTGACAAAATTTTGCTCAGCCTTCACATAATCTCCGGTTTTCTCATATTGATCACCCAGTAACATTTCAAACAAAATATATTGCGATGTTTTGCTTTTATCCTGCGCCTGGGCGGTCATCTGCTCGATACTCTTTTTAACTTCATCGGGATCGGTGCTGTTATATAGTTTGCGTATCGTCTTTGCCGGATTACTGCGTTGATGTTGGGCGAAGCCGCTGCTCCAAAAGAAAAAACACAACACGATGGCGATGGTGGTTCTCATTTTATTCGGAGACCCGTTTTTAATCCCATCACAACAAAATCCTTATATCCACCTTCTATCAGATAAGTGGATTGTTGCTGATTAAGACCCCAGTGATCCGGCAGGTCTTTAATAGAAGATTGCCCTTTAAACGGGACAATGACAAACAAGGAAATAATTAGTCTGTTGACAGCGAAAGTCTGTTGAAATTTAAAGCTTGTAAAAAATCTTTTTGAATACCCGGTAATGTCGCCTTCTACATCTCGTTTGATACCAAACTTATAGATGCTTTCCTGCAGGTGTGCATTCACGAGGTAGTAGGGGCTCAGCCCAAAATCAAGAAAGAAAAAATTTTTGTTCCGGATATTCCAGCGAAATAATACCGGCACCGAAACAAATCTGGCCTGGTAGGAGCTCTGTGAACCAAAACCGGTGTCTTCGCTGCTGTATCCCACACCAAATGTAGATACGCCACCTACTATGCTTACGGAGCCCAGTATTTTCTTTTCTAATTCTATATCAAAATAGCCTGGCGTTTTTATTTTCGCGAAAAGGGCATTATAGCCTCCCCCGTAGGATGTTGTTAAACCTGCTGCCACATACATTCTGGTTTGACCATTCGCTTTCTGCATCAATAAAAAGCATACTATTATGATCAGACCTCTTTTCATATTCAAAATGAATATTGTCGCGTGATATTAATTTCAACTACCACATTCGTATTTGATTTGATCCATGAATCGATAAAGAATCGCCCATAGGTTCCATCTGGAAGTTTAATAACATAGCCATGACCCAGAATCGCATTCACCGTATATACATATCCAGAGGTCGGTTTTGTTTTCACTTCGGAAAGGCACGTAACGGGACCAATATCCTGGATCATGGCCAGTTCTTTTCCAGCATAATTCACAGCGCGAATGACCGTTTTCGTGGTCGTCAGCTCAAGCGTAAAACAGCTGTTAAAACTATCTTTATAGCAGAAGACATTTGCATTCTTGTAAGTATTATTATCAGAACCAAGAGGATCTGCGCAGAAGTCTAAAGGTACAAAATCGGGTTCGCAGCTGCTTTGAAAAAGAAGACAGGTGAAAATAATTACCCATGATATAGCCGTGGTAGCATGGCCGCCTTTGATCGTGATGGGTGACACTAAGAAATGATCATTCATGGTTTGACAGATTCTACTCTGCCAACAAGACATAAGATCAAGCTACTTAAAATTGGAGGCAATATCAACCTTCCTCCTTTATTACCCGAATGAAAAAGTGCTTTAAGGCTTAGTTTACAGGTATTGAATCCGTAAAATCCCCACGCAGGGTCCGGTATCTCTTGCGGGCTTCGGCTGCATAAACACTTCCCGGGTATTTGTTAAGAAACTCCCGGTAAATTTCCATGGCTTTGTCCTTGTTTTTTATTTGTTGTTCATAAATTTCGCCTTCCAAAAAGTAGGCATCGTCCGATAGAATATCTTCACCAAATTCCGTTATGATTTTTTCCAACATGGCTATAGATTGATCAAACTCTCCGCGTTTTAAGAGCACGTTAGCTTCGAGCCAATAAACATCATCCTTGATAGTTGTGAAGTCAGTTTCAACATCAACCCAAACAGAATCGCCAAAAATTGTTGATGCAACATCTTTGCTGTTCTTAATTTCTTCTTTTAATTTTTCCAACTCCTTTTGACTTAACGATTTCTCTGGCCACCATAGATTTTTCTTGATCGCTTCCTCACGGTTCATTTTTACTTTTTTTGTCACCTTAAAATTTTTCAGGCGTTGCAAGGCAAGGTCATTTTTGTTTTGTGCGAGTAGCAATTCAATAGAAGCAAACTCTTTAAGCGCGGCTCCTGTTGTGTCGTACAGAGTATTTTCTTTTATCCGCATACTTAATTCCATCGCATCATTGGCAATTTCGCGCGAGGTGGCCTGTTTTAAAATATCCAGATGTTCTTGTGCCAACAAAAAATCGCCTTTAAAGTAAGAGAGTTTTGCATTGCGGAGTTTAGCTTCGTATCCGAGCTGGGTTTCACGCTGGGTTTTTTCAACCTGTGAATATAAAAGTGTAGCCTCCCACGATTCTTCTTTCAATAAATAGATATCCCCCAATTCAATTTTAGCT
>JBEBJH010000232.1:0-7230 GCA_040079965.1 Cyclobacteriaceae bacterium
ACACTCTATAGTGCAGTTAGTGTTTTTGCATTGAGCAATTGCTCGTCAAAGAAGGAAGAAGTTGTCCAGGAGGAAAGCCATGATGAGTCGATGCACGCAGCCACGGAAGAAGCTCCGGCACAGGCATCAGCTCCTCAATTCCAGGTGGAAGCAACCTTTCAGCAACAACTTAGCGGAGTTTTTACTTCGTACGTTTCATTAAAGGAAGCATTTGTGGCTACCAACTCCGCACAAGTGAAGGAAGCAGCGGCCAAAGTTCAAGAATCTCTTGCGAAAACCGACATGATGTTATTAACCGGTATGGCTCACAATGATTGGATGACTTATTCAGATGGATTAGAAGCCTCATTAAAGGAGATTCAGGCATCGGATGATATTGAAGCACAACGCACTTCCTTCAGCAAACTTTCCGACAACTTATACAAGAGCATTAAGGCGTATGGTTTAGGCGGTGCAACGGCATTTTATGAATTTTGTCCGATGGCGTTTGATAATCAAGGTGCTTACTGGTTGAGCGAAGCAGCTGAAATACGCAACCCTTACTTCGGGGATAAGATGTTGAAGTGCGGATCGGTGGAAGAGAAATTGAATTAATATGATTCGTTCTCTTTTTTTTATTTTCTGTATAGCACTAGTAAGTTGTTCTTCCGAAAAGACGGGAGAACAATCCGCTATGGTGGCATCCCAGATTAAGCTTACTGATTTAGAGGGTAAAGAAGTTGACTTAACGGAGTTCGAAGGTAAAACGATCTTCGTTAACTTCTGGGCTACCTGGTGCCGACCCTGTATTCAGGAGATGCCAAGTATTGCCGCCTTGAAAACACAATTGACAGGTCAGAACATTGAATTCTTTTTTGCCTCCGATGAGGAAGTGGATAAGATTCAGAAATTCATGGAGAGTCGTAAGATGACGTTAAATTTTGTTCGCGTAGAAAATCCAGAGTCACTGGGAATACAGGCGTTGCCCACTACCTTCATTTTTGATGGTGAAGGCAACTTGATATTTTCTGAAGTTGGTTTCAGAAAGTGGGATGATCCAGAAACGATTGAAATGGTATCGAAATTAATTAATGAAGAGTAAGGCGTCAGACCGCTCAAAACGGTTAGACGCCTGATTTTCATAATTTAAAAAAGATGAGTAAATATATTCTATTACTGATAGTGGTGCTATCAGCCTGCAAAGTCAACGAGAAACAGGAAGCCGGTGTGGCTATTAACCTCATTGATTCTCCCGCAAAATCCTCCAGTGGGGAGCCATACTTATTTACCGACACCACCGGTAATACTTTTTTATCCTGGATTGAAGTATCTGAAGGCAAGAACTTTTTGAAATTCTCCAAACTGGAAAATGACAAGTGGTCAGAACCACACGTGATCCGTTCAGGCGAAAACTGGTTTGTCAACTGGGCAGACTACCCGCTGATCGCAGCGAATGGAAAACAACTCATGGCTCACTATCTGGGCAAGAGTGGTGAAAGCACGTTTGCCTATGATGTGATGTTAACATCTTCGCAAGATGAGGGCAGTACGTGGAGCGAACCTAAACCTGTTCATGATGATGCCAAGCAAGCGGAACATGGGTTTGTTTCAATATTACCTTATAGTGAAAACTTTTTGGTAGCCTGGCTGGATGGTCGCAATACGGTGATGGAGGGAATGGAGAATCATGAAGGTCATCATGGCCAGATGTCTATTCGCGCAGCCGTAGTGGATATAAACGGAGTGAAGAGCAACGAGTGGGAGTTGGATAATCGTACGTGTGATTGTTGCCAGACAGGCACAGCACTTACCGACAACGGACCAATCGTGGTTTATCGCGATCGTTCAGATGAAGAAATCCGCGATATGTCGATTGTACGTTTTGTTAATGGACAATGGACGGAACCTAAAACTATTTATGCCGACAATTGGAAGATTGCCGGTTGCCCTGTAAACGGACCAAGGGTTTCTGCTTCAGGAAATAATCTGGCCATTGCCTGGTTCTCATCCCCGGAAGGAAATGCCAGTGTGCGCGTTATTTTTTCTAACGATGGTGGCGCTACGTTTGGGAAGCCAGTAAAACTAGACGAAGGTAAGGCGATAGGCCGGGTAGATGTGGTGATGCTGGATAATGATAACGCCATGGTGAGTTGGATGGAAGGCTCGGAGATCAAAGCCGTGAAAGTAAATCGAGCTGGAACAAAAGGATCATCCATGAATATTGCTTCTACTTCCGATGCACGGTCAAGCGGGTTCCCTCAAATGACAAAGTCTGGTAACAAATTAATTTTTGCCTGGACGGATGACAAAGAAAAAATCATTAAGACAGCGAGCTTATCATTGTAAACAGTCTTACTATTATTTGTATTGAAGGGGCCTTGTTCGACCCCGAAGGGGTCGTATGTCTATAGTCAAATCGATCTACTATAAATATACGACCCCCTCGGGGTCGAACAGAGCATTTTATAAGTAATGAATTCACTAGTTTTTGATGTTTCTTTAAATCCAACCAATCAAATTTAGAAATGAAAAATTATATCGTATTATTTTGTTTGCTCTCGGTTTGTGGTCTGATGAGTTGCTCTGAAAAAAAGAATGTTGAAGAGAAGGCGACTGAACAAACAGCGCCACCTGTAGCAGAGGTGTTAGATGAAGGTGTTGTGATTGGCAAGCAACTGCAGGAGGATACTTTGAAAGGAAGTTTAAAAGCCTATACGAAAGGAAAGGTAGGGGATGCGGAATTCAAAATTACCTACCACTCTCCGGCTGTTAGAGGTAGAATTGTTTGGGGTGGACTGGTTCCATTTGATAAAATCTGGGTTACCGGAGCTCACATGGCTACCACGATTGAAAGCAATATTGATTTCATGCTGGGTAACAAAACAATTGTTGCTGGTAAGTATGGCCTATTTACCATCCCCGGAAAGGATAAATGGACGGTCATCATCAATAAAAACTGGCAGCAACACCTTACAGACGAATATGATAGTAAAGATGATGTAGGCCGCATGGAGATTACACCTTCTCAACTTCCTGAGAATCAGGAGCGACTTCAATATGAGGTTGATGCTAAATCGGAGTATGAATGCACCATCAATATGATGTGGGATAAAGTGCAATTGCAAATCCCCATCACGATCATGAATCCAAATTTTGATTAGATCATTGTGCGAATCCGGTATTCTTCGTAATTAACAATCCGGATGAGCGAAAAATCAAAAGAGATAGGCCTGTGGACAGCCACCTCGCTGGTGATTGGCAATATGATTGCCTCAGGTTTATTCATGCTGCCGGCTACCCTGGCTATTTACGGAGGCATTAGTTTGGTGGGATGGCTCATATCAGGAGCCGGGGCTATTTGTCTGGCATTAGTTTAGGGATGGTTAAGTAAACTTCAACCATCCGCAACAGGTGGACCGTATGCTTATACGCGTGAAGGCATGGGCACCTTTCCTGCATTTTTAGTGGCATGGGGTTACTGGATTTCGGTTTGGTGTACCAACGCAGCTATTGCTGTTGCTTTTGTTAGTTATCTTACTGCATTCATTCCCGCATTGGGAAGCAACCCATTTCTTTCCATTGGCACTGGCTTATCTGCCATCTGGTTTTTAACCTGGATCAATACAAAGGGAATTCGTGAAGCAGGCTTAGTGCAGGTCATTACTACCGTATTGAAACTGGCTCCACTGATCGTGATCACCATTGGTGGACTATTCTATTTTAATGCAGATCATTTCATTCCGTTCAACGTAAGTTCACAATCAAATATCTCGGCCATCACTAGTACCACCACACTTACCTTGTTCGCTTTTCTTGGTTTGGAGTGCGCTACCATTCCATCAGGAAATGTGAAGAATGCTGAAAAGACGGTTTCGAAAGCCACCATCATTGGCACTTTGCTAACAACCTTTATTTACATAGCAGGCACCGTAGCGGTGATGGGCCTTATACCTCCTTCGATACTTCAGGATTCGCAAGCACCCTTTGCGGATGCGGCCGCTTCTATTTGGGGAAAGGAAGCCCGTTATCTTGTTGCCGGAGGTGCCGTAATCTCCACGTTTGGTGCACTCAATGGTTGGATATTGATACAAGGACAAATGCCCATGGCTGCGGCACGTGATCATTTGTTCCCACGCATTTTCGCGAAAGAGAATAAAAATGGAACTCCGGCTATCGGCATTGTGATTTCCAGTTTGCTCATATCGGTGTTGATGAGTTTGAACTTTACCCGGACCCTGGCTGATACCTATACGTTTATGGTGTTGTTAACCACCCTCACCGTATTAGTGCCTTATTTGTTTTCAATCATTTCTTTTGTGATGATTGCAAGCAAACGGGAAACATTAAGTGGATTTAAGTTAGTGATTGCAGTATTCGCTTTTCTCTATTCCATGTGGGCGATCATTGGTGCAGGAGAAGAAACTGTGTATTGGGGCTTTGTCTTGCTGATGGCTGGCTTGCCTTTCTATGCCTATATTCAAATCAAAAGAAATTCATCATCATGAAAATAACCTATCAATCCGATTACGGAAAATTAAAATCCGTATTTATTAAACGACCGAAGGAAGCCTTTGTGGATGAGAATCAGATTGCAGCGCAGTGGAAAGCATTGAATTTTCTTTCCAAGCCTGATCTCGTGAAAGCAGAAACAGAATTTGCTGATTTTGAAAAAATGATCACGCATCAAGGCGCTGTAACGATCACGTTGCCATTTGATTCCTCCGTGACGATGGATTCCATTTATTGTCGCGATGCAGCGATCGCTACAGATCATGGCATGATCCTGTGCAATATGGGCAAACCCGCGCGAAGGAATGAACCCGCTGCAGAACGAAAAGCATTTGAAAACAATACAATTAAAATTTTAGGTGAGATCACTCAGCCTGGCACATTGGAGGGTGGCGATGTGGCCTGGGTAGATGAACATACCTTGGCAGTAGGGCATACGTACCGCACCAATTGGGAAGGAATAAGACAACTTAAACACCTGGTGGAACCGCACGGAATAAAAGTGTGGGTGGCAGAGATGCCTCATTACAAAGGACCCTCGGATGTATTTCATTTGATGTCTGTCTTTAGTCCAGTGGATAAAAATCTGGCGGTAGTGTATTCTTCGCTCATGCCAATTTCTTTCAGGCATGGTTTATTGGAACATGGTATTTCCTTCGTGGAAGTTCCCGATTCAGAATGGGATTCGATGGGATGTAATGTATTGGCTATTTCTCCTCGCGAAGTAGTTATGGTAAAAGGAAATCCCATTACGAAACAAAGACTCGTTGATGCGGGTTGCACAGTGCATGAATATGAAGGGCAAGAGATAAGTGTGAAAGGTGGTGGCGGCCCTACGTGCTTAACCCGACCCTTAGAACGTTATATTTAGGACTCCAAATAGTGATTTTGATTTACGAAGTGTGATTTGCTCGTTGGTTTTGAATCCTATATCTTGAATTAAACTATGAATTCATTTTTGAATTTTTTTGAAGTGATGCCATTCTGGCAACGAGGCGCCTGGGTATTGTCATGTTTAACTTTTTTCTGGTTGCTGGAAGGAGGTATTCCCTTGGTTTTATTCAGCTACAAAAAATGGAAACATGCTGGTGTTAATTTTGCGTTTTTGGGATCTACGCTGATCATCAATACTATTTTTGGAATTGTCACGCTGGGCGTGTTTCGCTGGATTGAAACTAATCAATTTGGAATTACTTACCTGGTCGACTTTCCGGTGTGGACAGAGTTCTTGTTGTGCATGCTGGCGTTTGATCTGGTAGCCCAATATATGGCACATTATCTTCTTCACCGTGTTAAATGGTTGTGGAGATTTCACATGATCCACCATGCCGATACGCATGTGGATGCTACTACAGGCCCTCGTTTACATCCGGGAGATTTTATTTTACGTGAAATGCTATCGCTTTCCGTAGTCGTGATCATGGGGGCTCCGTTATCCTATTATTTGTTTTATCGTTTCTGCACGATCTTCTTCACGTATTTCTCACACGCAAATATTTCGCTTCCAGGCTGGCTGGATAAAACGCTCAGTTACATTATCGTTACACCCAACGTTCACAAATTCCATCACCACTATGAACGCCCATGGACCGATACAAACTTTGGAAATATCTTTTCCATCTGGGATCGTATCTTCGGCACCTTTGTCTACGATGACCCAAAGAAAATTCGCTATGGTCTGGATGTGTTGGATGACAAGAAGGACGAGGATATTGGTTATCAGTTTAGACTACCATTCGACAAATCGATTAAGACGGATTATTAGTTGCTTGTTACCAGTCTCCAGTTGCTGGTAACTGGAGACTGGTGACCTCTAACTTTTACAACGCTATCGGTGCCCCCAAACACTGATCTGGAATGTTAAAGGCATCTGTCAACGGAACGGCATCTTGCCTTATCTCCCAGCAAAGTTGATTTACCATTTTGCGAATCGCCTTGGTCTTCACGCCCTCCATATACCCTTGTTCAAGATACCAACCCTTATTCTTATCGATCTGTGACAGGGCAAAGAGATCGCACAGTTTTTTTAACACTGCCTTACAGCCTGCATCTTGTGTATTGTCAACCTGAGCGATGAATTGCTCAAGAATGATACGCTCGATATAGGCAAATCCAACCTGCACCAAATGATGTTGACTGACGTTAAAGGCATCAAAAGAATCCATACCACTTTCAATATGTCGTTTGAGTCGCTTGGCGGCCGAAGTGAGAATATCGCGTTCCCGATACTTAAACGCATTCAACTGAAACTCAGAATCGAGTAAGTGTTCTTCACTTGTATTTCGTACTGTGATGGGATTCATTTCGGTGATCGAGGTTTTAGCCTGATCGGCAACATAATTTAAAATCGTGAACACATTCATGTTGCTGAATTCCTGCTTGAACTCGGTAAGCCTGCTCTTGGCAACCAGTTGCATCAACACCGTGTTATCACCCTCAAAGGTTGTGTAAATGTCTGTATCATTCTTTAACACTTCAATCCGATTTTCGGATAGATATCCTTTTCCGCCACAACATTCGCGGCACTCTTGTAGCGTAGCAGTGGTATTCCAGGTGGCGAATGACTTCAAACCAGCAGCGAGGGCTTCAATCTCCTGCATGTCTTCTTCCGTGCGCTTCAAAAATCGTTGGGTCAGATACTGAAGCGAGAAATGTAATGCATATACGTTAGCCAACAGGGGCATTAGTCTTCTTTGATGGGTACGATAATTAAGGATAGGCACTTCCGTTCCTCCTTCCGGA
>JBEBJH010000016.1:0-34945 GCA_040079965.1 Cyclobacteriaceae bacterium
GCGAAAGAATTGGCTGATTATGCCGAGGCCCAGGGCTTCAGATTAAAGCGCGGAGTGGCGGGTATGCCCACTGCGTTTACCGCTGAATACGGTTCTGGAAAACCAATAATCGGAATCATGGGCGAGTTTGATGCCTTGCCCGGAATTTCACAAAAGGCGCAACCAACAAAAGAGGCACTCAATCCCGGAGCAGCCGGACATGGCTGCGGACATAATTTATTTGGGGCCGGAAGTTTAGGCGCGGCCGTTGCAATCAAGGAGCTGATGCAGCAAGGCAAGCTGAAAGGCACCATTCGGTTTTATGGAACTCCGGCTGAAGAATCAGTCGGAGGTAAAATTTATATGGCTCGTGATGGACTCTTTGCAGATCTGGATGTCTGCCTCGACTGGCATCCGGATGTTGAGATTGCCGCCAGTACCCAAAGTTCACAGGCTATGGTAGACTTCATTGTAGAGTTTAAAGGCAAAGCAGCGCATGCGGCAGCAGATCCCTGGAATGGAAGAAGTGCTGTTGACGGAATGGAAGCATTTACCGATGGCGTAAATATGTTGCGCGAGCACGTGCGGCCCAGTGTACGTATGCACTATGCAATTATGAATGGAGGAGACGTTCCTAACGTAGTGCCGGAGTATGCTAAAATCTGGATGTGGGTGCGCGACAGTAAACGTGAAGGAGTGGAGACAGTATTTAGTCGCGTTAAGGAGGTAGCACAAGGAGCAGCAATGATTGCCGGAGTGGAAGCCAAGGTGACAGTTCAAACGGGCGACTATGAAATGCTGGTGAATCGTACCGGAGCCTCAGCGCTTCAAAAGAATTTAGAAATTTTGGGACCGATTAATTACACGGCAGAAGAGATAGCCTTTGCAAAAAAAATTCAGGAAGTACAAGGTGGAGAACAAGTAGGATTGGATGGAAAAATACATCCGCTAAAGGAAACACAGGAGCATCCAACGGGCGGTTCCACCGATGTTGGAGATATTAGCTGGATCGTGCCCGAGATTACACTAGTTGCGACCACTGCACCACCTAATACGGCCTGGCATGGTTGGAGTGTTGTTGCCTGTGGAGGTATGTCGATTGGCCATAAAGGCATGTTGCTTGCTGCCAAATCTCTGGCGATGACTATGGTTGATCTTTTTGAAAATGAGCAACTGCGCAAGGATGTGCGCGCTGAATTTGAGCAGCGTAGGGGTGGCAATGTATATAAGGCATACATTCCAGACGGGCCACCACCAGTGCCAACAGGAAAGTAAAGATTAAGCCCATCTTATTGATAAGCTTTTTATTTTTATGTAACCTCAGTTTTCAATAATTCCACCCGTGTAAAACCACCTTAACTTTTGAGACGATTTCACTTCTTTGAAGGATCAAACACCCCCGATTATGAAACGCGTTTTAATTTTGTTATTTGCTTTTAGTATGATTCAAACTTTGGCACAACGCGTTCCTACTTTCGAAGAAGTAATTTCACTTCGTAGCATTGGTGGAGTTACTCTTTCCGCAGACGGTAAACACGTTGCCTACACGGTACAAACAACAGACTGGAACGATAACCGGTTTGATACAGAAATCTGGTTGAGTAAAAATGGAAGCCCACCATTTCAATTAACCAATACAACAAAAAACAGCGGTACGAATCCGGCCCTTTCACCCGATGGTCAGTGGATTGCCTTTGTAGCTGATCGGGGAGAAAATGTAGAACTTCCGGTGGGTGAGAAAAAGTAACTCAAGCTTAAATAAAGCCCGGAAGATTCCGGCTTCTTGTTTAAATATCTGATATAGGTTAAGCGTCTTTCCATTTTATGCCGCACCCCATGGCTTTAGTCCTGGATACAGGGACAGATTTTCCGGCCAGTAATGCATCCACAGCATCTTCCACATATTTTTTGGTAGCGCTTGCAGCATTGCGGGCATTGTCGTCAATAGACCCAATGTAGGAAACCTTTAATTCCTGATTAAGCACAAACACATGGGGTGTATTCGTTGCGCCATAGGTTTTTGCAATCGCCTGGGATTCATCATAGAGATAAGGGAATTTATATTTCTTCTTGTTGGCAATGCGAACCATTTCGTCATAAGAATCGCCAGAGCCTTCATTGGCATTAATCGTTATTACAGGGAATCCTTTGGCTGCATATTTTTCGTTCAGGTCAATGATTCTCTGATTGTAAGCCTTCGAGTACGGGCATGTGTTGCAATCAAAAATTACAATGAATCCTTTTGCTTCTTTGAAGTCAGCGAGCGACACCATTTTACCATCCACATTTTTTAGGGTAAAGTCAGTGGCTTTATCCCCTACTTCATAACCATTCTTTACCGGACTGGCAGCTAACAACACAGCACAGACCAACATCATCACGATAGATTTCATGAGTTAAAAATTTAATTATTTACTTCTGCTATCAGTTTTTCCAGGTCGCCTTCGTGCAGTTCTTTTTGCACCAATTTTCTCTTACCGGATTTTGTATTCACTATCAGGGTTGTCGGCAAGGCCCCTGACCAATTCTTATCAATTTTATCAATCCACGAGTTGGGGTCGGTTTCAGCCAGGATAACTACCTTGGATTGAATGTTCTTACGTGCCACAAAACGATTCACCTTGTCAGGATTCGGATCAAGATCAAAATCCATGCTCACAAGAGTGACTTCTACCATTTTGTTTTCCTGATTGAGTTTTTCGAAGAGCGGTATCTCTTTCACACAGGGAGCACACCAGGTTGCCCAGAAATTAAATACCTGGATACGCTCGCTTGAGGTATTGATCGCCTGTTGTAGGTCTTTTACCTTGATCTGCTCAGCCTTTTGAGCAAGTAGCGGTGCCCCAAGGCAAAGGGAAAATGTAAAAAGTATTAAATACCTCATGATGATTGAAAACGTAAATAAATAAATCCTGTTTTAGATCTTTTTGGGAATGTAAAAATAGCCATGTAAGTTGAATGAAAGAAACTTAGTAAAAGGGTATAATTCAAGCACTTAGAATTAACCAAAATTGAGCCAAAATAGAATTCCACAAAATTCGATAGTTGTCAACATTACCGGACTGTTATGGCTTATTGATCAGAATATCAACAAGTTACACTACTCCTTGTTAATCAGTTCTTTGTGGACAACTAAATGAGCTTAGGAAATGAACCATTTTAGGAAGGCCTTTATAAAGATCAGATTTTCAACTTAATAGCATGTCATTTAAAGCCGAGATTAAGAGATTATCAGACTCCCAGGAAATCACTCTGAGCCAAAGAATCAACAGTGACTATGAACATCAAGCAAGTTAAGGAAACGTGCATCTATTTTCGGGATTTAAGGTTAGCCGAGGAGTTTTATCATGGCTTGCTAGGCTTGCCCGTAATTGGAAAGGCGGAAGGCAGACATATCTTTTTTCGGGCAGGAGCCAACGTGCTTTTGTGCTTTAATCCCGATGATTCGCGGCTAAAGAAAAGCCCGCCCGCACATTTTTCGGAAGGCAAATATCATTTTGCTTTTGAAGTTCCTGCCCATGAATATGAAGTTCACAAGAAGGAAATTGAAACGCTAGGCATTCCAATCATTGAATCAGTGGTTTGGAAAAATGGCCAGGAGTCATTCTATTTTAACGACCCAGTTGGTAACGTAGTGGAGATTGTACCGGAAGGTGTTTGGGACTAAATCCTACTTGATAGAAAACTTAAAAGCCGCGGAAACAGATTGGGCTCGAGAGGAGGTAATCATGACCCCCTGATGATGTGCTTCAAACCAGGTTAAATAGTCCGCATATTGAATGCAGTCTTCGATCAGGCTTCCATCCATCAGGATTTTAATCACCTTATCCTTAGGTAAGCTGGTTTTGATTTTTTCTTTTTGATCATCAGGCAGGTTGGAAACGCGCACATATTCAATACCCTTATAAAGTTCCGATTCAACCCTCATATTCGTTCAGTGTGGTGTATGGATGTTTGTTAGACAAAAATGGTAACCCTTGGTTTAATATCGAAAAGAATTAAGTTTAAAAAATTTAACTTCCGGATTTTAAGAGGTGTTGTAAAGCTACCAATATGATTTCGAATCAACGATCAAAGTTTTCTTTAGCAAAGGGCAGCGTGTATTTGAATTGTGCATATATGTCGCCTTTGCTTAAATCTGTCGAGAAAAAAGGTATTGAAGGAATTCTGAAGAAGAGAAACCCGGCTACTGTTTCGACTACTGACTTTTTTGAGGAGACAGAAAAGGTACGCAAAGAGTTTTCAAAACTTATAAACGGTCAGGCTAACCGTGTTGCGTTGGTTCCTTCTGTTTCGTATGGCATGTCTAATGTTGTCAGGAATCTCAAAGTATCAGCATCAGATAATATCATTGTTGCAGCCGAGCAGTTCCCCAGCAATTATTACCCCTGGCATCGGCTTCAACGAGATGCTGGAGTAAAGTTAAAAGTGATTTCTGCACCAGACACTACCATTAATCGAGGAGTTCAGTGGAATGAACGATTACTGGGAGCAATTGATCAGAACACAAAGCTTGTTGCTCTAGGTAATGTACACTGGGCAGATGGTACGCTTTTCAATTTAAAAGAGATAAGAAAAAAAACTAAAGATGTAGGAGCGTTACTGGTTATTGATGGAACACAATCTGTAGGCGCCTTGCCTTTTGATGTACAGCAAATACAACCGGATGCGTTGGTTTGTGGCGGTTATAAATGGCTGATGGGTCCGTATTCACTGGGCCTGGCTTACTATGGAGAGTATTTTGATCGGGGGACACCAGTTGAAGAAAACTGGATCAATAGACTGCACAGCGAAAATTTTGCTGCTTTGGTAAACTATGAAAGTGAATATCAACCCGGAGCGTTGCGCTATGAAGTTGGCGAACACAGCAATTTCATTCTGGTACCGATGCTGCTTGAAGCACTGAAACAAATCAATCAATGGAAGCCTAAATCCATTCAACAGTATTGTGCATCTATTACAAAAAAACCAATCAGGCTTTTAAGGGAGGCTGGCTTCTGGATTGAAGATGAAAAGTATCGTGGCCATCATTTGTTTGGAATTCGGTTACCCGAGGATAGACAGATTGACGGGATCAGGAAGTTAATTCTTAAAAACAAAATTTCTGTCTCCTTCCGGGGCGATGCCATTCGGGTATCACCGAATCTTTACAACACCGAAGCTGATCTGATGAAGTTGGTGAACGTGTTGGTTTCAGAAAGACAATGACCTTAAATAGAAAGTCTAATGACTATTTTATAGGAGGGATTGTTATTGCCCTTATCGGGGCGATCTGTTTTTCCACAAAAGCCATCTTTGTAAAACTTGCTTACCGCGATACTCAGGTGGATGCCGTTTCCTTATTGGCTTTGCGCATGGTTTTCTCACTTCCCTTTTTTCTTGTTTCTGCATTTGCTACCTCCAGTAAACAAACGAATGTGAAGTTTACAAACAGGCAATGGATCAGTGTTGCCGTCATCGGTTGTTTGGGGTACTATATAAGCAGTCTCTTGGATTTTCTTGGGCTGCAATATGTAACGGCTGGGATTGAGCGATTGATTTTGTTTATCTATCCTACCCTCGTATTACTGATGTCAGCCATAGTTTTCAAAGAGAGAATTAAGCCCATCCAATGGGCGGCACTAGTTATTACCTATGGCGGATTGATGATTGCTTTTCTGAGTGAAGTAGAAATTCAGTCGTCCCAAAACAAGAATTTTATTTTGGGGTCGGTATTAATTTTTATCTGTGCTTTTACCTATGCCAGCTACATTGTGGGGAGTGGGCGATTAATTCCTATGGTGGGGGCAGCCAAGTTTAACAGTTATGCTATGAGTTTTGCCTCAGTGGGTGTACTCATTCATTTTTTTATAACCTCAGAGGTCTCTTTGTGGAATTTTTCTGGTATAGTATATGTGTATAGTTTTTTAATGGCCATTCTCTCAACAGTTATACCTTCTTACCTGGTTGCGGAAGGGATAAAGCGAATTGGCTCGGATAATGCAGCCATTGTTGGGAGCATCGGACCGGTTTCTACCATTGCAATGGCTTACTTTTTTCTCGATGAGAATATTTTTCTCCTTCAGATTGTTGGTACACTTATGATTTTGGCAGGGGTGCTGCTTGTAAGTGGTCAAAGGCGTAAAGAAGTATTGTAAATTTTAGTAAGTTCAATCTCATGAAAAAGATCTTACCTGCCCTGCTTATCTTATTCTCCCAGTTGCTTTGTGCGCAAAGCCCGGAGTTGATTTTCGTTTTTTTGAATAGTCGTTCTGACAAAGCAGAGTTGCCGGCAGATCAGGTTAAGAAAATTATGGATGGGCACATGGCTAATATAGAGCGATTGGTTAAGGAAGGGAAGCTGATTTCGGCCGGACCATTTGACGGAGGTGGAGGCATTTTCATTTTCAAATCAAAATCGATTGATCAGGTAAATGAATGGCTAAAGACTGACCCTGGGGTAGTGGCCAACCGCTGGCAGATTGAGGTTCTGCCCTACTTTCCACGAGTCGGTGCAGCTTGTGCGGTAGGTGAGAAATACGAAATGGTTACATACCAGTTTATCCGATACATACCAAACATTGCCAAGTTTAATATTCAGGAAGCTCCGCAAATTTTTAAAATGCACGATGATTATTTGAAAGGAATTATCAAAACAGGAAACGTGATGGCCGAGGGCACATTTGGAGATACGGAAGGTGGGATTCTTGTAATCAGGGGAGATATTCAAAATGAAGTTATTGAAACTGATCCTGCTGTGCGCGAAGGACTATTGGAAATTGAGATTAAGAAACTGTGGATTGCCAAAGGAGCTTTTTGCGAGAAGTGATTTTCTATCATGTTAAGGCTAAGAACAGTATGAGACAAATGCGATTTACTCTTGTTCTTTTAATTGCTCTCTGCTTTCGTACAGAAGCACAAACAGTGAGAGGCGTGATAAAGGACGCATCAACAAAACAACCTTTAGCCTATGTGCATGTTGGGGTGTTCAATAAAAACATGGGTGTGATTTCTCATGAGAATGGTGAATTTGAAATTGATTTAAGCCGTGCCTTGCCAGATGATGAGCTTGGATTTTCTATGATTGGGTATGAGACTGAAAAAGTTAAGGTTGAAAGCGTAGGGAGGGAGTATTTAGCAATTCAACTTACTCCCAGGCAATACATGCTTAAAGAGGTAATTGTCCGGGATAAAAAAAGAGAGACTAAAAAATTGGGTCGGATTGAGCCTTCAAAATGGACTACCGGACAATCCGGGCATACTGAATTTGGTTTTGGCGGAGAATGGGGCTTGAGAATCAATCATGAAGGCAAAAAATATTGGTTGGATAACGTTCAATTTCATTTACGCTTCAATACAGTCGACAGCGTTTTGTATCGTATTCAGATTTATTCAATTAAAGATAGTTTGCCCGGTGAAACTTTACTAAAAAATGACCTCTTTGTAAAGAGTTACAAGAATAGAAAATGGATTATCGCTTCCTGCGAAGACCAACAAATTATTATTGATCAGGATGTGATAGTGACCTTTGAATTTGTACGATGGTGGGTTAGTAAGTCAGACGAGAACAGACTGTTTACAACGCATGGTTTAGGCTATGAGCAAGGAACAACCTACCATCGTCTGTCAAGTCAGGATGCCTGGTCGATCAACGCCAAGCCACCTGTAACGATGTTTATAACCGTTGAGGAATACGATAAATAAAGGTCAAGACTTGTAACTCACTCTGAAATAACCACGGCCAACTTATCTCCTTTTACATTAACAGCCAGTCGCGTTACACCTTTTAGCAATTCCCGTCCGGAAGTCAATGAAATTTCGTTCCAGGTTTTATTTTTCTTAGGATTAAGAATGTAAATCTTCGATCCATCACTGGAAATAATTCTTCCATCAGGAGTCCAGGTAATGTCTTCCCTGCCAGGAAGTGTATTGGCTAAGGTTGAGACCACCATGGACTCAGTATCCAGTTTTTTAATTAGCCAGTCGGTTGATGAAGTCTTTTGAATAAAACTGATTGCACGGTCTCCGGGTATCTGGTGCAATGACCGGCCAATGTTTTGTGCGAGCTCAGTGTCTTCTTTTGTTGGCAAGCGCAGATAATGCAACGTGTTTGGATCACCCAAAATAAAAAGTGCCAGATGACTATTGTCGGCCCAAACGTGATATCCCACAATCAGGTTATCGATAATAACATAAGGATCGCCACCAGTCAATGGATATTTTCCTAAATCCTGAGCTCCGTTATCGCGCTGAATAATGCACGATATATAATTTTTATCAGGGGTTTGAGTGGGCGAGTATTCTCTTTCATTTGTGGTAGTAACCGAGGCAGTCACTCCGGTTTGGTAGTTATAGGATTTTATATCTGATCTTCCGTCATCATTAAATGAGGAGTAATAAACCAAAGGCTCATCGCGACTAAACCCCGGTTGATTATCGTACCCCGGATGATTGGTAATATTTTTTGGATTGGATAGTGTGATTTTATTCTTCTTGATTTTCAAATCAAACAACAGGATTTCAGAGCCGGTCTGGGCCAGACTGGAAAAACTTATAATGAAAAACAAAATAAAAGCAATAGCGAATAACCGTTTCATGAGTTCTATTTTCCTCTAAAGTCGGGAACATTGCCCGGAATTAAAAATCCAAATCTGAATATGGGGTCCAGGTTTTGCCATCATGTTTTAGAAGCGTGATTTTGTTAGCTATAAAATCTCCGGTGAACTTTCTTTCTTTAAATTCGTCCCACGCCCTTTCAAACCTATCTTTTTTCAAATCACGAAAGGCAAGTGTTAGGTGTGGATGAAAGGGCGTATCGCGGTATTGAGCATTGAATAAATTGAGTTCAGTTTTGCAAAACCGATGCAAATCAGATTGTAATAAACGAAGCGGTCCCGACTCCAGAACATTTATATAGATAACGCGTGGGGCAAAGCAAGAAAACCCGTTGAGTTGAACCTTAACCTCAGATTTTCCTGCTACAAACTTCATTAGTGCTGAAATCAGCTTTTCTTCCTTGGTTTCTTTCCACTGAAAGGGCATGTGTAAAGTTATGTGCGGTGGCGAATTGAGCGCGGCCTTGCTTTGATAGGTGTCTCTAAAATATTCCTTCAGCAATCGGATTTCATTCCGAATCTGCATGGGAGGTAATATGGCGATAAAGTAAAGAGCAATTCCAGGGGGAGGCATGAACTACTTTACCTTAATTTCCATTGTTCTGCTTTCTTTCTGTACCAATCTCCGTGTGCAGGATCAAGCTCGGCCAACCGCTCATAAATCTGTACATAACTGCTGTCTTGTTCCAGGGTTTCTTTATAGAGCTGGATAGCTTCGCTGGATCGATTCTGCTTGTCGTAGATATAAGCCATGATATTCAGAAGCTCCGGGTTGCGGGCACCTTTTTCGTACGCCTGCCGGTACCAACTAATTGCTTCACTGAAATTCTCTTGTGCATAGTAATTATCTCCCGTTAGGATAATGGCATCGATATTTTCAGGATGCGTACTGAAACATTTCTTAGATAGCTCGATAGATTTAGCATAATTCTTTGTCTGGTAAAACACAAGGGCCTTGTTATACATACCACTGCTATTCTGCGGATCTATGCTAAGTATTTTATCATAGTAAATGAGAGCTGAGTCGAATTGGTTTTGTGAGTAAAAGCGATTTCCCAGATTTGTCAATGCGTTTAAGTCAGAGGGATTCGATGTCAATGCTAACCGATCGACATTCTCGTCTGCGGTATCGACAACGGCCTGATCTGGGGTATCATCACCAACGATGAACCCGATAATCATGAGCATAAATAAAATGAAGAACACGGTTCCGCCAAGAATGAAGACGATTAGAAAAATCTTTTTCCGGCTATCTTGCGAAACCGGCTCTGATTTTTGTGCCTTCCAGGTAGATCTTGTGTGGCTGGTAAAATTCTCATCCTGCTTTGGCCGGGGTCGATAGTAAATCGCGAGAAAAATAAAGTAGGCGGATGCACCAAAGAATATCCAGAAAAAGAAACTTCCAAGGGGCCAAAAAAATGCTAATAGAAAGGCAAAGACAATGGCAAGACGAGTAAATCGCTTTGTCCGAGCAAGATCTTTTTCATTTTCCACTGACATGACTCTATGCCTTGAGTTTTTGTAGTCTAAATTTCTCATTATTGTTTAATTAATCAAAGATTTGTGAATGGAGAGCAAAGACCTGATCATCATTGGAGCCGGACCTATTGGGCTGGCATGCGGAATTGAGGCAAAGAAGGCCGGGTTGAATTATCTCATCATCGAGAAGGGGTGCCTGGTAAATTCGTTATACAATTATCCTCACAACATGACTTTCTTTTCGACTTCCGAAAGACTGGAAATTGGGGAGGTACCGTTTATATCGAACAACCCGAAGCCCACACGGCCGGAGGCACTGGAATATTACAGAAGAGTGTGTACCAGCTGGAGGCTGAATGTGAGACTTTATGAAGAGGTGCAGAAAGTAACGAAAGACAATCGCGAACAATTTCAGATCACAACACCAAAGAAAACCTATTCAACGAAGGCATTGGTACTGGCACTTGGTTTTTATGACCGGCCTTATTTACTGAATGTAGAGGGTGAGACTTTGACCAAAGTGAAACACTATTATGATGAGCCACATCCTTACTTCGGGCAAAAAATAGCAGTGATAGGTGCCGCAAATTCAGCCGTAGACGTTGCTCTCGAAACCTGGCGCAAAGGTGCAGAAGTAACGATGGTTATTCGAGAGGATAAAATCCGCGAAAACGTGAAATATTGGGTGCGACCTGATATTGAGAACCGAATTAAAGAAGGCTCAATTAAAGCTTATTTTAATTCAAGAGTAACTAAAATCACACCGTCAGCTATTGAAATAAAAACACCCGAGGGGTTAATTACACTCGAAAATGATTTTGTGCTGGCTATGACAGGCTATCAGCCTCCGTTTGAATTTATGAAATCAATCGGAATTCAATTTCAACAAGATGATTTTCATACACCAGTGTATAACGAAACCACGATGGAAAGCAACGAACCGAATCTTTACCTGGCGGGCGTAATAATTGGAGGGTTGCAAACGAACAAGTGGTTTATCGAGAACTCGCGCGTGCACGCTGAGATTATTATAAACGATTTAAAGAAAAAGATTGCCACAAAATAAAAGTGCCCCGATGAATCGGAGCACTTTTTACAAAGCTTCCTAAGTTTTTTAAAGAGCGTTTGCAGTAATAGTTACATAAAATTTAAATGTGACAGTAAATGTTACGGGAGTTTGAGAAAGCCTTCCGGTTAGAGTAACTTCTTCTTGCAAATCACCTAGAAGTTTGGTCGCTAACTCGTTGAAACCAGCAGCATCGGCTGTAAGATCGGTTTCTGTTGTATTGGACAGACTCGCTGAACTTACAGTGGCAAGTGTTTTTGTACCGGCTTTAAGGGTGCCATTGGTAAATGTTACCGTGTTGGGATTTGCACCCGGAGAAATTGTGTATGTAATTTTATTTACTTTGAATTCTTTAATCTTGTTGGCGTATTTCGCAACGTCTGGATCGGAGCTTGCACTTAGCAACTTAGAAGCGGAATAATCTTTGCCACCGGAATTAACAACAGTTTCGTTGATAGTAAATTCGAGCGGTAGGTCTGCATCAAAAGAAACATCGCCAGCTTTGTCAAAAAGTTCGCATGACGAAAATGTACCGAGTGCAAGTAGCAAAAAGATGGGGAATAGGTGTTTGATTTTCATATGACAGGTGTTTAGAGCCTTATATACCCGAAAGTTACAAATAAGTAAGCATTATCAATTACCCCATAAAAATGGGGGCTAAATTTCGCCTCGCAGTGATTTGGTAATCACTTCAGCTTTACCGTGTACATGAAGTTTTCGATAAATGTTTTTTATATGAAAACGAACAGTTTCAATTGAAATATCTAATCGATCAGCAATTAATTTGTAACTGAGCCCATCTACCAGTCCTACTACAATCTCTTTTTCCTTATCAGAAAGAGGTGAAGTTTTTTCAATTTTTTTTGCGGGCTTAAAGAAGTCAATCACTTTTCTGGCAATCTGTGGTGACATAGGCGACCCACCTTTGGCAAGCAGTTCTATACCCTCCTTTAACTCATTAAAAGGTGTGTTTTTTAATAGGTATCCCGTGGCCCCTGCACAGAGAGAATCAAAAATTTTTTTTGGATCGTTATAAACTGAAAACACAACGATATCCGTTTCAGGGTATCGACTTTTAACAAAACTTATTCCCTCTACTCCCGACATTCCTGGCAAACCCAGATCCATGATCAGTACCTGTGGTGCATTTTCTGATGAAAGTGAGGCTAATAATTCCTCAACTGAACCCACAGCCAGATCGCACACAAAGCCTGGTTGTTTGCTTAGAAATCTGACAATACCATTGCGGATTTCTTCATCGTCTTCAACAATCCCGACAACAATCATGATCTAAAATACAAAAGAGCAAAGGGATTCATCATTGTCTTTCGTATTTGTTAGAAATGAAAACGGAAACCAAGGGAAGCTGGTAAAAAGGAATTTAACCCAACGTCAAAGGTTTTAACATTATCATTGTCAACATCCTTATCGGGATCAGAAGAGTAGTACCCAATTCCGCGAAACCCCAACTCAACTGCCCAATGATTGTTTAAGAAATAAACAAGCCCTGGGGATACAGCTATATCCATCGCGGAGGTTTTTGTTTCCTGATCGCTTGAATCAGTTTCCTTTCCGGTTCCATACAGAAACGAAAACTGCCCGTAAACCGCAAAATTCTCATTACTGGTTTGTTTATAGTAACGGGCAAACGGACCTACAGCGAAGCCGGAAGATTTGGTCTCATTTCCAAACGAAACCGTTTTTCCGGTAGACAATCCCATATTAATACCAACGAGAATTCCATCTGAGACAAAGTAGCCGAAGGAAGGAATGAATTCAAAGGAAGATTCGGAATCTTCGCCATCCCCCAAATAGCCTGCTTGAGAGGTATTTGAATAGGTGATACCACCCCCAACAGCCTTGGCCCCCTTTACAATTTGAGTTAAGCCGGCAAAGCTAATCAGGCAACAGAAACTTATTAGAATGACTTTTTTCATAACAGTAGTTTTTAGGAAAGCTACTGTTATTCATTTCTTGCCGGTATCCCATAAAGATGGGGGGGGTGGATAAATCAGAGCGCCTTGCGCGTAAATGCCACCTTAGTGCCGTTCAGGTTTATAAATTCTATATGGCCTTGTATGGCTTGGGCTCTTCGATCCATGTTTCTTAGGCCATTTCCCCTTTGATTTTGTTGAAAGATAAATCCCTTTCCATTATCACTGATTGTCATTTTGAATTGCCGCGAGTCATTTACTATTTCAACAAGAACATGTCTGGCCTGTGCGTGTTTCACAACATTATTAATGGATTCTTTAAAAATGAGGTAAATGTTTTGCCTTAAGATCGGATCAACAATCGCTTTTTCATAAATACCGCTCACCTTAAAATCAAACTGAATATTTTTAGGTTGTAGTAACTCAGTGGCAAAATCTTTCATTCTAAATAGCAAAGCACTAGCCGTATCACTTCGATTATCTATTGACCAAACAATGTCACTCATCGTACTAACAATTTCGCGACTCATGGCACTAATACGACTCAGGTAATTGGTGCGCTCGCTTTCATTGTTTCCGTTTTGCAATAAATCAGAGTAAATGGAAATCCGGGTAAGGCTTGATCCAACCTCATCGTGCAAATCACTGGCAATTTTCGTTCTCAGTCGTTCTATTTTGAGTGATTGAGAGAGACGGTAGAGATGACCAAAATAAACTAACGCCCCGATTGATAAGATGACCAGAGCAATAAACCACCATGTTTGCCAAAATGGAGGATTGATGATTATGGAAATGGAGGCAACCTGATTTCCCCAAAAGCCATCCGGGTTGGCTGCCTTTACCCGAAATGTATAGTTTCCCGGATCGAGGTTGGTATAGCTGGCAAAGTTTCTGTTACCGATTTGAACCCATTCCTGATCAAAGCCATCCAGTTTATAAGAATATTGAATTTTATTGGGTGCCATAAATTCCATAGCGGTAAATTCGATGGAAAAGAATGAGTGCTCATGTTCGATGGAAATATTTTTTAATTGTGAGATATGTCCTGGCAAAACATAGTTTGTCAATGAATCGGGCTCAGCAATTTCCACTGATCGGTTGTATAATTTAAAATCAGTGAATACAATCTTTCTCTGGACGGTGTCATCCTGAATCTCATTTGGGGAAAACCAGGTAAGACCATTTAGAGTAGTTATAAAAATCCTTCCACGAGTATCCAAAAATAGAGAGTGGAAGTCACTGGAAATAATTCCATCCGATTCGGTGTAAATTCTTTTCTCACCTGATTGAGAATTCCATTTTACCACGTGGTCTTTGGTTATGTACCAAATCTGATTAGTGCGATCAACCACAAAGGATTTAAAAAATTCATCGTTAGGATTTCGTTTGTAGATCACTTTTTGTTCAATATGTTCAGGATCTATATATCGAATTGTTTTGACTTCATCATTGTTAAACAGAAGCATTTCGGTTTCGGAGTATGGTTCCATTTCAAGAAAAACAGAATTGGTAGTGGGAGCAACCTGACCCTCAGGGGATAGTAGGACAAATTGATTCCTGTTCTTATCAAAGATTACGACTTGAGTTTGAGTGTTAAACCAGATGTTATCATTCAATTCAAAAATCTCTTTTACAAAAGCGAATGAGATACCTGTAGCCTTTCGAAGCGAGTCGTTATTAATGTTTTTGAATTTTTTAGTTTTGGGATCATATATATTTAATCCGCTACGAAATGTAGTGACCCAAATAAAATCATCCTCACCTATCACCATAGATGAAACAGCATTATTGCTAATTGAATTTTTACTTCCGGCTTCATATCGGGTAAACTGCGCTTTTGCTGGATCCATCACGTTTATACCACCACCCGCCAGCCCTAACCAGATTCTTTTCTGAGTATCCTGATCGATGGACCTCACAGAATTGTGGCCTAAACTCTTAAGGTTCAATGGATCGTTCAGAAATTTTTTAACAACTCCGGTGTTTAGATTAAGTCGATTTAATCCGTTGCCATTAAACCCTAACCAAAATATGGAATCATTTTCCTGGAATATAGTTTGAATCCAACCGGGCGAAATGCCCTCTGACCTGCCGGGTCGATGCACGATTGGATAAAACTTTTTTGCCCGGGTATTATGAATACAAATGGTATTATCATCCATCCCCATCCAAAGCAATCCATCCCCATCCAGATAGACTGTAAAAAGATTGTTGCTCGAAATACTCTCTGGATTGGATTCGTCTTTTTTCCAGTTTGTAAATTTTCTGATAGCAGGATCAAAGTGACTCAGACCACCTCCATAGGATGCAATCCAAAAAGTCCCATTAGGGTCTTCAGCAGCCTGAAAAAGTGAATTGTGACTTAGACTGTTTGGATCTTGATCATCGTGAATCAGGTGTTCACTTTTATTTGTAGCGATATCAAAAATCTGAAGCCCGCCATAGGTGCTTAGATAAAGTTTGTTTTTGGAGAGCAACATGCTTCGAATCACGCGGTATCGATATGTATCATTAGGGTTTTTATTTGGCAGATCATAACGAATAAATTTATTCGTTTGAGGATCGTAGCTGGATAACCCGGCCGTTGTGCCTACCCACAATTTTCCCGTGGAGTCAAAAACAAGACCAACTACGTAGTTATCTGGGATTGAATTACGATCATTCTGAGTGAACTGATATTGAGTGAACTTTTTTGTGTCGGGATGAAACCGCAATAAACCGCCACCTAATGTCCCAAGCCAAAAACTACCATCTTTATCTTCGGCCTGGCAAAACAATCTTGATTTTATACTTGTAGCACTATCATTCACCACCTGGAACTTATCCAAGATGCGATCGTAGATCATCAGCGCCCCAACATCAGTTCCTATCCATAAATCTTTCCTGCTATCTTCAAAAATTAATAGGGGACGAGTATTTTTGAAGTAACCAGTTTGAATTTCGGATGGAGTATATCTTCTCGTGTTTTGCCCATCAAAACGCACCAAATCAAAAGTTTGGGAGCCCATCCACATGTAGCCTTGACTATCTTTGAAGAAAGATTGAACACCCACAATATCCTCACCAGTGCTTGTGGTGATACGTTTAACACGCAGTTCGTTTTGAGCTAAAACGTTGCTGGTTGTTATAAATGCTAATAGAAGAAACGGAATGAACTTCACGAATGTGAAGGTAAAATAAAATCACTTGTTGCGCGAAAGGCTCAAATCAAATCTCAATCCCGCAAAATAATTTCTGCCTGCAGCAGCATTGAAATAACGACCTCCTGCGGCATTCAAATCATTACCTAAACTGTATTTCTGATCCAACAAGTTGTCTGCCCCAATAAAAAAGTCGATAGGCATTTTGTAAATAAAAGAAGACTTGTATCCCAACCGGCCCCCTAGTAATGTGTAGGACTTAGCAAACACGGTATTGGCGTCATCGAGGGGCAATGACGAGGTATAATTGAAAGTAATGTGGCAGTAGAGACCCTTTCGTAATTCTAAATCCAGCCCACCAGTAAAGACTTGCTCTGGAACTCCGGTAAGCGCATTACCGCTGTAAGATATAGTACCCTTTATATAGTCAACAAATTCATACTGGTTTAAAGTGACTCCACTCCAAATTTTGAAACCAGAGAAAATTGCTGGATTTAATATGGGCTGCCAGTGCAATAATAACTCGAGACCATTTTGATTTGTTGCTCCGGCATTCACAAAATAATCGGCCCCGTCCGCATCTCTGCGTACCACAATAGTTTGGTCAAGTGCAAAATGGTAGATCGCGGCATCCACAAAAAATTTCCGATTGATGAAATAGCCCCGCGACCCAACTTCTATTTGCATTCCCTTTTCAGGTTCCAGCGTAGTATTGAAAACTCCGTTGGAGGGTCGAACTTCTGCAAGCGTGGGCGGAGAAAATCCCCAGCTTATGTTGCCGTGAACAGAAAATGCATTGTTGATTTTTCTTAACAACGCCACGCGAGGCGTAACAATCGGATCGTAATTAACTTCTTGCTGTTGTGCAGGTGAATTGGAAAGCTGCAATAATTTATAGCTCACCCAGTTTACGCTTAACCCTCCGGTTGCAATCCAATTTTGCTTTGATAACTCGCCCTGACCAAAAACATTGTATTGAAGTGACTTAGCCTCGTCATCGCTTTGTAATTGACCGGGAATCCCCTGAAGATTTTGATACGTTTTTATTGGAGAGAAGCCACTCATGAATTCACCACCACCAAGTAATTTTGCTTTCCAGCCAGCCACATCAAATGTAAAATCTGTTACAGTTCTTGCTCCAAGATTTTGTTCAGTTCTTCGTTCATAGTTGCGGATTGCCGGGTTTTCGAATTGAACGAAATTTCCATACACACCTGTACGGTTATGCAAATTTTTCGAAAAGTGATATTGATGGGAAACTCCTGTATAAAATGACTTGAGTGAAACACCTGCATTTTGTGAAACGGCACTGGGTTGTGTGCCTGCGGCCGGTCTTGCTTGTTTTGGATCGGCATCATATTCTGCCTGGGTAAGTCCACCCGGAGTTTGATAATACAAATCGGTATAGAAGATGGCTGTTTCTAATTGTTCCTTGTCGGAAATTGAAAACCTGAAAGTACTGTTAAGTTGATCTCTTACCATGCGTGTTTGCTCGCGATATCCATCGGCTTGCTGATGTTGATAACCCACATAGTGCCCAGTGCTTTCATTACCAGCATTAAGTGCGAGTTGATAATTTCTTAAGCCATAACTTCCTCCAAGCCAGGAGCCGGTAAGTGAATTTTCATTTTCAGGTTTGGGCGATTTGAGTAATAGTACACCGCCCGTACCAGCACCATATAAACTAGAGCCAGGCCCTTTGATGATTTCAATCTGATTAATGGAATTTGCATCGAATTGATTCAGATAGGTATTTCCACCTGCATCCGTTACCGGAAGTTCATTCCAATATACTTTTACATTCCGCACTCCAAATGGCGACCGTAACGAACTCCCCCGAATCGAAAACCGATAGCTGCCCGGTGAGCGTTCCTCCATGCGAATCCCAGGAAGATTATTGACAGCCGAAACTAAAGATGTATTGCTAAAACGGCTCAGATCACTAGTTAAGAGTAACCCAATTGATGCAGGCACTTCGAGTAAGGGCCGGTCGGTTTCGTATGAACGAACGGTGATCTCTTGTAGAATTTTTACAGAATCTAATTCCTGCGAAAATAGAATGGATGTCCACAGACATGGAATGATGACAAGAAGTTTCTTCACAGTTTTAAAATTACAAAGTTTGGAGTAAGCAGCTAAACTTAATACTCCTTAATAGCCTCTTCAATCGACTTTATTGGGCTGAAGTATTCAGCAATCTTAAGTAAAACCCGATCTACCAGTGTGTCGGGACATGAGGCCCCGCTTGTGAGGATGATCTTCACGGGATTTTTGTCTGGTAAAAATTCATAGGTAGTCAGCTTCTCTTTTCTTGGATAGCTGAAGTGATGAATCTCAGATTTTGACTTGATCTCAGTCTCCGAATTAATAAAGTAGGTAGGGAACTTGCGCTCACAGAGTTCTACAATATGCGATGTATTTGAACTATTGTATCCGCCAACCACAATTGCCAGATCTGCATCAGATTCAAGAAGCTGATAGGTGGAGTCTTGGTTATCGTTCGTGGCATAGCAAAGAGTATCACGCGTATCAGCAAAGTGACGCTTTAGATTTTCGGCACCATATTTTGATGCCATCAACTGTCTTAAAAAATCTGCAATCGCTTGTGTTTCGGAAGCCAACATGGTAGTTTGGTTTACCACGCCTACCCGTTGAAGATGCAGACCCGGATCGAACCCAGCGGAATACTTTCCCGCAAACTCTTCATAAAATTCTGAGCGGGGTTTACTTCCCAAAATATAATTGCCAAGCTGCTGTGCTTCGTTCATATCACGCACAATTACCGAAGGGCCATTATGAGAGCTGTGTGAGAAGGTAGCTTTCGTTTCTTCGTGTTTGGGTTTACCGTGGATGACAATCGTATAGTTTTCCTTGCCGAGTTTCTCCGTTCTATTCCATACCTTTTCTACAAACGGGCAGGTCGTGTTATACTTTTGAACTTCAATCCCCTTGTCGAGTAACATATGTTCGATTTCCAGAGTTGTGCCAAAGGCAGGAATGATAACCACATCATTTTTGTTTATTCTCTCCCAGGGAATAAACTGACTACCATCTGTATCCATAATGAATTTGATCCCCCTGCTTTCGAGATCATTATTCACCTCCTGATTATGGATCATCTGACTTAGCAGGTAAACATTTTTTCCAACCGATTCATCGAGTGCACGGTAACTGATTTCAATAGCATTCTCCACACCATAGCAAAAACCAAAATGCCGGGCCAGAATAAATTGTACCGGACCCAAGTCCAAAAGAGTAGGTGAAAAGTCTTGCTTTCGCAGGTCTTTCGTTCTTCGCGCTTCTTTGATCTTGCCTGTAATGGAAGACCGGTAATAAGCAGGTATTTCGAACTTTTTAATGGCAGGTATTTTTAAAGATTAACTCTCAATCGATGCTTTTGTTCCCAAAAGTAGTAAACGGTTATTTCTTCTGAAGCCACCGCATTAAAACGATGTCATAAATTTCATAATAAGATTTACCGTTCTTGTCAAGGTATTGATAGACCAGTTCTCGGGTGGTTAAAAACTCCAATCCACGCAACACCGAAGCACTCGATCCCAGATCATATTTTGTAATAAATTCTCTGGAGGTCAATTGAAACACTCTTCCCTCAAGCGCAATAGCTGTTAGTAGACGCCATTGATACTTTGACATAGAGCTGCTGAGCGCCAAATACGAAAGTTTGTTTTCAGCATATATTTCCAGGATGGAATCGTTAATGATCTCGGGTCCAGCTGTTTTGTTTGTTTTAGAAAATACGCGATTGCATAAAAGTTGTGTGTTGTAGGTGTTTCCATCAGACCAATCCAAAATCATTTTTATGTCTTCACCACCGATTTTCAGACCTGCTTCCTTAAAATGATACTGAATAAACGGGGTATAATCTTCTGGTGATATTTTGCTAATGGAGACGCTTTGCGTACTGGCATAAAAAGGTCGCTTTGCAGAATGGAACATTTCAGAGAGTAGATGAAATTGACTGCCTGAAAAGATAAAACGAAGATTTTTCAAATGCTGCATTTCCGACCGAATCCATCCTTCTATGGAGACTGAACTAACATCCCATGAATTGATTTGTTGAAACTCATCTAGCGCAATTACACCGGGGCCGTACGAATCAAGCAAATGCAGGGCTTCTTTAACGGTGGAGCGCTGTTGAAGTTCTGATTTGAATTCAATCTCCAATTGCATATTGCCATTATGAGGATTAGCCGACATAACGGGTCGCATGGTAAGCAGCCAATCTTGAAACTGTTTTAATAATGGTTTGTTTTTCGAAAGAGAATTGAGGACAGCAGCCAATAAGGAGTTCGTAAAATCCTTGAAAGTAAAAGACTCCTGCACATCCAGGTAAACGCAATTCCATTTTTTCCCTAGGTGATGGAAGACATGATAGATTAACCCGGTTTTGCCAATTCTGCGAGGTGCATACAGGGTGATATTCCTGCCGTTTCTTAGTGCTGAAATGATGTGTTCTTTTTCCTTATCCCGATTGCAGAAATAGGTTGGCCCTAAATAGCCATAGATGGGAAATGGGTTTAAGGGTTCACTCATTGCATAAAGATAGGTTACAAAATGTAAGTTACAAAATGTAAGTTACAAAATGTTACCTGCCTTGAGATAACAAAAAACCCCGGACTTCAATCCAGGGTTTTTTTGATGAATCTTTGATTGAGACCTATGCAGCCTTTGAAAGTTTATCCTCTTTTATTTTTTTCAATCGAACTTCCTTCGAGTCAAGGTCAAACCACTTCACCTCTACAAGGTTTGACTTTAGGTACTTGAGCACCTCCATCACCTTTCCATCAATCTTGCTGCGGACGCGCTCGCCTTTTTTAAACAGTTTTCTCATTAACGTTGGGTTTTAGTTTCACATACGTAACGCATAAATATACTCACGCGGATAGTCTTCGTAAATACCTGCGAAGGTAATTAGGTCACCCGCCTTCTTTTTCTTGATAATTTCATCTACTTCTTTGGCTGATTTAACAGAGACATCATCTACATGGGTTATAATGAATCCCTCCCTCATGCCCGTACGCTTTAATTTTCCGTTTGCCAGGGATTTTACCTGAACACCACTAGAAATGTCAAGTCGCTTAAGCAATTTGCTGTCAACATCCTCCAGTTCAAAGCCAAGCGAAGCGGCTTCGGCCTTTTCTTCCCGTTTAACGGAAGTTGTTTTTCCATCGCGGTTTTTCAAAGTAACAGGAACGACAACTGTTTTTCCCTGGCGGTTTACGGTTACAGACAATTTATCTCCTGGGCGTTTGCGGCCAACATATTCAATCAGTGCGGTGCTGGATTTTATAGGAGATTCATCAAGTTTAACGATTACATCTCCTTCCTTAATGCCAGCTGCTTTGGCCGCACTCTTGTCAGGATCATCTCCAAAACCGGCTACGTAAGCACCTTCATTCACACTAAGATCATTCTCTTTTACCAAATCGCTTGTTACACTACCTACGTTGATCCCTAACCAACCACGTTGAACAGTTCCAAAAGCGATCAGATCTTCGGTAATTTTACTCACAATGTTAGCGGGTACAGCAAATCCATAACCGGAATAAGAACCGGTGGGACTTGCAATTGCAGTGTTGATTCCAACTAATCCGCCTGCTAAGTCAACTAAAGCCCCACCACTGTTTCCTGGGTTTATAGCAGCATCAGTTTGAATAAATGATTCTATGGCAGTGCGTGTTCCAGGCTGTCCGTTTTTTCCGGGGTTGCCCGAATTAATAATATTGATGTTTCTCCCTTTTGCGCTAATGATTCCGGCAGTGACCGTAGAATTTAAATTAAATGGATTTCCTACGGCCAGCACCCACTGGCCAACCTTAGCTTCATCCGAATTGACAAATGACAAATAAGGAAGATCTTTCTCGTTCACTTTAATTACGGCAAGATCAGTATCAGGATCGGTGCCAATTACTTCAGCTTTTAACTCGCGATTATCATAAAGAGTTATCTGAACGATGTCAGCGCCCTCAACCACGTGGTTGTTGGTAACAATGTAACCGTCTTTATTAATGATCACACCCGAGCCTGTGCTTTGTCTTGGCCCCTGATTTTCAAAAGGACTATCGAAAAAGAATTGACGAAACTGCTCTGGGATTTGAGAGTCTTCAGAGGCAACCCTCTCTTGTGTGGATCGGATGTGAACTACCGCCTTGGTAACCTTTTCCGCAGTTCCGGTAAAGTCCAACGGCACCACCTGGCCTTGCTCATTTACCTGGTAGGCCACCTGTGAGGATGGCACTCCGTTTATGTGTTCAATTTTTACTCCTTGTTGCTGATCCTTCATCAGCCATTGTGAGGCTACGATGGTCATCACGCTACCCAGTACCGCAGCCAACAAAAGTGAACCAAATCGTTTCATAGAATTATAAGTTAATTTTAAATGGTTTAGCCGAAATACGATGTATTCCAGTAGGAATTAGTTGTATCAATAAATCAGTAATTGATGTTCCTCTCATGTCGTTCCCTCAGAATCAAAAGAAGTGCCAGTGGGGTTTAAAACGTATACGCGACTGGTTTTGGTTCAATTTTACTGACAAAATTTCACTTTTTAACCAGAACCCCATCCTTGTACTCGTATTGAATAGTCAGATTTCCCTGCTGATCATACCATTTTGAGAGGCCATCACGAACTCCATTTTTATAGAGGCCTTCCTCCATCAGCTTGCCATCAGCATAAAATATTTTTACTGCGCCCTCAAGTTTTCCATTTTTGTAGAAACGTTCTTCTTTCACAGTTGAGTAATTATATTCCTTGTATTCACCATCGCGCAAATCGTTGTGATAATTGCATCGTCTCAGAAGTTGACCGTTCTCATTAAATTCAATAAGCACACCTTCTTTTTCACCAGACACATAGGATGTAATTGACTTAACCAATCCAGTTGGGGTGTACTCAACCCATGACCCTTCACGCTTGTTATGTAGATAAATTCCGGAAGCCGAAACTTTGCCCTGATTGTCATTCGCGGTGACTTTTACGATGCCTGGAGTGTCAGTATATTCTTCCATTACCACTCCGGCAGGAACTCCGTCCATTTCTGTACCTGCAGTTTCACCGGATGATGATTCTGGTTTCTCAGAACAGGAAGCCAACAGACAAAGAAGCATGACTTTAAGGATTCTCATAACGACAGTCAATATAATTTACCGGCTAAATATATTAAGTAACTTTACTTTTTGTCAAGAGGCTTTAAAATCAAAACGTGAATATTCAAGGTACAATCATACTGAAGCAAGGCAGGGACCATTCTGTAAAAAGGTATCATCCATGGGTCTTTTCAGGGGCCATTCAATCCATGGAGGGAGAAATAAAGGATGGCGACTGGGTAGTCGTAAAAGATGCCAAAAAGACCACGCTTGGATTTGGACACTATCAGATGGGGACTATTACCGTGCGTATGATTTTATTTGGAGAAACGCCACCTCAGGTATCCATTTATCATAACAAAATAAAAGCAGCAATAGAGCAACGATTGGATACACAGGTCGTTTCCGATTTTACCAATGCTTACCGGTTAGTGCATGGCGAGGGCGATGGCCTTCCCGGACTGATTGTTGACCTATATCACGATGTTGCCATTGTACAAGCACATTCGGCAGGGATGCAGCAAGACAGAAATATTATTGCTGAAGCCATTAAGAGTGTTTTATTGGAGAAGCAGTTTGACATTTCGGCTGTTTACTATAAGTCATTGACTGAAAAATCGGAAAGTGGCTATCTATTGGGGATGGCCGCTGTACCCCATGTAGTGCTGGAACATGGTAACAAGTTTTATGTCGACTGGGAAGAGGGCCAGAAGACAGGTTTTTTTCTGGATCAACGCGAGAGCAGAAAATTGTTGGGGGGAATGGCAAAGGGAAAAACGGTACTCAATACCTTTTGTTATACAGGTGGCTTCTCAGTGTATGCGCTGCAAAATGAAGCCGAAACGGTTCATTCAGTCGATGCTTCGGAGAAAGCCGTTGCCATGACAAGAAAAAATCTTTCCCTGAATGGGTTTGATCCCAATGTGCATGAGTGTTTCGCCAGCGATACGTTTGATTTTTTCAAGGATAAAAAAAATGTATATGATTTAATTATTCTCGATCCGCCTGCTTTTGCCAAACATAAAGAGGCCCGCCATCAGGCTATGAAAGGATATCAACGATTGAATGCGGAAGCAATGAAGATGATTAGATCGGGAGGAATTATCTTAACTTTCTCTTGTTCGCAGGTGGTGGATCGCCAATTATTTTATGATACGGTAGTATCAGCTGCTATTCAATCCGGCCGTCAGATAAAAGTACTGCATCATTTATCTCAGCCAGCCGATCATCCGGTTTCCCTTTATCATCCGGAGGGAGAGTATTTGAAAGGCCTTGTATTATACGTAGAATAAATCGGCCACAGATTCACAAAAGTAATCTGTGAATCTGTAGCTATTGAACTATTTTACTACTGCGGCCGGTACTTCCGGATGTTTCGTATAGCGCTCAAAGAACTCAATCACACGCAACATATGGTCCATCATTCTTCCTGGGTTACCGCTTCGGGTTAGTTCGTGGCCTTCCTTTGGATAGCGAATGTATTCTACTGGCTTATTTAAAATCTTCATGCTCTTGTAAAGCATTTCAGATTGAATCACACCGGTTCTTAAGTCCTGATCACCATGAATAATCAAAAGAGGTGTGTTGATTTTGTCAACGTAGGTAAGAGGTGATTCTGAATCCAACAAGGCTTTGGTTTCTTTCTGCCATGGGTAACCACCGAAATGATCCGGAACTAATCTCCAGGCATTGCCTTCACCCATAAATGTAGTAAGATCATATACCCCACGTTGTGCATTAGCTGCCTTAAAGCGATTGTCATGGCCTACAATCCACGCAACCATATACCCTGCATAACTTCCACCCTCAACAAACAGCTGGTCTTTATCAATCCATGCATGTTGTTTCAAGGCTTCATCAAGCGAAGCAAGAATATCCCCGGCAGGGCCGTTACCCCAATCTTTAAAATTCCCTTTTTTGAATTTATCGCCATAACCACCACTACCCCGTGGATTGCAATAGACCAAGCCATATCCCCAGCTGTTTTCCAACTGGTATTCGTGCCACATCGAGAAGATGCCTGGTCCCCACATAGCTGAAGGGCCGCCATGAATATTTAAAATAGTCGGATATTTTACTCCATCTTTTTTACCTACTGGTTCCTGAACCCAGTACTGAATTTTCGTTCCATCCGGACGATTGAAAGTGTATTCTTTAGGATAGCTAATCGCTTTGTCTTTTAACCATCCTTCATTTAGTTGTGTGAGTTGACGATTGGTTTTATCTTTTAGATTGGAAAGATAGACTTCCCATGGATTTTTTGTTTCAGTTAACGCGTATACCACTTTGTCACCACGCACGTCAAAATCATTCACTCCATTGTCACTTCCAAAAACTTTTGTGATGAGGCCGCCTTTTGAGGGCACGCTATATAATGGAATGTCGCCCTCAGTTTGCAATGAGAAGAAAATAGTTTTACTGTCAGCCGACCACACATTGCTTCCAATATCGCGATCTAATGAAGCCGTTAGAATAATTGGCTTACCACCAGAAGCAGGAATGATAGCCAATTGATTTTGAGTAGCATGGCGATTCTGAATGGAAGTGGCATAAAATGAAATCTGTGAGCCATCTGGCGAGTAAGATGGATTTGAGACACTGTATCCAGGCCAGGTCAGAAATTCTTTAGCGGTTTTAGTTGCAACATCAATCAGCCAAAGATCGCTGTCTTGTTCACGGTCAGGATGGATTTTGTAAACCTTCGAATGGCAAATAATATTTTTTCCGTCAGGTGACCATTCGGCTGACAGGAAATCCTGAAAGCCTTGCGTTAGTTGGACATCTTTATCTTCAGAGCCAAGGGTCTTAATAAAAAGATGAGTAAAGTTTTCCTCTGGCTGGAGATTTAGCTCTCCTTGTAAATCTTGCCGCACAAGAACCCTCGGATTGTTATCGAACGTGTTTTTAGCAAGCCAGGCGCGAACTTCTTCCAATGATCCATCAGGACTATTGACAACTTTTTTACGCTCGTCCGCTTTCAGCGCTTTAAAGTTGGGTTCATCACCTTGGATACGTCCTGGCCGCTCATAGGGCCAAGGGGTCTTTGCTTCAATGACTGAGAATGGAATGCCGGAGCTATACAAAATCCTTTTTCCATCCGGTGACCACCGTGGATTACCGGCTCCGTATTCCGATTTTGTAATTACATGTGCTTCACCGCCACTTAGTGGTAAAAGCCAAAGCTGTGAGCGCTCGCCATCGGTGCGAACGAAGAGGATTTGCTCTCCATCAGGTGACCATTGGGGCTGGCCATCATTTTTATCTCCGAACGTTAATTGAACCGGCTCGCTTTTAGCGGCCAGATCTAACAGGTATAGATGCCTGGTATAGTAGTAGTCCGTTTCATTTTTTACAGCCTTACGTGTTACGACCATTATGGCTTTAGACCCATCCGGGGAGATTTGAATTTGATTGGCCGTAGCAATCTTCATGAGGTCGGAAGCCACAATCGGTTTTTTATTCTGGCTGAAAGCAACAAGACTCAAAAACAGCAGGACGAAAAGAATATGTATTCTTCTATTCATAAGAAAAAAAATTTATGAGTTGATTTTAAAACCCTGAAAAGTTATTAAGCCGAGGCAACCATCGCAAGAATGTCATCGACAAACTCGCGGGAATTACTTAAGCGGGGCACTTTGTTTTGGCCGCCTAGTTTACCGCGCTTTTTCATCCAATTATAAAAGGTTCCTTCAGCTACCGAGTGGATAGTCGGTGCCACAAGAGCAAGGTCCATAGACCGCTTCGCATCATAATCAGAATTTATTTTCCGGAGGGTATCATCGAGTACGTGGGTAAACTCGTCCATATCACGTGGTACAGTTTTAAACTCTATAATCCACTCGTGTCCACCCCGCTTTGATTTTTCCAGATAAATTGGGGCTGCAGTAAAATTATCAATTACGGCTCCTGTTTGCTCGCAGGCACAGGTTATAGCTGTTTCTGCATTTTCAATGATCACTTCTTCCCCAAAAGCATTAATGTAATGTTTGGTACGTCCGGAAATTCGAATTCGATGAGGAGCAATGCTGGTAAACTTGACCGTATCTCCGATATTATACCGCCATAATCCAGAATTGGTTGTAATCACCATGGCATAATTCTTTCCAACTTCCACTTCGGCCAAGGGTAGCGCATCAGGATACTCTCTGTCCAACTGATCTACAGGAATAAATTCATAGAACACACCATAGTCAAGCATTAGCAAGAGATCCTCGGAATCACGCCTGTCCTGGATTCCAAAAAAACCTTCGCTTGCATTATAGGTTTCCCAATACTTCATCTGATCGCTGGGGATAATAGACCGGAAAAGATTTTTGTAAGGTTTGAAGGCAACGGCCCCATGAAAAAATACTTCCAGGTTTGGCCAGACTTCTAAAACAGAAGTCTTCTTTTCCATTGTAAGAATATGCTGAAGCAATAATACTGTCCAGGTAGGAACTCCAGCAATGTGCGTTACATTCACACCAATGGTTTCGCGTGCGAGTCGTTCAATTTTCTCCTCCCAGTTTTGCATGAGTGCCACCTCCAGGCTGGGTGTGCGAATAAACTCAGCCCATGGTGGAAGATTTTGAATGATCACGGCCGACACATCCCCATAATGAGAAGAAGCCGTGGGGTCAAATTCATTTATTTGAGAACTCCCGCCTACACCAAGACCTTTACCTGAAAACAGTTTAGTATCAGGATAATTATTCACATAGATGGAGAGCATGTCTTTTCCTCCTTTGAAATGACATTCTTCGAGCGCTTCGGTGGTAACAGGAATAAATTTGCTGCGGGCATTGGTAGTTCCGCTGGATTTGGCAAACCACTTAACCTCCGAAGGCCAAAGTACATTTTGCTCGCCATGCATCAGTCGATTGATGTAGGGGAATAATTGTTCATACGTATGAACCGGCACCCGCCTTTTGTAATCCTCGTAATTAATCAGATCATCGAATGCATATTTTTGACCAAACTCAGTATAGCGGGCAGTATTTAACAGGCGTCTAAGTACTTCATCTTGCACATCATGGGGGTATTTCATGAAAAGCTCAATCTGATGGATTCGCTTTCTCATTACCCAGGTAAGGATAGAATTAAGTATTTGCATGATTTACAACTTCAAAAATAGGCTTAGGAGGCGCGATAACCAAAAATCATTTATTCTGGCTTACCACTGGAAACTTGCCCCTTGCGAAGCTGAAAGTTTTGACCTAGATATACCTTGCGAACGAGGGGATCGTTAGCTAATTCTTCGGAAGTGCCCGCTTTAAAAAGTTTGCCCTCCACCATGAGGTAAGCACGATCAGTGATGGAGAGAGTTTCGTCTACGTTATGGTCAGTAATTAGAATCCCGATATTTCTCTTTTTCAATCGGCCTACAATGCCTTGAATTTCTTCTACGGCAATCGGGTCAACACCGGCAAAGGGTTCGTCCAGCAAAACAAACTTTGGATCAACAGCCAGTGCTCGGGCAATTTCCGTTCTTCTTCGTTCGCCACCAGATAATACCATACCCAGATTTTTGCGAACATGCGTGAGACTGAATTCTTCTAATAGTTTTTCAACTTTTTCTTTTCTGTCCTTTTTCGGGATGTCACGCATTTCTAGCGGGGCCAGAATATTTTCTTCAACGGTAAGTTTTCTAAACACCGATGCCTCCTGAGCTAAATACCCAATACCAATCTTAGCGCGTTGATACATGGGCAACTCGGTAATATTCTGTTCATCGAGATAGATTGTGCCTTCATTAGGTTTTATCAGCCCCACAATCATGTAAAAGCTTGTCGTTTTACCGGCTCCATTTGGTCCAAGCAATCCTACGATCTCTCCTTGCTCAACGCGTACCGACACGTTGTTGACCACCGTGCGTTTCTTATATCGTTTAATCAGATTTTCGGCTCGCAGAACCATGGTAGTCAAAATTTGATGTCTTTAATTCGTAACTGAAGGGATGTCAATCCATTGAAAGTATTTTCTTCCAGAGTAAAAGCAATCCGAAAATATTCTCCTGATGCAATGCGATCGTAGTGCTCCATAAGGTCAAAAGCCACTGCATTAAACACGGCTTCGTTGCCGGCCTGACCAACCAGAAAACGCAAGTGTTTGTCTTTAAAGGAGGAAAGAGAATTCATAACAAAAACATTTCGTGCTTCAAACACCGGCTTGTGATTGTCGGGGCCAAAAGGGGCAATCTGTTTTAATATGCTGTTGAACTTGGAAGTCATTGCATCGAACTGAATTGGGATATCAATCTCGACAACCGGGGTGCGCATTTCTTCAGTAAGCGTTGCAGATACAATTTGTTCGAAGCGTTCCTGAAAGGCGAGCAGATTGCTTCGATCGAGTGTAAGACCGGCAGCGTATTTGTGGCCGCCAAACTTTTCAAGAAGATCACTGCAGCCATCAATCGCTTTGTAAAGATCAAAGTCTTTTACGCTGCGCGCGGAGCCTGTCACTTTATTGTTTGATTCGGTTAGTATCACAGTGGGGCGGTAGTATTTCTCCACACACCGAGCAGCAACTATGCCAATTACTCCTTTATGCCAGGTTTCTTTAAAGAGAACTGTTGATTTAGCTGTGCGAAGAGTTTCACTGCTTTCAATCATGGCAATAGCCTCCTCAGTAATGGTCACATCAAATTCTCTGCGAAGATCGTTTTTGATGTTAACTTTTTCTGCCAGCTGGTTCGCCTCGTCATCGCTGCTGGCGATAAGAAGCTCTACAGCACCTTGTGCATGTGCTACCCGGCCTGCGGCATTGATGCGGGGCCCCAGCGTGAAAACAATACCTGAGATATCGAGATCATTTTTAATTGCGGCAATTTCTTTTAATGCTTTCAATCCGGGTCGCGGATTTTGATTCAGTTTTTGCAAACCGAAGTGAGCCAGGATCCGATTTTCTCCACTGATAGGAACGATGTCAGAGGCGATGCTTACAACAACAAGATCAAGGTATTCATACACTTCTTCTTGGGTACGAAACTTCTGTGCAAAGGCCTGAATTAATTTAAACCCGAGGCCACAACCGCTCAGCTCTTTAAAGGGATATTCACAATCATCACGCTTTGGGTCAAGCACAGCAACCGCATTGGGAATTTCTCCACCAGGCAAGTGATGATCGCAAATTATGAAGTCAATTCCTTTATGACGGGCCAAGGTTACCATGTCCGCGGCTTTAATACCCAGGTCAAGTGCGATGATCAGTGAGAAGTTATTTTCTTCGGCCCAGATAATGCCAGCTTCGGAAACACCATATCCTTCTGAAGATCGATCGGGAATATAAAAATTACAATTCGTATAAAACGTCCTAAGATAACTGTAGACCAGAGCAACGGCAGTTGTTCCATCCACATCATAGTCTCCATAAATCAGAATTTTTTCTTTACGGTCAATCGCTTCTCTGAGTCGTTTTACCGCATGATCCATATCCTTGAGTAAAAAGGGATCGTGCAACTGATCAAGAGTTGGCCGAAAGAAATTCTTTGCGGATTCATAGTCGCGAATACCACGCTGCCAAAGAACCGTAGATAAGTACCCATTTACATTGATGGAATTACTAAGAGCTTCCACTTCCTGGACAAAAGGCATTGGCTTGTATATCCATCGCTTTTGCATCCTATTTTTTCTCGAAGATAATTGCTCCATTTTTTCCGGCTTCTCCCTCTTCACCATGATAGCCGCGTTGGCCATTCTTTCCATCCCTAACGGGCCCTAAGCCAGCTAATCCTCCACGTCCGGCTTCTCCTCCCAATCCCCCAAAACCACCATAGTTTTTGATATGGAGTTCGCTGCCCAACCAAATCTGATAATCAGGACAACGCTTACAATTTATGGTGAGATTTCCACCATTACCTCCATTTCCCCCACGAGAACCACTTCCACCCTGACCACCATCACCACCTTGACAAACTCTTGTGCCAGGGCCACCCCCACCTCCCTGACCTCCGTCACCGCCATCACCACCATCACCACCATTTAAATTGAGGGTAAGAGATCCTTTAATTTCAATATCATCAGAATAAATGAAAAGGTTATTACTGTGATGACCGTTGAGACCACCTGTACCATCTTTTCCAATCCCACCCTGACGGCAGGGACTTTCCTGATCTACTCCATTTACACCATGGCTACCATCTGCCCCTTTTGCTCCAGTTCCGATAATAGAGCAACCTTTACCAATGATTGCAATTTTTGCATGAATGAAATTATCTTTCTTATCGCGGTTTAAGATAATCTGCGCAGAGTCGGCCATTAGGAGCGTATCAACCACTAAAATATCAGAAGCCTGTATTAAATACTTTTCACGTTTATTAAGAGAAAGTTTTGTCAATCGGATTTGAGCCTGTGACGACAAACACAAACCAATTAGAAAAAGACAACTCACCATTCGCAGCATCGGTCAAAAATACGAATAGAAATGAGGGAAAATAAAAAAGGCAGCTGGTAAGCTGCCTTTATAAGTTCTTGTAATATTATTTTGGAGCTTCGGTCTTTTCTTTTTCGGCCACTACGCCTTCCAGCACGTCTTTAATTTCAACACGCTGTCCATCCTTAAAGGGTACGATCCAGGCATCTTTAACGCCCATTTCGCGCATGTACTTTTTAAACTTATCAGCTTCCCAGTAGTCTCTGAAAATTCCAATTGTAAATTTTTGTTCTCCTTTATCAGTGGCTTCACCGCCAAAGTTTGGATTGTTATCGAAGTACTTGGAAAGATCTTTGTTTTTGAATGCACCAATTTGAACTTTGAACACCACGCCTTTAGAGAAGTCCATTGAATTTGCAACGGGAGATGCTTTCAATTGATCGAGTTCTGCACGGGCCGAAGTAAGGTCTCCGCGCATTCTCGAAACCTGGTCTTCCAGTTCAGCAATCCGGGTATTTTTTTGACTGATTTGTGAGTTAAGAGTACTCACTTGGGATTTTAGTGCAGAGTTATCTGTTTCTGCAACTTGCTTGGCCTCCGTGAAGGTCTTCAGCTCAGTGGGGTTCTTGGCGTATTCTTTGGCTTTCTTTTTCCATTCCTTTTTCTCCTGCTTGGAGAGTTGGGCGAAAACTTGCATGCCGGAAAAAATCAGCGCCAGGCAAAGGATTACAACTTTAGTTTTCATTTATGTTGGGTTTATTTCTGAGTTAAAAGTAAGAAAATAATCTGAAAATGCTTCATTCGGGCGGTTTCTCTCACTTCGGCTTAAAGGAACGATCAACTTAATACCGAAGAAACTGACACACTTTGCTCTGTTAATCCAAGCTCCCAACCATCTTTTCCGGTCGCACCCACTCATCAAATTGTTCTGAGGTTACCAGCCCAAGTTCTACAGCGGCTTCACGTAAAGTCTTGTTCTCCTTGTGTGCTTTTTTGGCAATTTTAGCGGCATTTTCATAGCCTATATGAGTATTTAACGAAGTAACCAACATTAATGAGTTCTCCATGTGCTGCTTGATAATCGGCAAGTTAGGTTCAATACCAATGGCACATCTATCATTAAAGGAAGCGCAGGCATCACCAATCAGACGGGCCGATTGCAAAACATTGGAAGCAATAACTGGCTTGAATACATTTAATTCAAAATGACCAGTGGCTCCGCCAATTGATACAGCAACATCATTGCCCATTACCTGGGCACACACCATAGTAAGCGCTTCGGGTTGAGTGGGATTTACCTTACCCGGCATGATAGATGAGCCTGGCTCATTATCAGGAATAATGATTTCACCTATTCCCGACCGTGGCCCCGAGCTTAACATACGGACATCATTTCCAATTTTCATCAAAGACACAGCCGCACGCTTCAGTGCTCCCGATAGTTCAACCATGGCATCATGAGCCGCAAGCGATTCAAACTTGTTAGGTGCGGTTATAAAAGGAAAGCCAGTCAGGTCGGCAATTTTCTTTGCAACTAAAACATCATATCCTTTAGGGGTGTTCAATCCGGTGCCCACAGCCGTACCGCCCAGCGCCAATTCGCGAACTGCTTCCAAAGCATTTTTTATGGCGCGTATACTATTATCAATTTGCTGTACATACCCACTAAACTCCTGACCCAATGTGAGTGGGGTAGCATCCATAAAATGAGTGCGTCCGGTTTTTACAATATTTTTAAACTCAGTTGATTTTTTAGCTAGGGTATCCCGAAGTTTTTTCATCCCCGGAAGGGTAATTTCCATTACCTGCTTATAAGAAGCGATGTGCATGGCAGTTGGGAATGTATCATTTGACGATTGTGATTTATTTACATCGTCATTCGGATGTAGCACTTTCTTTTCATCAGTAAGTTTTCCACCGCTTAACACATGAGCCCGATAAGCAATTACTTCATTCGCGTTCATGTTGCTTTGTGTGCCTGATCCGGTCTGCCAGATTACCAAGGGGAATTGATCATCTAATTTTCCCGCAACAATCTCATCGCATACTTTACCTATGAGATCCTTTTTGTCAGCTGCTAGTACACCTAATTCGTGATTAGCCATGGCTGCTGCTTTTTTCAGATAGCCAAAAGCATAAATGATTTCTTTTGGCATACTCGCCTCGGGGCCGATTTTAAAATTATTGCGCGAGCGTTCGGTTTGGGCGCCCCAGTATTTATCTGCGGGAACTTGCACCTCGCCCATGGTGTCTTTTTCAATGCGGAAGCTCATAGTTGTATTTTTTCGATGAACAAATTTAATTCTCAGATACCCAATAAAAAGGAATTAGCACGAAAGTTAAGCACATTCAAAGGTGTCTTAAATCCGAATACTGATCTAAAATCCAACCTGTAAGGCTAAGACGGTTGCGCGCTGATGGGAGAACCTCATGTTCCAGTAGATCGCTTCGGAAACAAACGAGGCGGCCGGCCTCCGGAAGCACTTCCCGGGTTCCTTCTTCAAGATAAAGTCTTAGCTGACCTCCCTCCTCTTCGCTCCAGTCTTTATTTAGATAACAGATCACTGAAAGTTTCCGGTGATCATCCTTTTTAAACTGATCGAGATGTTTTTTGTAATAGGTTCCGGCTGGGTAAATGGTCATATGCACTTCACAATCTTTCAGGCTCAAAAACAACGTTTGATTTACAAATGAAATTAGCTTATTCAATTTAGCGAGATACGTCTGTAATGGCTCAGGAGCAGTAGTCCGATCTATCCACTCAATATAGTCTCCACGAATTCCTTCATTTATTTGCTTTTCCAGTTTCTGGCCAATGCCTGCTTTTTTGAATTGTAACAATCCGGTTTGGAATTCGTCAAGTTGAAGAATGGAGTCAACTTCAGCTGCGGAAAGAAAATCGTCTATTATTGCATAACCGGTTTCGGCTATTCCATCGGCAACCTGATTAAGTTTATCAGAGAAAGAGACATCCATGATGCAAATTTAGTCGGAGGAAGTAACTTTGAGAGTTATGATGCTATCTTTTAATAGAACACTTTCATTTTTCATTGTCGGGCTATTCTGTATTGGAATGGGATCCTGTACACCCAAAGAGAAAATAGTTTTTAAAGGAGTTAAGAATATTGAAGTGCAAATGGACGAAAACCAGGAACCACTTCTGACGGCCGAAGCTTTCTTTTATAATCCTAATAACGTGAAGATGAAGTTGAAAGAGGTTAATGTAGATGTGCTGGTGAATGGGAAACTGTCGGCCAAGGTGCGTCAGAATTTAAAACTAGCCATACCCTCACAGGC
>JBEBJH010000233.1:0-7214 GCA_040079965.1 Cyclobacteriaceae bacterium
GTGCCTTGCAGTTCAGGACATGCGGGTAAATAGTTCCATCCAAAACTAAAATCATAAATAATAAGTTCTTCCGGGTTTCCCTACCTTATCCAGCCAATCTTATTTTTAATTAATCTACGATCTCAATCAGATCGCGGCAACCAACATCAAGATATATTTTGTTTCGCTTGGTAGGAAGGGACACGTTTACCTTGCAGATCGAACATCCAGAATGTTCATTGGTCAGTAACGAATCATTCTTGAAACGAAAGTAAAATTCCCGGGTTCCAAAGGTTTGCAAGTCCGGATTGTATGTGAAGTAACCACCTATGTCATTTTCAACGTCACACTCGTAAACTTTAAAAACATTCGTATACACTGTGCCATTACCAAGGCTATCAGTCCATTCAAGATCAACATGATTGGATGATACTCCTTCAGTTAAGACTTGTATGGCAATTCCAGCACAGGGAACTGAAGTACTAACAATCCTTCCTTTAAAAGGTGCGGCACAACTTGAGGATTCTTGAAAACTTGTTTCGCAACTGGATAGTAAAAGTTGTAAAGTCAAAATTTGGAAAAGACCTGTTGCAAGTTGTTTCATAACTGCATGTTTAATGCTTTGACCCCGTGGCAAAGCTAAAAGTTGGGAGAACTAATTAAATCAACCAATTGGGTTGATAATTACCAATTATCTGAATCCAGCTTATCATTGAAAAGATAACCTTGCTCAAACAAAAATTAATAAATTGAAGACCATGACCCACATCATGAAGATGATCATGTTCACAGCTAGTTTACTTCTACTAACTCATACACCATCCCGAATGAATCTCTAAAAGAAATGTATCTGCCTAATTCTGACTCTTGTATTTTGCTTTGAACAGTCTCAATGCCGGACTTCTTGAGCGTTTCAAAAGCAAAATCTAAATTATCTGTCTTAAAAAGAATTACAACATGCTCGTCATTAGCAGTATTATAGTGCAGGGCTTCAATCCCGTCTCTAAAATGTATCATAAATCCAAAGGATTTATCAGGGTGACCCAGGGGCATATCTAATGGTAAATAGCGTTCACTCCGTTCTACGAATCCAAGCTTTTTAAAAAATTCCCGTGCCTTGCCCATGTCCGGCACCAGAACACCGTAATTGTAAATTCTTGGCTCAATAAAAGGCTCTTCTTTTATCACCGTTACGTGCATAGTCGATAGTTGGGTACCAAACGGATCAGTAAAATAAATGGAGTACCCTACACCTTCCTTTCTTTTTACGTTGTTCCCGAAATCAACACCGCGCTCCTTCAGCTTCGCCACCGATTTATCGTAGTCATTCACCTGTAGCGTTAGCCCTGCCTTTATATCTTTCGGTCCTTCAGCGACAAGATTTCTGACCAGGTTTAGAATTAATTTGTTTTCATCGTTGCTTTTAAGTTCAACTAAGTTCGGATAATTTTTTCTTGACTCAATTTCAAATCCCAACTGACGGGAATAAAAATCAATGGCCTTATCCATGTCTGTGACATTGATCTTTACTCCATAAGTCCTTAAGTTCAAGGAAACGGATTGTAAAACCTGCGCCTCTGATTCCAACAGGCAGTAAAGGGTAGAAATAATCAAAAGGCTGATGATCCTGAATTTCATAGAGCTAGTTATTATTCGAAAATAGGTGAAGCCATCATGCGAAACATACTTCCAATTGGTTGATTTTTGATAAGACTTGCCTAATAGGCTCTCCCTTCAGCAAGTTGCTTCCTTAGTAAGTATCAGATACATACTAATCTCCAGAAATGTGCTTAGGTACTGTCCGATTTTTCAAAAGTGGTTAGGAAGTAAAAATCATCCAGTTTGGTTGATTTGAGTACCGCAAATTGGTAAGTACCTTTTGGCCATGAATTTACTTGCCTTATTATTTAGAATCCGGACCTCCTTATCCACTCACAAAAAGACATTCAAACTATTCTTCTCGATCTGTCTTTTTATGAATGGCGCAACGTATGCTCAGGAGTCATTCGTGAAATTAGATTTCGATTCATTGTTCAATTCAATTCCAAAAGTCGGCGAACGGTTCACCCATGTGCTCAAAAATGAATCTCTGAATATTTTCCTCTATGCACCACGCGGCCAGGATCTCCAACAACCTCACGGGAGAGACGAATTCTATATTGTTCAACAAGGGACAGGGATATTTAGAATGGAAGAGAAGGCTGTGAATTTTAAATCGGGAGACTTGCTGTTCGCACCCGCCAAAGCAGAACATAACTTCGAATCATTCTCGCCGGATCTGATCGTTTGGGTTATTTTTTTTGGAGATAATAAAGCGGAACCAGGAATTATTCAGACCTATTTGAGTGGAATTAATACGCACAACGTTGAGTCCATGATGACCTTATTGTCCGAGGATCATGTTATGATTGACTCTCAGGGAAAGGAAGTAAGAGGAAAGAAACAACTTGAGTCGGCATGGCGCAACTACTTTCAACTATTTCCTGACTATTCAATCAACGTTCAGAAAATCATGACCTTTGGTGACGAAAGAATTATTGTTGCTACAGCTTCAGCAGGAAGCAATTCTCAACATTGGGAACTTCCGGTGATTATTAAGGCTAAGGTTCAAGATGATAAAATAATGGAATGGCAAGTCTTTGCAGACACAAAAATTCCATTTGATAAACTTCAACGCAGGTAACGGCCTTGATACGCCGCATAAAAATGTCTTCAGCAACTGAAATATTTCAGAAGGGAAGTACGCTTTACAAACAAATGAATCTTTGGTTTTTCTTTTGAAGCCTGAAAATGCACCAACTCACCTAAAATGAATAAATCTCAATTGTTTTATAAGGCAGTTTGGTTGATTTTATTGCTCGATTGAGAACCTACCTTTCACTCCCATAAGAACTACACAAATGACAACACGAAGAAGGTTCGTTAAAAACTCTATGCTAGGCATGATTTCTACATGGGGGGCACTGCATGGATTTTCTCATACTCAACAGCGCGATTGGTCTTTCCAACTGGATTCGGAAAGTAAGGATCCATTTCTGTCGGGCAACAATGCTCCCGTTTCTGAAGAATTAATAGTTCAAAACCTAAAAGTCTCCGGACAGATCCCGACAGATATTGAAGGTGCATTCCTTCGGAATGGCCCCAATCCCAAATTTTCTCCTGTTAATTATGTCTACCCATTCAGCGGCGATGGCATGGTCCATGCAATTTATTTTGACCATGGAAAAGTTCAATATCGGAATAAATGGATCTACACAGAACGATTAAAGAATGATTTGAAAGCTGGAAAGGCCTTGGCCAGTAGACTAGAAACCTCAAATACCAACATCATCTATCACCATGGAAAAATAGTTACTCTCAATGATGTTGGTTCTCCTTATCAAATTGACAGAAATCTCGATACAGTAGGAAGTACGAACTTTGGAGAAATGCGCTGGCCAAGCGCTCATCCGCGAATTGATCCGGTCACAAAAGAATTACATGTTGCTTCCTATTCCCGAACTGCTCCTTATTTGATTTATTATGTGATGGACAAAAATGGGAAAGTGATCCGCTCCTCCCAAATTGAAATTCCTGATTCAACAATCATTCATGACATGGTGATTACCCCACACTATGCAATCATTGTTGTATGCCCTGTAATTTTCAACGTGGAAAAAGCCAAGGCTGGACAAAACCCATTTGCATGGGAACCAGACAAAGGGACATCAATCTATGTAATGGAAAGAAACAATATCGACAGCCCTCCGGTTAAGTTAACCACCGAACCGTTTTTTGTCTGGCACTTTGTCAATGGCTTTGAGGAATCCAACCAAATTCACCTGGACCTTGTTCGTCACAATGACGTACCCTTTGTAAAGAGTGATCGCGCCTATCAATACCTACCCACCTCCCTCCATAGAATATCTATAAACCTTTCAACCCTTACAGTAAAACATAAAGATTTTGATGACCGGAGAATTGAGTTTCCAACAATTAATGGACAAATCAATGGTCAGCCATATAGGCACGGCTATTCAGTCGTTTTATTACCAGAACATTTTACTTCTAAACCACCGGAATACTTTGCTCAAAGTATCCAGTATGACGTGCAAAATCAATCCCACAAACTACACAATTATGGAAAAGGCCGTTACACCGGTGAGCTGGCATTTATCCCACGAAAGAATTCAAAATCGGAATCAGATGGATACGTAATCAGTTTTGTGTTTGACGAAAATACAGGAAAGAGTGATGTAGTATTACTTGACGCAAATAATTTTGAAAAAGAGCCAATCGCAATAATTCACCTTCCGGTACGGGTACCCAATGGACTTCATGGCAACTGGCTGCCTATCTGATAAACAGCAATAAATACTGCAAATTGGTAGAGGCTAGTAACAAAAAAGATAACTCACCTTTGGAATTCAAAATGTTCGCCTGAACTAAATTCTTTTAACTCATAATTAGGGTATTTAGCTAGAACGTTGGAAAACCCTCAGACGGAGGGTTTTCTTTTTTTTAATACTTCTCATCCAAGGCTAATCATATAATCAATTAAGGGTGATTAAAATCCACCAATTTTCTATTGCTCAGCAATAATAATCCACCAATTAGATTGATTTTAATCACACATCCATAAAAGAACTTTGAAGAAGGGCTAAAGAACCTGCTACACATCTTTTTGTGACATGCAATCTTGAACTCCTAATTAAACCATAACTAAACCAATTCTTATGAAAAAATCTTTACTCACGACTTTGGTCTTGATACTCACCTGCTGGCAGGTGTATAGTCAAGATAAGTTAATCTCTGGGAAAGTTACCTCCCAGGAAGACGGTTCATCACTCCCCGGTGTAAACGTCATTCTTAAGGGCACAACGATGGGGACAGTCACCGATGTAGATGGAAGATTTTCACTTACCCTTCCAGGTACAACGGGAACTCTGGTGTTTTCATTTATCGGCCTTCAGACGGTGGAAATTCCTGTTGGAAATAACACAGAATTTACCATAAAAATGGCTGCAGATGTCACCCAACTTTCTGAAGTAGTTGTCACCGGGGTAGGAGTGGCCACCGACAAAAGGAAACTGGGTATCTCAGTTGAATCAGTCACCAGCGATAAACTGCCAATTGCTCCGACAGCAAGCATAGACCAGGCATTAATTGGAAAAATAGCAGGTGCCCAGATTCAGGCAATCAATGGCGCCCCAGGCGCTGATATTAATATCCTTTTAAGAGGTGTTAATACAATTAACCGGGGCACCACTCCTATGATCATGGTGGATGGTGTTCAAATGGCTGGAATCAACTTGAATTCTCTTGACCTGAATGCCGTGGAAAGAGTCGAGGTGGTGCAAGGTGCTTCCGCAGCTTCCATCTATGGAGCCCAAGGAGCAAACGGGGTAATTCAAATTTTTACAAAAAAAGGAAAAGAGGGTAAAATCAGCGTCGATTTTACAACCAGTTATGCAATGAATGATTTCTTAAATGAAGGAAACCTGACTAAAGCCAACCTTCACGGATTTGTCACCAATTCAAATAATGAAGTCATCGGTGGCTCCGGAAATCCATTGGTCCAGGATCCTGGTACGTTGGTCTATAGTGAAAATGTTATCTTCAACAACATCGATCCAACCGTCAATATCAATAAACCCTACGATCGAAATCTAATCTACCACGACCACATAAAAGAATTTTTTGTAAGTGCTCCAACGACTAATGCCTCCCTGTCAATTTCAGGAGCTAGTAAATTTGGTGACTTCAGCATTTCAGCTTCTAACAATCGTCAAAACAGCAATTTCCGGGGCGATGGCTATAATGATCGGACTAACCTAATCACTAACGTCGGAATGAATCTGGCTCAAGGCTTGAAACTGCGGTCAACAACTCAATTGATCTATACTAAAAACACCGTGGACATCTATAACAAGCAGGACTTTGGTCTTAATAGTTTGGTCTTTGGAATTTTTAATGCCCGGCCATTTGTCGATTATAACTTAAAGGATACCGATGGAAACCACGCCTATTATTATGGCGATGCCTCCGGTGTTAATCAAACTAACCCAAACTATGTATTACAGTATAATGACACCAAGGACAATAAACTTGACGTGTTACAAAGTTTCAACCTGAACTATACCTTTCCAAAATTCGTAGATGTGGATTTAAAATATGGGATTAATCATCGTTCCAGATCTGTTAAATACCTCGCCTCAAATCAGTCAGATAATCAAAACTCAAACGATCAGGTCGCTTGGGTAGGTTGGTATAACGGCTCAGCCAACACCGGTGAAATTTCCACCTTTGACTATGATAACACATTTCAGAATTTCCTTGCTACAACGTCAGCGCGGTTTGATTTGAAAAATGATTTCAATATTAATTTTCCGCTGAGATCCGTTACCCAGGTTGCATTTGATTATAGGAAAGACGTTCGCAAACAATTCTTTACCTCGGGAACTGGATTACCTCTTGACCCTCCAATAACGGCAAATCAAGCCACCGCTTACAGTATTCAAAGTGATCTCAGTACTTCATTTGTTACCTATGGCTATTTGGTCAGCCAACGATTTGAAATAGGTGAATGGGGTGGAATCTCAGGCGGATTCAGAAGTGATTACTCCTCAGCATTTGGTGGTGGATCCAAGCCTTTTACATTCCCAAGAGCGGATGCGTATGTAAGAATTTCAGAACTTGACTTTTGGAAGAACTCCGGCCTTGAGAGAACGGTCACTGAATGGAAACTTCGTTCTGCCTACGGTCAGGCCGGTATCCAACCTCAGCCTTTTGATCGGTATCCAACACTTACCACCAGAACCCTGGGATCATCTAGTGCTCTTTATTATGGTCCCAACCAATCAAATCCAGGTTTGGACGTGGAAGTTTCTACGGAGCAAGAATTTGGAACTGACATAACTTTTTCTGGTCTCGCGGGAGATTGGCTTAAAGTAATTTCAGTTTCTGCTACCTACTGGAAACGAAGCACAGACAACGCCATCTGGCAAATTGAAGCCGCACCCTCAACAGGAGTTGGACGAATTCTTGACAATGCCTTTTCATTAAGCTCCAATGGCCTCCAAGCTTCACTTAATGCAACAGTTTTAAAGACCTCCAATGTAAGTTGGAATTCAACAATCAATTGGAGCAAACAAACATCTCAAATTGACGAAATCAAAGGGGGAGCAACCGTAGTAATTACCTCCTTCGCAGGGAGTACAAACTATGTATTAAAAGCAGGCGACAAAATAGGTCAA
>JBEBJH010000234.1:0-7180 GCA_040079965.1 Cyclobacteriaceae bacterium
AGACAGCTCTTAATCTTATCGGCCATCTGAGCTACTTCGGCACGGCCGGTAGCAACCAGATAACGGCTCATCGATTCATCGTAGCCAAACGTAGAAGTTGTGGCGCCAATTTCGGCACCCATGTTACAAATGGTTCCTTTACCTGTACAACTCATGGAGGTTGCGCCTTCACCAAAGTATTCAACGATAGCACCGGTGCCACCTTTCACCGTAAGGATACCCGCCACTTTCAGAATTACATCTTTCGCGGATGTCCACCCATTGAGTTTGCCGGTAAGTTTAATACCAATCAGTTTGGGAAACTTCAATTCCCACGCCATGCCAGCCATAACATCAACGGCATCCGCACCACCTACACCAATGGCCACCATACCCAAGCCTCCGGCATTCACCGTGTGGGAGTCGGTACCAATCATCATTCCACCCGGGAAGGCATAGTTTTCGAGCACCACCTGGTGGATAATACCAGCTCCGGGTTTCCAGAACCCGATACCATATTTATTAGACACAGATGACAGAAAATCAAATACTTCCTTGCTCTCAGTGTTAGCAACGGTTAAATCATCTTTGGCACCTACTTTAGCGGTGATCAGGTGATCGCAATGCACCGTAGAAGGCACAGCCACCTTAGGCTTTCCGGCCGACATAAACTGTAACAAAGCCATCTGAGCCGTAGCATCCTGCATTGCAACGCGGTCGGGCGCAAAATCTACGTACGACTTACCGCGGCCAAAGCTCTCCAGCTTCTGGTCGGCATGAAGGTGTGCATAAAGGATTTTTTCGGAGAGGGTGAGCGGTTTGCCAACTACCTTTCTGGCTTTGGCAATACGGCCGGGCATCGCTGCGTATAGGGCCTTGATCATGTCTAAGTCGAATACCATAAATCGATTGTTTAGGAGGCTCTAAAGTAGCAAAAAAAACAGGAATTAGGCGTTGGGACTTAGGAAATAGGTATTGGGCATTGGGTATTAGAGTTGAAGATTGTTTGAACCTAATTCCTAATGCCCAATACCTGCATTACTTACTATTGATGTAGTTCAGAAACTCGCGCTTGAAGTTTTCTTCATCGAATTTGCCACCAAAGAAGGCGGTGCCGGTTTTACTGTTGGTATCGCCTACTCCGCGGGAGGCTACACACATGTGGTTGGCGTCCATCACTACGCCTACATGGTCGGTGCCGAGAATGCGCTGCAGTTCTTTGCCGATCTGCACGGTTAAGCGCTCTTGTACCTGGGGGCGTTTCGCAAAGTATTGTACGATCCGATTGATCTTGGATAAGCCAATCACTTTGCCACTACTGAAATAGGCAACGTGTGCTTTTCCATAAATAGGTACGAAGTGATGTTCGCAATGGGAGTAGAAGGTAATATCTTTTTCGACCAGCATCTGATCGTACTTGTATTTGTTTTCAAAGAGACGTGCTACCGGACGGTTCTTAGGATTCAATCCACTGAACACTTCCTTCACATACATCTTGGCTACTCTGCGCGGGGTGCCATTTAAGCTATCATCCGTAAGATCGAGGCCTAAGATCTCCATGATCTCGCGAAAGCGTTTTTCGATCTGCTCTACCTTTTCGTCATCGCTGAGCACGAAGGCATCCTCCCGCAAGGGTGTATTCCACGAGGTGACGATGTGATCATCGTCAAACTCTTCGTCTAGTGGTTTAATGGGCCGGATATTCAACGAAATTTCTTTCTGTCTCATACAATTTGACTTTAAGGTCGTACTGGTTATCAATCTGCTGCCTCAATATCCGCCAGATCACTACTGCTATATTCTCTGCCGAAGGGTTCAGGTTTTTAAAGTAGGAGGTATCTAAGTTAAGGTTTTTGTGATCGAAATGTTTAAGCACATGCTCTTTAATTATCTCGCTGAGCACCTTCATGTCGAACACATAGCCGGTAGCCGGATCGGGGGTGCCGACCACTGTAACAACCAACTCGTAATTGTGACCGTGATAGTTTGGATTGTTGCACTTTCCGAATACAGCATCATTCTTTTCATCGGACCAGGCCGGATTGAAGAGACGGTGGGCGGCATTGAAATGTTCCTTACGGGATACAGCTACTTTCATGTACACCTATAGAAACCATTTCCTCGTAAAATGGTTCAGAATTAATTTCTCGTTTAGAAGTTGGACAAGGACCGATCGTGAAAGTTAAACGTTGGCATTTCGAGGCCAAGGAAGATCTCGTGTGTAGAAAAGGCTGTTCCAACGGAATTGTTTGTAGGCATTTCGAAGGTGTACCCGAACTTTAGCTTCTCGGCTAACCGGGCCTGAACCTGCAACCCATAGGTATTAAAATTACGGGTAAAAATTCCGGCTGCATACTTTTCGTTGAAACTCACATTGAAATTCAAATCTACCGACACGGGTGAGCCACTAACCCCGCGTAGTAACACGGAAGGTTTGAAGCGAATATTTTCATTGAGATAATATACATACGATCCGAACATATATAGTGTGCGATTGTATAATTGAAATTCCTGACCTCCTTCGTCAATGGTTGTATTAAGCAGGCGGGGAATAGAAAGCCCAAGCAGATACTTTTCACTTTTAAGAATGATACCCGCACCCACATTGGGTTTGGTAACATTTTCGTTTTGCAAAAAGGCCGGGTCACTCGGGTCAGCGAGGTTAAGGTCACTCACATTATTTCTGAAATTTATTACGCCAGCCTGCATTCCAAAATTGAAGGTATTATTCTCATCGAGGGGTAGTTTGTAGGCAAAGGCGGCCTGTACTTCGGTGTTCTTCGTGTTTCCAATCTGGTCCTGCAGCACCAGTAAGCCTGCGCCTATTTTATTATCCAGCAGGGAGATGTGACTGTTGAAGTTAAATGTGGTAGGATTACCTTCGAAGCCTCCCCATTGGTTGCGATAGGAGACAGACGCATTGAATTTATTATTCAACCCGGCATAGGCAGGGTTAATGGTCATCGGGTTGTTGATGTACTGTGCGTAGAGAGGGTCTTGTTGTGCGTAAGCACTGGCAGCCACGAGCGCAAAAGCAAAAGCAAATAGAATTTTTTTCATACTCATTTCTTAAGGGTCAAATAACCGGTTAACTCTTCGCGTCCACTTGAAAATTCGATTCGATAGAAATAAACACCTGAGGGAAGATCGTTTCCATTATTGTTTTTTCCTTCAAAGCGTTTGGTGTTGTTGTCGTAGTTATCAACCTCAAACACCCTATCGCCCCAACGATTAAAGATAGTTACTTTATTTTGAGGTTCAATCAGGGTAATGTTGCCAATCTGGAAGTAGGGATTGCTGGCATCGCCATTGGGTGAGAATCCATTGTAAACAATAATGTCACCTTCCACGGTTACCGTAACAATAGAAGAAGTACAGGCTCCGTCCAGATCGCAGATCTCCACTGTTAGTTGATCCTGGCCTGCGAAGATTTTTCCGGAATAATCTAATTTTATCACCAGCCCTGTAATGGTATACGTAGCGCCACTGACCGGATCCTGAATTACTTTGAATGAAGCGGCATCAAGGTTATTATTGGGATCACTAATCAGGGAAGAAAAATCCAAATCCACCGTCTTTCCAATCCCAACAATTGAAGTTGGAGGGTTTATAACCGGAGGCTGATTTGGATCTGGGAATGAAATCTGAACGGCAAGTGCCTTAGGAACAATGCTTGTTAAATCCTGATCAAGTACGCTGATGGTAAGCGATCGGTTGAGTGTTACGTCCTTTGTGCGACCCGAAGAGAGTCTCCCGCTGGTGGTAGGAGGCGTTCCAATAAACTGATAAGTAACGGATCTAAGCACTTGTTGATAAACGCTAACCGGAGCAAGGCCTGTTAATGTCAGCACTCCGGTAGTTGTGTTAAAGGAGCCGGTAATGAGTTCCATGCCTGCCTGTTGGGAGTAAGAAAGTACTTCATCACCGGGCCTGTAATTGGTGATAGCAACAATAGCCCGGGTGATTAAATCACTATCTGAATCGGATAGTGTAAGGGTTGCATCTAACACCACAGCACCGGAAGCTGCTGCAAAGTTCAGCGATGTCTTTACAATAACATCAGGAGCGGGGTTGTCATTTTCGTAGTAAGAAAACTGACCATCCGTTTTACCAAAAATCAAGTCCATGTCGCCATCGCCATCGAAATCATACAAGTTGGGATAGAGATTTAGCGTATTATTTTCATCAATGCTTCTTAGGGGATTGTTAATTGCCTGGACCAGTTCTGCGTTGCCATTGGTATAGTCAGTATCCCGGTATTCAATAAATTCCGGATCAATGGATGTTCCGATGTTTTCGTAATACCACATATTTGTATACTTACCGGTCACAATATCCAGGTCGCCATCATTATCGAGATCTAGTAGTTTTGGATTAGCGCCAAAAAAAATATCTCCATAGAAACCTGTTTCCCAGGTTGGTTGTTGGCTAAATTCGGGGTTCCCAATGGTGCCAACATTTTCAAAGGCAGTTAGCTTAGATACTTCTATCCCTACAATAAGGTCCATCAACCCGTCTCCATTCAGGTCGCCTAAATCCAAGTCTACTTCATCGAAGGGATTCGATTCAATAAAGTCAAACGGATTGCCAGGGCCTGTGCGTTCAAGAAAAACACCATCTACATTTTCAAAGTATTGAACCTTTCCGGTGAGTCCAACATTAGAATCAAAAAATGGTGCCACCAGGTCCTCGTCTCCATCACTATCAACATCAATCAGTTTAATTTTGGCGTTGTCATTAATAGGAAGGTCGGCAATCGGATTGAGCAGAGGATCAGTTGTTTCGGAAAAAACACCTCCTGAATTGATGAATAGTCTGTTATTTGTATAGTAGTCTGTTGTAGTACATTCGCACTGGTAATCAAAGTAGGTATAACTGCCACCCCCGGAGGTTAAGATATCCAGGTCTCCGTCATTGTCAATATCTACCAAAGATGCATTCGCATCATCTCCTAAATCAATACCATCGAGCGGGCTGCTTAATCCTTCCTTTAATTCTAAAACACCCTGGCCTTTATTTTCATAATAATATAACACCCGAAGGTCATATATATTGCCATAGTAAGTATAGAGATCATACCCTACGGTTACATCCAGATCTCCATCATTGTCTACGTCAGCAAACGTAGGAGTGAGGGCGCCATTATAATGATCGGGAAGATTTTGATTAATCTCGTCAAACGGATTTCCTAACGAACTTCCAGGGCTGCTGGCATTCGGAATCCAGGGCCCGCTTTGGTTTGGTTGATTGTTTTGACTCGTGAATACTCCATTATCATTTCTGAAATAGATAATCTCATCATAAATCCCGATAAATGCATCCGGGTCGCCATCCTTATCAAGATCTGCAAAGCTTATGGGTGCGGTATAACTGTAATTGATATCATTTACCGAATTCGTGAGGCTGTTTGTTTTTCGCTCATATACTGGTGAAGTTTTGGTACCAATATTCTCGAAATATTGGAGTTGTAAGTAGCTTGTTGATGAATCATAATATCCGCCTACGTATAAGTCGGTGTCGCCATCACCATCCATATCCACAAAGGTTGGGTGGGCATACCTAATCGTACCAAACTTAACGCCATACGTATCTACAAAGGGATTGTTAGTGTCATCTAACTCAAAGTTCGGATTGGTTGCAGTGCCGTTGTTCCTAAAAAAAAAGAGTTCCCCAAAGTAGGATGGGTACTTGAAATCATCGTTACCCACCAACAGGTCAAAATCTCCATCGCCATCAATATCTGCTAAAGCCGGAACAAAATCTCTCCCAGAGATAGTTGAATTTACATTGGTAAAAGGATATCCGATTTCCCCCCAATAAACTTCCTTGTAAAAGGGATTGCTCTTTGTTCCTAAGTTCTTGAAATAATGAATGCTATCATATTTACCTACTATCAGATCGAGGTCTCCATCTCCGTCCAGGTCGACATAGGTAGGATTGGGCCTTTGCATATACGGCAAAGGGGGAGGCAATGGGTTGTCAGGATAGTTTCTTGTAAATGGGCCTAAGGTGGATTGAGCCTGAACCGGGGTGGTGTTTAGTAATAAACCTAAGGCAACACCTGCACCAGCCAACTTCAACTGGGTTTGCAATTGAAGCACGCGTTTACGCAACCGCTCTATCTTATTCAGAAGTTGACTCTGTTTTTTCCTGGTAAATTGTTTGAAATGACCACTCGCAATATTTTTATCAAGTCGTCTTTTGAATTTGACGTACTTGGCGCTGGCTGACTGATAAATCTGGATGAAGAGGGTGGTCATCAAGTAGTATTTGCAACGTAAACTATTAACGCACTTTAAATATAATAAATATGATTTATTTAGTGGTGTGATTGCCTGAAATTTTGAGCCATTCTTGTGAAATCTGTTAGTGATTATTCTTTTCATCTGGTTACAAGCCCAGTTTCCCAACAAATTGGTACTGAAGTGGCGAAGCTTTGGACGGAGTCTGCCAGATTATCGACTGTCGAGGCTGAGCGTAGAATAGGAGAACTTGTACTTATATTAAGAGATAAAAGCGGAACCGCGATCGGTGTATCAACGGCTGTGAAGACCTTTTTCCCTCAGATTCACAATTATGTTTACGCATATCGATGCTTTATCCATCCGGAATTTCGGGCTCCGGCTCTGGATACGCAAATGATTGTTCGCACAAAGAACCATCTGGCAGAAATCAGTAGACTGGAAACATCGAATAAGTGCGTAGGCATTATGGTTATCGTGCAGAATGAAATTATCAAGGCGCAATGGAAGCAGGCAGTATGGCTCGGTGCTGATATGATTTACGTAGGCAATACGCCCGAGGGCCATCATATCCGCATGGGCTATTTTAAAGGAGCCCGGATTTAATTTTTCCTGAACGTGGTAACGAGGTATCTTGAAAGAGATTCGATGGTGGGGTAATCCCAAAATAAGAGCGGATTGAGATCTGCTCCGATAAATTTTTCGATGTGTTGTAAGATGAAAATAGAATTCACTGAATCCATGCCAAAGTTGATGAACTCGATGTTGAGGTCAATTTCTTCCTCCGGGATGCCAAGTTCGACCGCAATTTTATTTCTAATGAAATTGCTGAGTTCCGCTTCCGTAAATGTATTCATGACTAGATTAGTGAAGTGTTATTGACAGGCATAATTAGTGAATATTCATGACAAGTGACAATACCCCTCAATTCAATGTAAGTGCTTCATTAATCAGACGGC
>JBEBJH010000414.1:0-1673 GCA_040079965.1 Cyclobacteriaceae bacterium
ATCCAATTATCCGAAGCTATAAGAAATCCCTGGTTCAGATTCATGAGTTTGAAGCCGATGCGCGCTCGGTGGAAGGTCGGGATGTGAACCTGTATTGCGGCTTGCTGGCGAAAGTCGCGTTACAATCGCACGGGTATGTACTCGCCAATCATTTTACCAATTCCTTCACCTTAAAACGAATTATTATGATGAAAACTGTTCGAAAAAAAATAAGTCAATGGAAAGTAGTTACTGTATTTGCTACTGCCTTGATCATCTTTTTTGTGGTAGCTTGCCAGGATCAGGTGATGCAGGACATTCAGACGATTACAGATAACTCAAGTACTGCAATAATTTTACCTCCGCAAGTAGAAGCTGAATTGATTAAGCTAAAGCAAGACGACCCAAAAGCTGAATATGTTGTGATGGAGATGAATGATGAGGGGAAAAAGAAACTGGAAGAGATGGAAAAAGATGAAGCATTCACTAAAATGCTGGTTTCCGTTCATGTAATTAAAACTGAAGAACAATCATTTGTCATTCTGCAAAAGGGTGAGCAAACGAATAGGCTTGCAGATATGACCATGACCGATGGAGAAGTATTTACAATTGTTGAAGTATCTGCTGAACCTAAAAATGGTATGGAAGAACTCTGGGGTCATTTTGCCAAGACAATAAAATACCCTGTGGAGGCTCGCCAAAAAGGTATTGAAGGCCGGGTATTTGTTGAATTTGTCGTGAACAAAGATGGCTCCATTTCGGACGTAGTTGTGCTGAAAGGAATTGGTGGCGGTTGTGATGAAGAGGCCGCCAGGGTAGTAGCTCTTGCGGATCCATGGAATCCAGGAAAGCAAAAAGGACAAGTTGTTCGTCAACGCATGGTGATCCCGGTGATTTTCAAACTTTCAAACAGTGATACGAAGATAGAAGATGGAGACGCGTCCGGTTCATCAAATAAAGAACTTGTAGTGGTAGGTCATAAAAACAACTAATCAAACGATAGAAAGAAGGCTCCAGATAGGAGCTTTCTTATTTCTTAAATAGCACCTAATACCTCTTCCAACTTCTTATCCAGGGCGGCCCCTCTTAGGTTCTTGGCGATGATTTTCCCCTGCGGATCGATAAGTATTGAAAAAGGAATCGCGCTAATGTTATAATCTTTAGATGCCTGCGAATCGAAATACTTCAAATCAGAAACATGTGTCCAGGTGAGACCATCTTCAGCTATTGCCTGCAACCAATCTTCTTTAGTTCTGTCGAGCGATACCCCAAACACTTCAAAACCCTTGGCTTTATATTTATTATAGGCCATTACCACATTCGGGTTCTCTCTCCGGCACGGTCCACACCATTTTGCCCAAAAATCAATTAACACGTATTTACCTCGTAATGAAGATAACTTAACCATCTGACCATCCGGGTTGGGCATTTCTATTTCGGGTGTCACTTGACCTATCGCTGTAATCTTCATCTTGCCTACCATCTCGGTAAGATCTTTTGTATAGCGCGAGTCTGGCCATTCCGTTTTAAATTTTTCGGCACTTGAAACGTACAAGTCAAAATACTTATCCTTATCTAACAAATTATTTTGTTGCAATAAGTTAAGAAGGCCCAACGAAGCAGGTTGGTCTTTTAGCATAGCCGCCACCTGGTCGTACCCACTATTCAGAATATCCATGTAGGCCATCTGCAAC
>JBEBJH010000235.1:0-7166 GCA_040079965.1 Cyclobacteriaceae bacterium
TATAAGAGACAGGAATTACATTGGCAAATATTTCGCTTTTCATTTTTCAGAAGTTAATAACGGGTGAGACTACTACATCAGATGGACAGTCGGGAATACCTTACTGGGTATTTGGTTCTTTCTTTGTAGGCGCGATTTGCTCTATTGGTTCAGTGTTGTGGTCAGTATCCACAACGCCTGAGATCCCGCCCACGGAAGAAGAGTTAAAGCAATTGAAGGCACATCCGCGAGGAGTATTTACTCCATTCATTGAAATATTTTCGGCTATCCGCGATATGCCTGGGGTACTTTGGCGGCTTGCGCTTGTTTATTTGTTTCAATGGTATGCCATGTTTTGCTATTGGCAATTTATCTCACATAGTATTGCGAAGTCAGTTTGGAAAACATCTTCTTCGTTGAACCCAAAATTGTATGAGGAGGCGGTAGGATGGACGGGCCTGGTCAATGGATTTTATAACATTGTAACTTTCCTTTCAGCTTTTGGATTAGTGTGGGTAGCAAAAAAGATCAGTGCCAAGTATCTGCACATGACCTGCCTTTTATTCGCGGCCATTTCTTTATTTATTATTCCACATATGGAGAATAAGTATTTTCTATTTGCTCCCATGATAGGTTTTGGCGTTGCCTGGGCCAGCATGATGGGGGTGCCTTATATTATGGTTGTGGGAAGTATCCCTAAAGAGCGGTATGGTGTTTACATGGGTATTATTAATATGATGATAGTTATACCGATGATTCTGCAAACACTTTCTTTTGGATTTGTGTACACAAATTTTCTGGGCGAGAATCCGGGTAATGCCATTACGTTTGCCGGATTGCTATTATTACTTGCATCCCTGGCAACCGGTTTTATAAAAGTTACCAGGTCAGACGAAGATATTGAGCCTGTTTCAGACGGAGGACATTAACTATATATTTATGAACCCCTACCTCGCAGAATTTCTTGGAACCATGCTGATCATCTTGTTGGGTGAAGGTGTAGTAGCCGGTGTCGTCTTAAAAGGAACGAAATCAGAAAATTCCGGATGGCTTGCGATCTGTATTGCCTGGGGTCTTGCGGTAACCATGGGCATTTATGCGGCAGGAGAAGGTAGCGGTGCGCATCTGAATCCCGCCATTACCCTTGCACTTGCTGTGACAGGTGAATTTGAATGGCCATTAGTAGCGGGGTATTGCGCAGCACAATTAGCAGGAGCTTTCACGGGAGCAGTTTTAGTCTGGTTTTATTACAAACCTTTTTGGAAAAACACTCCTGATGCCGCAACGAAGTTGGCCGTATTTTCCACAGCTCCTGCCATTAGAAATACTTTTTCGAATTTTATGAACGAAGCCATAGCTACCGCATTATTGGTATTTGCGATTTTGTTTATTGGTGTGAATGAATTTACCCATGGACTAAAACCATTAGTGGTGGGTTTATTAATCGTTTCGATCGGTCTGAGTTTAGGCGGTACTACCGGGTTTGCTATGAACCCGGCTCGCGACTTAGGTCCGCGTATCGCACATTCAATTCTACCAATCCCGGGTAAAGGTACTTCTGATTGGGGCTACGCTTGGATTCCAGTGGCGGGTCCTATACTAGGGGGAATTGTTGGTGCCTTACTCTATCAATTGATTTTTTAGTGTTCGGTAAAATTAATTTGTCATGTCTCAACCAAAATATATCATCGCACTCGATCAGGGAACAACCAGTTCCCGTGCAGTTTTGTTTAATGAACAAGGCGACATCAAAGGTATAGCGCAACAGGAGTTCCAGCAAATCTTTCCAAGTCCAGGATGGGTAGAACATAACCCGGAAGAAATCTGGAGTTCCCAGTTAGGAGTGCTGCAGCGGGTAATCGTTGAAAATGGAATTGAACTTAAATCAATTGCTGCAATTGGAATTACCAATCAACGTGAAACAACCGTAATCTGGGATCGCAAAACCGGTAGCCCAATTTATAATGCAATTGTTTGGCAGGATAAGCGCACGGCTTCAATTTGTGAAGAGCTAAAGGCAAAAGGATTGAAGGATTATGTCCGCGAAAATACAGGCCTTGTGATTGACTCCTATTTCTCCGGAACAAAGGTAAAATGGATTCTGGATCAGGTGGAGGGCGCCAGACAACGAGCCGAAAAGGGAGAACTTGCTTTTGGCACCATCGACACCTGGTTGATCTGGAAATTGACAAATGGGAAATCGCATGTAACAGATTATTCCAATGCTTCGCGAACCCTTCTTTATAACATCCGTCAATTGAAGTGGGACGATAAACTACTCAAGGAGTTGAATGTCCCTAAATCACTTTTGCCGGAAGTAAAACCCTCGGCCTCAGTATTTGGCAGTTGGAGTATCAATGGAATTGAAATACCTATTACAGGGGTTGCTGGCGATCAGCAAGCTGCGTTATTCGGTCAGGCTTGTTTTGAACCGGGGATGGCGAAGAACACGTATGGCACCGGTTGCTTTATGTTGATGAATACGGGCTCAACGATTCAGCAATCCAAAAACGGATTAATCACTACGATTGCCTGGGGCCTGAACGGAAAAGTTGAATACGCGTTGGAAGGCAGTGTATTTATTGCAGGTGCGGCTGTACAATGGCTGCGCGACAGTTTACACATTATTGATCAATCAAAAGATTCAGAATACTTTGCGATGAAGGCGCTCGGCTCCAACGAAGTGTATGTGGTGCCTGCCTTTGCGGGACTAGGCGCACCGTACTGGGACATGTATGCACGCGGAGCCATTTTCGGGTTGACTCGCGACACGGGCAAAGATCACATTATTAAAGCAACGCTGGAGTCCCTGGCGTATCAGACCAAAGATATTCTTAATGCGATGCAGGAAGATGCCGGGCTGAAACTGGCAAGTTTAAAAGTAGATGGCGGAGCCTGTGCCAACAATATTCTGATGCAGTTTCAAGCTGATATTTTGGGAACAGAAGTAGAGCGACCCGAAGTAATTGAATCTACTGCTCTTGGAGCAGCTTACCTGGCGGGCATTCAGATCGGACTTTGGAAAAAAGAAGATATTGTCCGAAACCGGAAAATTCAGAAGCGATTTGTTCCCAACATGGACGAAACTACCCGCGCTAAACTTTATAAAGGGTGGCAGAAAGCGGTGCAACGTACAATGGGTTGGATTGATAATTAATTCAAGATTCTAAATTCAATATTCAAAATTGGTTAGTCCTTTTTAAATTTTGAATCTAGAATTTTAAATGGCCGAAGTTTGAATAGAACAACAAATATTTCTCAGCTCAAAAGAGAACCCTTTGATTTGTTAATCATCGGGGGTGGAATTACAGGTGCCGGAATTGCATTGGATGCAGCATCGCGTGGTTTACGCACTGCATTGATTGAGAAAGAAGATTTTGCCAGTGGCACCAGCAGCCGATCTACAAAGTTGATTCATGGAGGACTTCGTTATCTTAAGCAACTGGAGTTTGCTCTGGTAAAAGAAGTAGGTAGTGAGCGCGCTATTGTACACAGGCTTGCGCCTCATTTAGTGGTGCCTGAGAAAATGCTTTTGCCCTTGTATGAAAAACGAGGACTTGGTTATTGGTTGACTTCAATTGGCTTGAAGATTTACGATTGGTTGGCAGGCGTAAAACCTGAGGACCAGCGAAAGATGTTGACTCGACCCCAAACCCTGAAGTATGAGCCTTTGTTGAAAACGGACGATGTGAAGGGGGGCGCCATCTATGCTGAGTATCGCACCGATGATGCGCGCTTAACGATTGAGATCATAAAGTTGGCTGTTGCCAAAGCGGCTTGTATTGCGAACTATGTAATGGCGACTGATTTTCTGTATGAGAATGAAAAGATTGTGGGTGTTAAAGCAACCGACTTGATTTCAAAATCGGACCTGACGATAACGGCAAAAACAGTAGTTAACGCAACCGGGCCCTGGGTTGATGAATTACGATCCACGAACAAATCAAAGCAAGGAAAGGAATTACATCTTACGAAAGGAGTACATATTGTTGTTCCCTATCATCGGCTACCGGTCCGACAAGCAATTTATTTCGATGTACCGGATGGCCGCATGATCTTCGCGATCCCACGGGGGCGCACTACTTATGTCGGAACAACCGACACAGACTATAAAGGCGATAAAGATCATGTGGTGCCTACCCGCGAAGATGCGCAGTATTTAGTGCACGCTGTGAATGAAACCTTTCCTGATGCCTTGTTGACGTTTGCTGACATTGAGTCAAGTTGGGCCGGATTGCGTCCTCTCATACATGAAGAAGGGAAATCCGCTTCGGAACTTTCTCGTAAGGATGAAATTTTTGAATCTTCTTCTGGGTTGATTTCCATTGCTGGCGGCAAATTGACTGGCTATCGCAAAATGGCAGAGCGTGTGGTTGATAAAGTAATTGATCGTGATTTCTCTGATCGGGATTTGCCCGAATGCAAAACCAATGTGTTGATTTTACCGGGTGGTGACTTTCGCGAATATGCTGAAGTAAAAAAACTGGAAGCAGAACTCGTCAGTCGACTTGATTCACTTAACCTTCGCGGGAATGAGGCTACAAACCTCGTTCATTTATATGGCAGGCAAGTGTTGCATATTTTAGATTATGTAGAAAAGCACCGAACTGATCAGCCTGAGCGTGATCTGATTCTTGCCAAAGCCTGGTTTGCAATCCATCATGAAATGGCAATTAAGCCATTGGATTTTATAATCCGCAGAAGTGGATTATTGTATTTCAATCATCCTAAAATTGAGCGTTGGAAGCAGGCCGTGATTGATTATTTTGCAAAGGAACTTGGTTGGGCAGAGTCAGAAAAGGAAAAGCATCGGGTAGAAGTAGACCAGGCTATTCAGGAAGTAGTCAGTTTTAATCAATGAAGAACTTTCATTTCAGATCCTGAAAGAATAATAGTATGAGCCATACTTGGTGGAAAGAAGCCATTGTTTATCAGATTTATCCCCGCAGTTTTAAAGACAGTAACGGTGATGGAATAGGTGATCTTCGGGGCATCATAGAAAAACTGGATTACATTCAAAGCCTTGGGGTAGATGCCGTGTGGCTTAACCCAATATACAAATCGCCCAATGATGACGGTGGGTACGACATCAGCGACTATTATTCTGTTCAGCCGGAATTTGGCACCATGCAGGACTTTGATGAACTGTTGGCTGGACTTCATCAACGCAACCTTAAGCTGATAATGGATCTGGTGCTCAATCACTCTTCGGATGAGCATCCTTGGTTCGAGGAATCACGGAAGTCTAAGGATAATCCTTATCGCGATTATTATTTCTGGAAGCCCGGAAAAAATGGTGGTGCTCCCAACAACTGGCCTTCCTTTTTTGGGGGCAGTGCCTGGCAGTTAGACGAGGCGACAGGAGAATATTATCTCCATTTGTTTTCGCGCAAGCAGCCTGACTTAAACTGGGAGAATCCAATCCTCCGAGATGAAATAAATAAGCTCATGAAGTTTTGGCTTGATAAAGGTGTGGACGGACTTCGGCTGGACGTTATTTCTGCCATTTCGAAACGATCAGATTTTCCAGACACTGATACGTCTGACTTCAACGAAACCATCAGGAAGTATTATGCGAATGGGCCGCGACTTAAAGAGTTTATCCGGGAAGCCAAAGAAAAGGTCTGGAACCACTACAATGTGATGACCGTAGGCGAGGGTCCCGGTATCACTCCACAAAATGCTAAGGATTACCTGGATAAAGATCATGGACTCAATATGATCTTTCACTTTGGCCACATGTTTATGGACCAGGGACCAGGAGGTAGATTTGATCCTATCCCCTGGACAATGAAAGATTTTAAGGAGGTCTTTAAAACATGGGACGATGCCTTTGTTGATAGGGGTTGGGGTAGTGTCTTTCTCGGGAACCATGACTTCCCACGCATGGTATCTCGATGGGGCAATGACCAGCGCTATTGGTCAGAATCGTCAAAGCTATTATGCACCTTATTGCTTTCTATGCGGGGCACCCCCTTCATCTTTATGGGCGATGAAATTGGCATGACCAATACCCATCTCGAAACGATAAATGAATCTCAAGACATTGAGACCCAAAACGGCTGGCGGGAGGCTCAGAAAAAGGGAGTTACCGAGACAGAATTTCTAAAGGCAGTTAACTATGCGGGTCGAGACAATGCGCGTACACCCATGCAATGGAGTTCAACCAGACAGACTGACTTTACAACAGGTATTCCGTGGATGCCTGTAAATCCAAATCACACGACCATTCATGTACAGGCTCAACTGGATGATTCTGAATCAGTTCTCAACTACTTTCGTGCTATGGCCAAACTTAGAAAGGAAAACCCGGTGCTTACCTACGGTTCCTTCAGGCCTTTCGATTCCGGGGTTGATTCTTTGTTCCTTTTTTTCCGCGAAAGTCAGCAAGAAAAAATGCTGATTGTTCTTAATTTTTCTGATCAGGTTGCTAACTTACCCAACCAAGTAATTCCGGTTTTGTCGAAAAGACTAATTGGTAATTACCCGGAAGGCAAGTCTCAAGAGGAGTTTCGACCATGGGAGGCTCGTGTGTATAGTTGTTAACTTGAAATTCATAATCTACCAATGAATAATTTATGGGGAATTGACCTGGGGGGCACTAAAGTTGAAGGTGCTGTATTAAAATCAGCATCAGATCCGCAAGTACTTTTTCGAGATCGGCTTCCCACCGAAGGGCATAAAGGCTATGACCACATTCTTAGCCAGATTAAAAGAGTGGTTGATAAAATGGAGGCTACCATGGGCTACAAGCCAGCCAAGATTGGTATAGCAACTCCAGGTACGCTTGACCCAGGATTAGGTCTCATGAAAAATAGCAACTCAACCAGTCTGAATGGAAGGCCATTAAAGAAGGATCTTGAGCAATTACTAGGTGCGGAGCTTTTTATGGCCAATGATGCCAACTGCTTTGCTTTGGCGGAAGCAAACATGGGTGCTGCAAAAGAGCAATATCCCAATGCTAAGGTAGTCTTTGGAGTAATAATGGGTACGGGCGTTGGCGGTGGCGTAGTGGTAGACGGAAAAGTGATCAATGGATTACAAGGTATCGGAGGCGAGTGGGGGCATAATTTTCTGGATGAATCCGGAGGACCGTGCTATTGCGGTAAAAGCGGCTGCGTTGAGAAAGTATTGGCCGGGCCCGCACTTGAAAAGTATTATGCTTCTGTAAGCGGTCAAGCAAAAAC
>JBEBJH010000415.1:0-1665 GCA_040079965.1 Cyclobacteriaceae bacterium
TATGCTTTTACTGCATCCGCCCGTTGTTGTGATAATTTTTTATTTGATGAATCGCTGCCTACGTCATCGGTATGGCCTCCAATCTCTACTTGCATCGACTGATTTTGTTTCATCATGGTAAGCATCATATTCAACTCATCAAATGAGTCTTCCTGCAATGTAGCTTTTGCAAAGTCAAAGAATACATGGCGCAGAGCCGAGACTTCGCCAACTGCCACTTTCCGAAGCAATACTTTGCGGTTTACTGTTTGTGGTTCTTCTGTAGCCCGGCCAAGTGAAACTTTTAAATTTTCGAAAATGTATCCTCCAAACTCGACCGAAACGGTATACTCCTTCGGAACGGTTGACATGATCGCAAACTCAAAGGTACCAGTGCCCAAAGCTGCTGAACCAATTGTCGTATTATCTCTCCCGCGCATACGCGCTTTGGCTTCCACAGGTTGTTTTGTCTCAGCATCTACAACCTCCAGAATAAATTTTATGGGTTGAACACCCTTCTTAGCAACCTTGGCAACCTCAGGCTCTTTCTTTGCATCTGAGATAAGATAGTTGTCGGAGTACCCAACTCCATCAGCCCGTACAGATGAAAAATAAAACCGGTTGGGTTTACCTGTACCTACAATAAATACTTCGTCATCAGGCGTATTAATTGGATAGCCCAGGTTTTCAGGCTCGGACCACTCTTTCTTCTCTGCGTTTATCAGGGTTGCCTTAAACAAATCATACCCCCCCATTCCTTTCCTGCCTTTAGAACTGAAGTATAACGTTTTGCCATCGTAGTCGATAAAGGGCGCTTCCTCATCATACTCTGTATTTATTTTGGGGCCTAAATTCTTTACGAGAGTCCAGGCTCCTTTTTTGTCTTTTGTACAGGAATAAATATCAAGACCACCCAAGCCCCCAGGACGCTCGCTGGCAAAATAAATGGTGGTCTCGTCCTTTGTTATCGTTATGGATGATTCATAAAACGATGAATTAATCATACCCGGCAAAGGAACCGGTTTGGTCCATGTGCCATCTGGCTGGCGATTGCTTGAAAAAATATCACCATCACCCACGCCATCTTTATAGATAAAAAGAATATTTCCATTGGGCGACAAAGCAATATTTGAATCATTGAAACGTGTGTTAACAATAGCGCCTACATTTTTGGCGGGTTGCCAATTTCCTCCCTCCTTTTTGCTTACAAAAATATCTTCGAACGGCCGGTTATCATCCCCAACGTTTTCGTTTAGATTTCCTTCTCTTCTCCGGGTTGTAAAAATAATTTCTGTTTCGTCTGCATTCACCACGGGCGCATAATCATCAAACTCAGAATTAATCTCAGTGCCCAGGTTGGTAATGGAAAAAGGTTTAGGGTTTGCAACAAACTCTTTTCCGTTGTTACATTCTTCCAACCTATACGAAACCTCTTTGAGTTCCACCCGATCCTTTCCTTTGTAGGTTGGATTTTTATCAAGCTTGAGTTTGTAACGGGTATAGAAATCAATGGCTTTATCAAAATTTAATCCATAGTGATAACTGCTCCCAATTTGAAATTCAATATCAAAGCGAAAGTCTGGCTTCTGCCGATAAACACGCATCAGATATTTTACTCCTAATTCCTTTTGAATAGTCCTGATGTGCATTAAGCCGGCCTCCAGGTTTGCTTTAAGATTAGTTGTG
>JBEBJH010000236.1:0-7124 GCA_040079965.1 Cyclobacteriaceae bacterium
ACATCCGGAAAGTTACCGTAAACAACTTCATTGAATTCCTTCAAGAAATTGATCGCCTCAAGGTTTTCATTGCCTCCATGTTCGTTAGGAATCCATTCACCGGCTTTCCTGGAATAATCAAGGTAAAGCATGGATGCCACTGCGTCTACACGCAGTCCATCGGCATGAAAAACTTCCAACCAAAATAGTGCATTGCTAATAAGGAAAGAACGAACTTCATCACGACCATAATTATAAATGTAGCTGCTCCAGTCTGGATGAAATCCCTTGCGCGGATCGGAATGCTCATACAAATGAGTACCGTCAAACTTATGCAAGCCGTGGGCATCGCCAGGAAAATGAGAAGGAACCCAATCAAGTATTACCCCTATTTCCGCCTCGTGAAAGGCATCTACCAATTCCATAAATTCCTGGGGCGAGCCAAAGCGACTTGTGGGAGCAAAATAGCCTGTTAGCTGATAACCCCATGAGCCGAAGAACGGATGTTCCATAATCGGAAGAAACTCTACATGAGTAAATCCATTCTCTTTTACATAGCTAACCAGGTCAGTGGCAAGTTCTTTATAACTCAACGACCGGTTTCCGTCTTCCAGCTTACGTTTCCAACTACCGGCATGAATTTCATATACCGAGTAAGGTTTGGGTTCACCACGTGTCTTCTTTCTCTCTGAAAGCCAATGACTATCGTGCCATGTGTAGTCATGATCCCAGATGATTGATGCCGTATTGGGAGCAATCTCAGAATAAAAAGCAAATGGGTCCGCCTTTTCAAGATACTCACCCGTATTCGAGTGGATTGCATATTTGTAGACTTCTCCTTTTCCTATGCCGGGAAAGAAACCTTCCCAAATTCCGGATTCATCCCACCGCGGAGACAATTTATGATCGGTGGCATTCCAGGAATTAAAATTACCAATAACAGAAACATTTCTGGCATTGGGAGCCCATACGGCAAAGTATGTACCCTGTTGCTTTTTAAAAGTCATTAGGTGTGCCCCTAACTTTTCATACAGTTTAAAGTGCTTGCCACTTCTAAACAAATGAATATCAAAATCTGTAAGAAGGCTAAAGCTATCGTGCTCCTCAGATTTGTTTTTCGAAACCGTTTTTTTGCCCATAGTTTTAGTTTTTCTTTTTACCTTCTTCCTTAGCTTGAAAATATCGATTCATATGATAATAAATCCCCCGCAGCGGAATATTCACCCATTCCGGTCGACCATTCAACTCATAGCCTAATTCATAAATAGCCTTTTCAATCAAATAGGTGCGAATCAGAATTTCATCTTGTTCACTCAATTTGCTCTCTAGGCCCAATCGATCCAGGTAGGCACCGAGATAAAACCGGCTTACATAGTGTTGCCATTGTTCTGCCCATTGAACTAAAAATTCAATATCCTTTTCGCGATAATTCTCATTCAGTAATATCTTTCCAAAGGCAGCATAGTGAAATGATCGCATCATACCCGCTACATCTTTCATTGGGTTTTTCTTCAATCTACGCTCGCTAAAGCTAAATCCGGGCTCGCCTTCAAAATCGATAATGATAAAATCCTTGCCTGTAAACAAGACCTGACCTAAATGATAATCCCCATGAATGCGGGTCTTGATTGCATTGATCTTAACCTGATACACTTCGCTGAAGCATTCAAGCACCTGATCTTCCAAAGCCAAAACCTTACGTGCCAGTTCCTGAGTTTCAGCATTTAGTTTATCCATGGATTGTTCCAGAAGTTTGAAACGATCGCGGGTTAATTTGCGTAATGCCGAATATAATGAGCGTTGGTAGTTACTGGTGAAATACTCAGGGGCGAATGCAGGATTTGTTTTATCGGACGCCAACGCCATGTGCATCTCCGCTGTCCGCTGACCTAACCGAACTACACGCTCATAAAAACCTCGACCAATAAATTCCTGAATTAGTTCGGGTGCTTCCTCAAACTTAATAGCAGCCTTGTTAACTAACGTAGGAAGTTTTTCCTTTTTCGCTTTAGCCATTACGCGTTCGTAGAATCGCCCTACCGAATCGATCGTCATGATCCACGAGTCGCCCTGGTTCTCAACCTTTTCCTGCAGAAGACCGAATACAATAGTCCTTCCATCATTATCACGGTACTCTACGCTGCCAGCGTACTTGGGCGCATTTCGAAATGAAGTGTTCTCAGAAAGGAATCGTACAATTTCAAGATCCGGATTTATCTCCTGCTCAATCTTGCGATAGAATTTAAAGAAGTATTGATCATTGTAGATGATTGCGGTGTTGCTTTGATCCGCCTTCAGAATTTTCGATTCAACGGTTTCGGCATTGAGTTTTGCAAATACACTACTGTTGAATTCAAGAGTGCCTTCATCATCCTTAATGCGAACCTTGCGGTCCATGCCTGTAAAGAGAAAATCGCGGAAGCCTTTATGATAACTGCTATCTAGTATAAAACCAATTTTACCTTGTATCTCAGCACGGCTAATTACGCTTTGAGCTGTATATTCAACCTTATCGAAAATACTATCGGAGGGCACAAAACACATTGGTAAAAAGTACAATTCCGGAAGGCGCTGCACATAGTGTACTTCAATAATAGTAAGGTAGTGCGTTTCGCCTTCAACCTTCAGCGGTATCACTTTATGAATGCTCATCTTGGCAATGGCACGGGCCTTGCCTCCAAACCATCGGCACTTCTTCATGAAGGGCTGAAGAATCTTACGCTCAAGTATCCTTACCTCATTATAATTTGAAAATACACGCTCCCATGAGAGTTCTGATTTGTAAAGGAATAACTCATTGGTACTACCCCCCTGATCCTTCTTCTCTGAGGCATCAGCCTGAAACCAAAAATATCCGTAGGGACCAATAGTTATCGGATAATCGCCTTCACCAACGCTCATAAACCGGTTCTGACTAAACACTTCAGTTATATCGCAGTCTCTGAACGTTTTTAAATCAAGCGTAGTAGATTGGGAAAATTGTGACAGGTTAGCGACAACAATTATACTTTGCTTTTCATAGGTGCGCGCAAAGCACAATACTTTTGAGTTCGAGCTATCCATGAACTTGATATCGCCACGACCAAATAGATTTAACCTCTTTCGCATGGCGAGCACATTCTTTATCCACCACATTAGTGAGGAAGGATTCTCCTCCTGGGTAGCCACATTGACAGACTCATACCGGTAAACAGGATCGCTGATAACGGGCAGGTACAACTTTTGAGGATTGGCTACCGAAAACCCCGCATTGATGTTCATGTTCCATTGCATGGGCGTACGGACACCAAAACGATCACCTAAATAAATGTTATCCCCCATCCCGATCTCATCACCGTAGTATAAAACGGGTGTGCCCGGCAAGGAGAAAAGAATGGTGTACAGTAATTCAATTTTTCTGCGGTCATTATTAAGCAACGGTGCAAGCCTTCTTCGGATACCAAGGTTATGCTTTGTGTGCGGATCTGTAGCATAAGCCTTAAAGAGATAATCCTTTTCTTCTTCTGTCACCATCTCAAGTCCGATCTCATCATGGTTGCGCAAGAAAAGTGCCCACTGACTATTCGGGGGGGTTGAAGGTGTTTGCTCTAAAATATCAATGATGGGATACGCATCTTCCGTTCTCAATCCAAGATACAACCGTGGCATGAGTGGATAGTGGAAGTTCATGTGACACTCCTGTCCTTCACCAAAATATTGGGCAGCATCCTCTGGCCATAAATTGGCTTCAGCAATCAGGATTCGCTCATCGTAATGTTTATCAATGTGACTGCGCAATCGCTTTAAGAAAGCATGCGTCTGGGGCAGGTTTTCACAATTGGTACCCTCTTCTTCAAATAAGAATGGCACTGATGGAAGTCGGAATCCATCCACGCCCATTTTGAGCCAAAAGTCTACTACTTTAATCATCTCCAATTGAACTTCGGAGTTATCGAAGTTTAACTCAGGCTGATGTCTATAGAATCGATGCCAGAAATAAGCTTTCGCTTCATTATCCCACGACCAGTTGCTAGATTCTTCATCGGCAAACATAATCCTGGCCTCTTTATATTTCTCGGGAGTATCACTCCACACATAATAATCCTTGTACCGGGAGCCGGATCGAGCCCTGCGCGACTTCTGAAACCAGGGATGCTGATCTGACGTATGGTTCAGGATCAGTTCGGTAATTACCCGGATGTTTCTGCGATGAGCTTCTTTTAAAAACAGTTTGAAATCAGCCAGTGTACCATAATCCGGGTGGATGTCGCAATGCTCGGTTACATCAAAGCCATCATCTTTTAGCGGTGATGGGAAAAATGGTAATAACCATATTGTATTGATCCCAAGATCTTCGAGATAGTCAAGTTTATGAATCAGTCCTAGAAAATCACCAATGCCATCTCCGTTGCTATCGTAAAAGGCGCGAACGCTTACCTCGTAGATAATCGCGTCTTTAAACCAAAGGGGTTCCGTATTTTTTGAAGATGGGGCCATGCGTTACATGTTTGACTCGTGAATTTCCAACTTAAATAAATGAAAAGGCATTTTGTGTGGATTAAGATCAACAAAATTCCAATCCTGAGTCCAGGTGTAATGTTCATCTGTAATCAGATCATGAAGTTTTATATTCACTTTATCCGTTAGTTTCAATCGCTCTTTAGGCAACTGGATATACCCACTTTGTCCCCGGTTTGTATCCAGGTTAGCTACTACCAAAATTATGTTAGACAAATCATCGGTCGCTTTAAGAAACGCGATGATTTGATTGTTTTCAATAGGGCAAAACTGAACGTTCCAGGTAGATTGAAGCGCTTCATTCTCCTTTCTGATTTTATTGAGTAAGCTCATGATATCCGTCATTCGATTGGTACGTTTCCAATCGTAGTTGCGGAGTTCATACTTTTCAGAATTAAAGTATTCTTCTCTTCCTTCGATGGGCGTATTCTCATAGAATTCGTAAGAAGGTCCATATACTCCGTAGTTTGAAGAAAGAGTAGCCGCCAATGCATACCGAAGTATAAAACTATTCTCACCTTGATTTTGCAAATGATACGGTAAAATATCAGGTGTATTAGGCCAGAAGTTGGGGCGGAAGTAGTTCCTCGAAGGACCGTATACCAAATCGTTTACATACTCAATTAATTCCTGCTTGGAAACACGCCAGGTAAAGTACGTGTAGGATTGTGTAAAGCCTACTTTAGCCAGCGAAGCCATCACCTTGGGCCGTGTAAACGCTTCTGAAAGAAAGATTACATCCGGGTTTTGCTTTTGTACTTCTGCAATTACCCAATGCCAGAAAGGAATAGGTTTGGTATGTGGATTATCAATCCTAAAGATTGTAACCCCCTGCTCCATCCAAAAGAAAAATACTGATCTCAATTCTTCCCACAAGGCTTTCCAATTGTCGCTTTCGAAGTTGAAGGGATAAATGTCCTGATATTTTTTAGGAGGATTTTCTGCATATTGAATAGATCCATCTGGTCTCTGCTTAAACCACTCCGGATGTTCCTGAACGTAGGGATGATCAGGTGCGCATTGAAATGCAATATCCATAGCCACGTCAATACCCAACTTTTTTGATTCTGCTATTAGCTTTTTAAAATCCTCCAATGTACCCAAGGCAGGAAGTACTGACTTGTGTCCACCCTCATCACTTCCTATAGCCCAAGGTGATCCTGGTTCGTCTGGTAGTGAACGCACATTATTATTTTTTCCCTTTCGGTTAATTTTACCTATAGGGTGAATGGGTGGAAAGTAAAGTACGTCAAAGCCCATGGCGGCAATCCGCGGCAATAAACGAATGCAATCCTGGAAGGTACCATGCTTGCCAGACTCCAGTGAGGCTGAACGAGGAAAGAGCTCATACCAGGCACTGTAGTTGGCTTTGGTATACTCAACCTGAATACTGATTTCCTGATTGAGCTTAGTTTCATTCTCGCGGAGCGGATTTTCATGAACCACCTTTGCAAATTCTTTGCTTAGAATCAGGTCAATGGCAACCTGATACCGTTGTGTGTCTTCTAACTTTCTTGCTACCGAGATCAGGTCTTTGTTGGACTCGCTCAATGTTCGAATTAAAATCGCGCCCTCCATAAGCTCCACCTTGACATCCACCTTGGCATTCGCCTTCTTTTTAAATCCGTCATACCAGGTATCAAAATGATCAACCCAGGCCTGAAGTGTATAAACGTAAGTACCCTTTTCGGGAACATAAAATGAGGCCTTCCACTCATCGTTAAACGTGGGGGTTAATTCCACACGCTCCCACTGGGTAGCTTCTTGCTTCTTATATAATACTTCAGCGCGAATATGATCATGACCATCGCCATAGATAGATGCGGTTACATCCACACGCTCTCCGACAGTCCGTTTGGCAGGATATAACCCACCGTCTACCAGGGGTTGAACATTTTCAATTATAACTCTTGTTTTTCCCTTTGTCATCCATTAAAAGTTTGTAAGAATTATTTTAATATAATTGAAGTATAGGCAGGTATAATCAATTCATCTTCATTTTTCGTTACCCCCGTATTGGTGGTAAAGTCAATTTCATCAAAGTCCGCTAATTCACCCTCACGTTTTAGTGTGAGTTCCACATCCGAAATGTTGTGAATTATCAGAAGTACCCCATTTTCATTTTTTCGGATAAAGCTTACCATTTCCCTAACCTGCAAAGGCGAATTTTCAATACTTCCATAGGTTAGAATTGAACTGGAATTTCGATAATTAATAAACTTCTTATAGAAATTAAATAATGAGTTTGGATCATTCTTTTGTTTCGAAAGTGGAATGACTGTTTGATCCGTGCTGTACTTTGGGGTTTCCCATGAAGTTTGCTCAGCATCTTTCTTGCCTTCATCCCAGATGAAGGGCTCGCGTATATACTCATCGGGTTTTACACCCAGCATACCAATCTCTTCGCCATAATAGATGTACGGAGTTCCTGGAAGGGTTAACAAAATACCAGCGGCCACACGAGCTTTATCAGGATTGTTATCCAACTCGCTCAGAATTCGATTCTGATCATGATTTTTCAGAAAAGTAGCATCAATGTACTCGCTGGTACTCTTATTATAAAAATCACTAATCTCTTTATACTTGCTTATCAGGCCTACGGTATCTTGTCCGGCCCGAACCACTGATGTGATCGCATACCCCATATC
>JBEBJH010000237.1:0-7123 GCA_040079965.1 Cyclobacteriaceae bacterium
GGGTGGGCTCGGCTCCTAACCGTTTCGCTGTGCGCAATACATCCATTGCAGTATTGCCAGCACCAATCACGGCTACTTTCTTTCCGGAAAATACCGGTGTGCTATGTGTTGGAAACCGATTCGCTTCCATAAGGTAAATCCGGGTGAGGTATTCATTCGCTGAATACACACCATTGGCATTTGAGCCGGGCACATCGAGCATGCGCGGTAACCCCGCTCCGGTTCCGATCAGCACTGCATCAAATCCTTCCTGATAAAGTAAATCTTCTAACGTCAGAATTTTTCCAATCACCATGTTATACACAAAGCGAATCCCAAGCTTAGTAAGAAAGCGAATGTCCTCATCAATAACCTTTATCGGCAACCGAAAACGGGGGATGCCATATACCAATACGCCTCCTGCCCTGTGCGAAGCTTCAAACACAGTTACTTCATGACCTTGTATCGCCAGTGCGTACGCAGCTGAAAGTCCGGCCGGGCCGGATCCAATAATCGCAACTCTTTTTCCTGTAGGTTCTTGTATGGTAGGGATTTCGAATAATCCGTTAACGCGTTCGTAGTCGGCCGCATAGCGTTCAAGATTTCCAATGCCAACCGGTATATTTTTGCGTCCCACTACACACACGGCCTGGCACTGTTTGTCTTGTGGACATACGCGGCCACACACGGCTGGCAGGAAATTAGTCTCCCTGATTTTTTTTGCTGCGGCACCCGGGTTGCCTTGTTCAATCAGTCTGAGAAATCCGGGAATGTCAATCCCCACCGGGCAAGCACCAATGCATGCCGGGGTGGTGCAATGCAGGCATCGCAATGATTCGAGACGCGCCTGTTCATCGGTATATCCAATCGGCACTTCATCAAACGTATGAATCCTTGATTGCGCAGGACGAAGTGGCATTTCCTGATGTGCAATCATCGAACGTTCGCGCTTATTTAAAACATGGGCTTGTGTCATTGGGTCATCGTTCAACGTTCATACTTTCAAAAGCCAGCTTCTCTTGCCTTGCAAACATTTTTTGTCGCTTTGTAAGATTTTCAAAATCCACTTTATGTCCGTCAAAGTCGGGACCGTGGAAGCAGGCGAATTTCGTTTCACCACCCACCGTAACCCGGCAGGCGCCACACATGCCGGTGCCATCCACCATAATTGCATTGAGTGACACATACGTAGCGATGCTCAAGGAGCGCGTCATCTCACTTACGGCTTTCATCATTGGAACGGGGCCAACAGCCAGCACATAAATTACTTTCTCGCTCGCGAGCACGTGCGATAGTGCATCGGTAACAAAACCTTTAATACCTTCCGATCCATCATTGGTAGTTATTAACACTTCATCACAAGCCTGGGTCAACTCAGGAATCAGGATCAAACTTTCCTTTGTGCGCGCACCAACAATGCCAATTACTTTATTGCCCAAAGCTTTCATGTCTTTGGCAGTTGGAATGATGGCTCCGGTTCCATAGCCACCCCCGATCACCACACAGGTACCAAGTGAAGTAGGGAGAATAGAGCGCTCACCTAAAGGTCCAACCACATCTTCAAAAAAATCTCCTTTCTCCATTGCGTTGATTTGCGTGGTGGTTTTGCCTACGGCCGAAACAACAATATCGATCGAGCCCTTTTCGCGATCCCATCCGCACACAGAGAGTGGAATGCGTTCACTAAGAATATGAGGGCGAATGATCAGAAACTGACCGCCTTCAATTTTTTTGGCAATCAGTGGCGCATCGATGGTGAAGTGGTATGTATTGGTACAGAGCAAACGCTTCGAAAGAATTTTATAGCTCTGCGAATACTGACGCACATGAAGTGACGACTGACAGAAGTAGGGAAGAAAATCTTCTGCTTCCCGCCTTACAATAAAAGCGCGATCCCAATTGTGGTGTTCATCGCGGCCAGCAATGGCCAGGAAAGTCTTATAAAGTTTACTTTCATTTTCATTGGAAAGTAATCCCTTGCGCAACATTTTACCCAAGGTGCGCGCTGCGTTTTTCCGAACCAGTACTTGTGGGTTGGATAGAAAACGGAAAACGGCATCAAACATCTTCGACCTAAGCTCTTCACTAAACGCATTCGGCCTGAGTTTTTGCACCATACGGCCTACTGCATACAATCCCATGGATGTTACCTGGTGATTGGGATGCTGAGATACTGAGAGAATTGCAGGCACCGATTTAGCTACTTCCGGGATTTTGAATAGGGCCAACGCTTGCAACACATTAATGAGATCGTGGTCATGCTCGCGGTACTCATCCAGTTTTGAAAGTACAAATTCAAGAGCCGGTTGGCCGTTACGCGCCAGGCTTTTTCCAAAGTACACTGCCGATTCAGTATCGGCATCCAGAATTTCTTTCAATAAAAAGGGAAACATATCAGGTCCACATTTGGCGATAAGTTTTTCTATTCGCACGGCCTGTTTCGGCAGACTGGTTGAGCGACTGTGATGAACATGAAAGAAAACATCCGAAAACGCTTTGGTCAGCGTTAATTTTTCATCCAGGGTTAAATCCTTGATCGCTTTTACTGCCTGCAAGCCTGATGTTACAGACTCTGCCGAATGGGTGTCCAGCGATTGAATAATAACATTAACCCGGTCGTTCGTTTCCATGTAGGTGACAGCAAACTATAACTTGCTATGGTAATACGAGTTACCAAGAATGACCGGAACGGGTTATGATAAAAATCAGGTTTTGATGAAACCTTTGTTAGGCTTTTCGGAGCGAAAATGGAGGTTCGGGATCGAGGTTGGACGTTAGAGGTTCGAACATCGTGGATCGAGGTTGGAAATAAAAAAAGCCCCGACAAGCGGGGCTTTCATTCTATCCTCTTCCCAACAGCACATTTAGAAAGTGTCTTCGTTTTAATTTTAACTTCGATTCGTCAAAGTATACAATCTCCTTGTTTTTAAGCAACCGGATGCGATAGGTCTTTAGGGTACTATCAAGGCATTCCATGATTTCTCCTTCCTGACCACTTAAAAGCATGACACGATCTCCCTTATGCATATCTGTCTTTTTTAATCATTATCGTCAATGTCATCATCGTCATCATCATCTTCTCCCCCTTCGCATGAATCATCAAGATTGTCTTTTACAATTTTTGCGAGGTTGGAATTGGTCGTGTCATTGATGCGAATTACTCCATCGTCACTTACCGTTGCCAAGCTTAAGTCAACTCCTGCGAAAAGACTATCCAGGTTGACAAGCACCAGAAAATTAGTAAGGGTAGCTTCGTCTATCTGAAAGCCATTGTCATCTTCAAATTCAAACTCCAGGGTTTCTTTGGTTGAAAATTCAACGGTTACGCTATCACCGGCAGCAGGCTTGTATTTAAAAACGATAAACATGGTATTGTTATCGGCCAGCGTTCTGGCAAGTTCAATTTCTATCTCCTCATAAAACCCGGGTGTAAGGTTGCCATTTACAAATTCGGGATTGCTAGTACCAGCAATCAGGTCCACCACATAAGATCCTTTAAATTCTACTTTTTCGCTATCATCTTCACCATCATCTGAAGATCCTTTACTATCGTCTTCCGTATCATCTTCTTCCAGGGTCTCAAATTCAAATTCGCTTACACCCACCAACGCTTTCTCAAACGTGTACCCGGAACCAGCAACACGGCCGGATTTACTTACCTTCGACAATGTAGTGGTTGCTTTCATTTCTAGTTTTATGCCCTCCATGGAGGGTCCGGAATCATTGCAACCCCACAAAATCGACATCGCCAACATCACCAGTGCAAAAAATTTTGTTTTCATAGCTTAGTATTTATTTTAGTTTGTTTTTAAAGTTGTTTCAGAACCAGCGTACTGGTTTCATCATCACTATCATCGAGCTTAATTATCGTGGATGTAAATTCCAGTACCGTCCAATCTTCATTGATGTCATCCAGTGGGTCGTTTGCATTTAACGCTAGGGTAAGTTCCAGTTCACCATCATCTCCATCGGTAGACCAGGTGCCTGTTAAAGTAGTTGTATTTTTTGTTGCGGTTAGGGTTCCATCTGCACTGAATGTAAGTATGTAGTCAGTCCATTCGTTCGTGCGATCAGTAGGGTCTATAAAGGAATCTACTTTCCAGATTCCGGTAATAAGGGCGCCAATTAATCCGCTATCGTCAGCGTCATCGTCATTATAATCATTGTCGTCATCTTCATCACAATCATCTTCCGAGTCTTCGATCGCTTCTTCCAGATCCTGGTAATTGTCAATCGATAGGATTGTACCATCGGCCTTGATAAGTTTAACTGGAAAAGTAATGCTTACCAATTCCTGTTCATTGAGCAGCCTTAAAAAATTATACAACTCGGTATCGTTGGTAATTGTAACGACATCAGAAATCTGATTTTTGGTATCATATACTTTAATCTCTAATGGATATATAAAATCGACACATTCAATGTCGTCATCCGATTTGCATTGATCAATTAGATCCTCCAAAGCGTCCTCGTCTACGACAAGAATTTCCGTGAAATCGGCCAGCGTAACTTTTATGGGATAAATGAAATCAAGGACATCCTCGTCATCCGATGCCGCATCGAAGATTTCTTCAATCTGGTCCAAATCATCTTCTGAATTAAGGATGATGTTTTTATTATCTATTTCTACTGTTACGGGAAATACAATTGATATACAACTTGCCTGATCAAGAATATTGTCTTTGGATCCATCTTTAGTGGCAAGACGGGCCATCAGGCCAGCAGCAGGTGACATTTTGGTGATGACTGCATCCGTGGGTGGCAGTGTGATTTCAATTTTTTCTTCCTGGCAACCTGCAAAGAGTGCCAGTGTTAAAAAAAGTGTAAGTCTATATTTTACTACTTTATTCATTTTTCTCGTAAGCAAGTTTCCCTGAACTACACATAAAACAGGTGTCGGCCCAAAACTCCTACCGGTACTTCAAAAAAAGAATAAATAGTTTCTGGTCTCAACAAAATAGCTGCCCCTGCAGGTTACTATCGTGGGGTATTTCTCCTAAACTGATAAATTGCCTGTCGATTTACATGGAACCTGATCAACACGTATGCGAGGATGCGACTTTTCGCAGGATATTTAAGGAGTGCTCCTGCGACTTACACAACTTCCTATACTATAAATACGGTGCTGATAATAACCCGGAAGATTTGATGCAGGAGGCCTTTGCCCGGCTTTGGGATAATTGCCGCAAAGTAAGTCCGGACAAAGCCCGTTCATTTCTGTTCACCGTTGCCAATAACCAGATGCTGAATGATTTGGCGCGGAAGAAAACCGCCTTAAATTATCAAAAGGAGGATCATGTAACGCAAACCCACGAATCACCACACTATTTATTAGAGGAGGCCGAATACATGAATCGCCTGCAGCGGGCCCTGGAGGAACTTACCGAAGAACAGCGGGTTGCTTTCATGTTAAATAGAATAGAGGGGAAAAAGCACCGCGAGATTGCCGAGATCCTGGGCATTTCACAAAAAGCGGTGGAGAAGAGGATTTACAAGGCGGTGGAGAGCCTGCAAGAAAAGATCGGTAAATTTTAGGAGTTGAAGTAGGAGTTTTTGTCGTTCAACTGTTTTATGTTAGGATAACAGGTTATGAAGAACCAGGACTATATAGAAAAGTGGCTTGCCGGAACATTGAATGAAGAAGAGAAATCTTTGTTCGAAAAAACGGATGAGTTCAAATCCCTGCAAAGGATGGACCGGGCATTGCTGCTTTTTAAACCCGCTCCGTTCAATGAAGATGCTGCTTACGAAAACCTAAAAGCGCGCAGAGAGAAAGTAGCGAGGGTGGTGCAATTAAATTGGTCGGTGGTGATGAAAATTGCTGCGGTTCTGGTGGTTGCCATAGGTTCCTATTTATATCTGTCTACCTCATACTTCGCAGCTAAAGAAGAATTGTATCAAACCGGTATTGGTCAAACCCGTGAAATCGCGCTTCCCGATAAATCAGTAGTTACCTTAAATGCAATGTCGAGCATTTCATTTTCAAGAAACACCTGGAATGCTGAAAGGAAAATAACCCTTGAAGGCGAAGCCTTCTTTGCAGTGGTAAAAGGTGGATCTTTTCAAGTTAGTACGGAGGCTGGGGTTGTCACCGTATTAGGAACACAGTTTAATGTAAAAGACAGGGATGGTTTCTACGAAGTAACATGCTACGAAGGCCGGGTGCAGGTAGCCGTTGCTGGCGATCCTGTGCAACTTACAGCACAACAATCGTATCGCGAGATAGAAAAAATAGCTACTGACGCCCCTGTTGAGCTGACAGAAACACCTTCTTGGTTCAGGAATGAAAGCTCCTTTCAGCGGGTTCCTTTTCGCGAAGTGCTCAATGAGTTGGAACGCCAGTATGATGTGCGAATAAAAACTTTGGATGTTGATGTTACCCAGTCATTTACCGGCAAGTTTCCGAATACGGATTTAACTACCGCCCTGCAGTCAGTTACCGTTCCCTTTGGCTTATCTTACAAAGCCAATGGCAAAGAAATTGTTTTTCATGGTGACTAAACATGCAGGCGCTTTTCTAACAGGAATACTATTAATCGCTTTCACCACTCAGGCTCAGGTGAATACCGGCAAGCAGCCTCTGCGAACCATACTTCAATCGCTTGAGAAACAATTTAATGTAGCCTTCACCTTTGCTGATAAAAGCATCGCTGAAGTAAACGTTGATCCTCCGCCCCGCAGAACCTCACTTGCAAATTCATTGCAGGTATTAAGTCAACAAACCGGACTGAATTTTCAGTCATTGAATGCACGGTATATAGCCATTAGTGAGCCTCGAACGTCCGCGAATATCCTATGCGGCACCTTGCGATCTTCCGATACCGGAGAATCGATAGCAGGCGCCAGCATTCAGTTGGGCACAACATCCGCAATCAGCAATGAGGGGGGGTACTTTGAATTGAACAGAACTGATAGTACGCATGTGATTATCAAATCGCTCGGGTTTGAACCCCTCGAACTTTCACCCAATCAATTTACCATCGACTGCAAGGCGGTACTGATGAAAACAAGTTACACAACACTGGAGGAAGTTACCGTGGCCGACTTCATTGCGGCCGGAATTGAAAAGAAGACTGATGGCTCGCTTACCGTGCGCAATGAATTCCTGGGGATTCTTCCTGGGTTGCCCCAACCAGATGCTTTA
>JBEBJH010000238.1:0-7114 GCA_040079965.1 Cyclobacteriaceae bacterium
TCCTGAGCAACGAAAGTTTGATCCAACATTATTCAACTCCTGGCGCAACTATGTTGAAGGGTGGGCGGAAGTAGATTCGTTATGCACAGGCCGATATTCAGATTCGGAAATTCTCTCGCAATGGAAAACATGGAGACCGCAACTTATTCAGTTCTCAAAAAGCAAAAACATTCACAAGCGCAGAGCCTCGTTGGTGTTACTTTGTTCACCTTTCCGCAAGTCTGATGATTCACGGTTAGTTACTCTGGCAATGCAAAATGTGAGCCGCCTTAAAACCGAAAAAGAAATCTTAATCACGAAAGCAATTTCATGGGTGCTTCGGAGCATGGCAAAACATCACCGTGCTACACTCGTACAATTCCTCAAGGAAGAATCGGGTTTACCCGCAATCGCTGTGCGCGAAACCATGCAGGTGTTGGAGACTGGAAGGAAAACCTCTCGCAAAAAATAGATGATTCTGACACTTATACATAAGGGTCAGAATCAATATTCGTAATCAAGGTATCTTACTTCGTAGCCGGAGTAAACTTCACTACCTGATTAGAAATTGGCTTCACCGATCTAAGGTACGCATAGATAGCCGCAAGGTCATCTTCTTCCATTTGTCCATACATCGTCCAGGGCATAATACTGTTAAATTCACCCATGGCCACTGATGGCGTAGTATAGGTCGAATCAGTATAGGATTTAAATCGTTGAATAAACATTTCTTCGGTCCATGTTCCGATGCCCGTTTCTTTATCCGGTGTGATGTTGGACGACATTACTGCTGAGCCATCTGGAAATCTGAAATCACGACCACCGCCAAACATAAGTTCTGGTATAATCTGACCCTTATCTACTTTGGTGTGGCATTCAGCACAGCCTGCTGCATTGGTCATATAGGCACCATAGGCAAGCAGTTCGGACTTTTCTGGTTTAGCTTGATGAACCGGTTTTTGCGGAATGGTATTGATAATGAAATTCATTGGGAAATCAGGCTCTGAATCGGGCACCTGATTTTCAATGGCCGGAATAGAGCGGACATAGGCAATGATGCTATAAATATCTTCTTTATCCATGCGACCATAGTATGGGTAAGGCATTAATGGAAACATGGCCCGGCCCTCTTTGGTCACACCGGCTGTGATGAGTCGAAACAATTCACCATCCGTATACCGGCTAATTCCGGCAGGCGTAATGTTCCTGGCATAGAATACACCTGGCATCCCCAGGCTTTGATCAAACCGGTCGCCACCCATACCCAGCGTGCCTTCGGTTAGCGGACAGGAGAACTTGCTCCAGTCGCGCTTCGAGTGGCAATCCATGCATACCGAAACAGTATTAGCCAGGTACCGTCCGCGTTCAATTCTTTCCTTCGTATAATCTATTTTAAGATCTTCAGCCTCGCCCACATCGGGTAATGCTACTTTTATATACGTGAGAAGTCCGGCAATGGCTACGATCAGGATGGCCAACAGGTATCCTGCATACTTTAGTATTTTCTTCATAGAGGAATAGGGTTTTGGGTAGACCAAAATACAAAAAAGTATTTATTTATCATTTGGGTCAATATCCGTTGAGTTCAGAAAATCTGGTAAGCTGACCGATGTCATTCTTTAATCAAACTGGCAGGAGTTACTTTAGGTCCTACTTCAACTCCATGTTAAAACGCCTGCTACAGATTAATCATGAATTCTGGAATCATGAACGTAGCCTCAAGGCGTTACTGATCTACTTGTCGCTCTCCTTATTTGTATGGATGCCTATGCCAACGTACCGATGGTGGGGTTTCATCATTAGCGATTTTCTATTCTATCTGATTATTCTTTCTGGTGTATTTGCCGTGTTAACCCGGTGGCGAAGGCAAATTATCTTTATCACAATTGCCCTCCTGACGTGCTCGGTTCGCATTATTAGTTTCTTTTCTGATAGCGAATGGATTCTACTGGCCAGCTATGTAGTTTCCATCATGTTCTTTGTACTGCTGGGCCGAATGGTTGTCTTCCACATTTTTAAAGATGGGCCCGTCAACTTCTATCGCATCCAGGGTTCGATCATTGTATTTATAATAATTGGAATCGTGTATGCCTTTCTCTACACGCTCATTGAATCATTAATCCCTACCTCGTTTGCAAGTACCGATCTCACACGGCCACTCCAAACTTCCTTTTCGCAATTTCTGTACTTTAGTTTTGTCACCATGACTACGCTTGGCTATGGCGACATGATACCGATCGGTCCCATTGCCAAATCATTTGTTATTGCGCAAGGTATGATTGGCCTATTGTATCCTGTAATTATGATCGCCCGTCTTGTTTCTATGGAGGTAGCCCACAGTACCGCGCACAAAAGTAATCTGCCTAAAGTTTAACAGTCAACGACCAATATCACTAAACAGTTTATCAACATCATAAAACGGTAAGGGTTTTTCAAGGCAAGCAACAAAACCTTCAGCAGTCGTGAGTTCGGTATCACCTTTCTGAATCAGCGTTGTCATACCAACCAAAATAGTTTTATCAGAAACGGTCTTTAGCTTTCTTGCAACTTCAATTCCCTTGTGCATCCCTTGAAAGTGAAGATCAATAAAAGCTATATCAAAAGATACGTGTTTGGCTACCTCAAGGCCTTCTTCTGCACTGGTAAAGATGTAAGACTCCACTTTCTCTTCCTGCAGGGCAAGCATCCGCTGGTAGATAAATCTGTTCAGCGCATCATTTTCAAAAACCGCAATCACACTTTTCTTTTTCATGATACCTATAGTATGTGATAATCATGCCAGCGACTTATACCTGTATTTTAAGTAAAATAAGGTATTATCAGATTATGGATTCCAAGATTGGGAATAAATACTGCAATTGGGAAATACCTTAGGTGGCACATTTTAGCAAGAATCAGGTAATTAGAAAGTGTTCGTTATTTAGGAATCTCAACCGATTGCTAAACCTGATAAATATCATTTTGCGTACCAGATATTAGTGGTAGTCTTGATTAGATAATGCCACGGATTATGAAACGAATCTTAGTCACGATTAAAAAGAAAGTAGATCCTACCCATAAATTAATTACAACTGAGTGGGTAACCGATGAAGAACTGAAGGCTATTCGCAAAAAGTATGGGAATCAGTTCGACCCGGAAGAACCCATTATTCAATACTTAAGCGACCAGTTGGTAATGGTATCGTTTCTGGTTTGGATGAATGATTGATTGTCTTTCCTACTCTTACATTTAATTTAATGCAACTTATTGCACCCAATGTCCGTTATCTCCTCAGTTCGCAGATAAAGAGCTGGCCACGAACCTAATAGAAAAATTTTTTAAACTTGAGTGGCCCCAAGGTTTGTTCTGAAAATCATTAACCTGACAGAATTAAGTATCGGTCTTGCTGCGGACCTAACAGAGAAAGTATGGCTTGGACAACATTATATATTACCGGGAAACCGGATTTCAAGGAAGAGGTTCTTCAAAATCTGGAGAGTTCAGAGATTTCTTTTTTACCAGGTAGCGATGCTGATGAAAATTTATTCCTGGTCTGGGTAGACGAGAATCTTCCCTTGCGGGATCTCAAAAAGGCTATTGGAAGTAAAACAGTCTTTAAATATCGATTGCAATTTTTTACATCCCTTACTCAGCATCAGGCAGTGGTTAACAAAGAAACTCTTACCCCGCGCGAAGAAGCAATGATTCGTGAAATGAATGATTGGGAAGGTAAGTATCGCCACAGCGCCTGACGTTCAGGTGTTCAGACAACATTTCTTGAACTTTTTGCCACTACCACAAGGACACGGATCGTTGCGTCCGATTTCACTTTTTGCGCGGTCAGTTATTTTTAATGTGTTAGCGGTGTCCTGATTGAAAGCTTTCGAAAGCAAGTCGTATAATTCGGGATGATTCTTTTGCAATACCTGCGGACGTTCAAAGAAATATTCTCCGGCCACAGCCAGAAACTCGTTATGGTGAGTAGCGGCATAATCATTTATGTCGCTTTCCGTTTTTTCTCGCACCAGTTTTAACCAGGGCAAAGCATATTCTTTTCCATGAAGTGTAGCCGGTATGCCATCGATACTCCCATCTTCCTTGTCGAGAAGGTGAATGAACTCATGCACGCCTACATTCTGCTTGTCTGTGCTGGTATCAAATCCGCGGTGTAAGGCTGGCTTCGACAAAATCATTTTTCCTTCCATGGTGCCACTACCCACCATGCCTGTGATTACTTCCTCCTGGCTGTTGATTTGGAATTGACTGTCGAACGAGGCTGGATATAATAACACCTCATCAAGAAAAGTATAATCCCACTGCGGAAAACCAAACACAGGAATGGCTGCGCTACTGGCAACCAGTAGCTTATCCGTGATGTCTATTTCGGTATTCACCCCTGTGATTCGTACCCGGGCAATAAACCGCAATACATCATGTTCAAACCGGATCTTATCAGCAGCCAAAAGGTTATGATAGAAAAGTATCTTCTCTTCAAGAATTAACCGCCACGAAGCTGGAAAGGTAGCAGGTACCTTTGATTTTGCGTTCCAACGCACATACCACCAAGCCAGGAGTGGAACAAGAACAAACAGATAGAAGAAGATCATCGCTCAGTGAAAATAAGACACTTTAACTATCAATAAAAAACGATAAATTTAAAGCCCAAAGCGTGTCGAAAACTCTATTTTTGGTTAAGATTCTGATTCTATGGCTCTATTCTATCCCCGTCCCCTCGTATTTTGCTTAAGTCTGCTGATCATTACCCCAGCCCTTGGCCAACAGGATTCGCTGGCTCTTTCTGATGAGTACTACAAGATGGGAATGGAGGTCTTTGATTACTCGCATCGCAAGCAGGCAACCGAAATGTTTATGCTTGCCACCCAGGCCAACCCCAAAAGCGCCAAGGCACAGTTTATGACAGGCCGTTCGATCATGCTAACGATCCGCAAAGAACAATCGCTGGAATACTTTAAAAAGGCTTACCAATTAGATCCTAAAATTGATCCAGACATTCTGTATTACCTGGGCCAAGCGTATCATTATTCAGAGAAATTTGATAGCGCGCTATTACTTTACAACCGTTATAGTCGCCTGTTGGCACGCTCGCTCGACTATGAGAAATCAAAAAAGATTAATGAGGTTAACCGGAAAATATTTGAGTGCAATAATGCTAAAATAATAAAGTCTCAACCGGTGGATGTAACTATTGCACATCTCAATGATAAAGTGAATTCTGAGTGGCCCGATTATGCCCCTACCATCAATGCCGATGAAAACTTTATGGTATTTACTACCCGCAGGCCCGAAGGAAACGTGAATGATCGGATTGCATCCGATAATGAATATTATGAGGAAATTTTCTTTAGTCGTAAGGTTGATGGCGAGTGGGCACCTGCTAAAAATTTATCGGGTCCATTGAATAACAATTATCATAATGCCAGTGTAAACCTGTCGCCCGATGGCAAGGAAATGCTCTTATATCACGACTCCAATGGCGGAGATATTCTTGCTTCGTTTTTAAAACCGGATGGTATGTGGACCGATCCGGAGGAATTGGAGATCAATTCAGAATACATTGAGAACTCCGCTTCGATTACTGCCGATGGTCAAAAGTTATTTTTCTCAAGCAATCGTCCGGGTGGGTATGGTGGTACCGATATTTATATGTGCACCAAAGACACTAAAGGACGTTGGGTTAATCCTCAAAACCTGGGCAAGCTAGTTAACACCGAGCTGGACGAGGATGGAGTCTTTATTTCCGCCAGTGGAAAGCATCTTTACTTCAGTTCTAATGGACACGCGGGTATGGGTGATCTTGACATCTACCGTAGCGCTTACAATGCCGAAAAGGAAGTATGGGGAAAACCTATCAACATGGGCTATCCCATCAACTCCGTTGAAAATGATATTTATATAGTACTAACTCGCGATGAAGACTTCGCATATATTTCCTCATTGCGCCAGGAAGGTATCGGTGAGCAGGATATTTACAAAATTGACATTCGCAATTGGAAAGAGCCAGCTTATACCCAACCCGATTTTGCTGATGCCGTCCTGGCTATGGAAGATGAAACGCCAGCCTTGGCGAGACCTGTGGTGGTGAGTTCACCGGTCATTACAGGCCCCACTTCCATCCAATTTTCGGTTTACGTAGCTGAAGGAGATTCGCGCAAACCACTTCCTGCCACCGTCAATCTTTCTTCTGCTCAGGGTGAAGAAATTCGTTTTAATGAAGTTAGGCCTGGTACCTATCAGACCGAGATAAAGAGTTTATCAAACAAAGCAGTCCGGTATAAATTGCTGGTGTCGAGTAATGACTATATCCCTTATTCATCTTCGTATTATTTCTCAGGTTCCCCAGTTCAAAATCCAGTGCTTAGCGACACGATCTATCTTGATAAAATCGCAGTGAATTACAGACGAACCCTGAACGTATACTTTGGTCATGACAGTGCGGTGCCAAAATCATTTGAAGATATTCTGTACCTGGAGCAGATCATGAAAACAGCTGGTTCAGTGAAGGTTGAAATCAGCGGTCATACTGATAACATGGGGTCGCATCCTTACAACGTTGGACTTAGTCGCAGAAGGGCTGAGGCGGTGAAGAAGCATTTGGTAAAATCAGGAATAGATGAGTCCCGGATTGCGGTAGCCGGGTATGGACCCGACAAACCTATCTCTGACAATAAGACCCGGGCGGGTCGCCAACTTAACCGCAGAACAGAATTTACCATCATCGAAAAATAAATGACTGAAGAAGTCAACTGCCAATGAACCGTTGGCTGAAGAGGCTACTCATTGTGATTACAAGTGCGGTTGTAATCATTCTTTCGTTGGTTGGGCAACTTGATCGCACTCCACTGGCACAGCAAGAGTTCTACCGGCAAATGATGGGCGAGCTTGACACGCTTAAACCAACCGTATACTCTTCTACTCAAAAAATTAAATCAGGTTGGGGCAAAGTTTCCATTACTCCTGATCATCCAATGCCTATGGCAGGCTACAAAATGCGGCCTGTTTTTGAAACCGTGCATGACTCTTTATTTGTCCGCGTACTAGGCATTAACAACGGAGCCAGGTCTTTCTACCTTATCAGTGTTGATTTGTTACTCTTTCCACCCTCATTGAAAGAAAAGCTAAGCCAACGAGTAACGC
>JBEBJH010000017.1:0-34437 GCA_040079965.1 Cyclobacteriaceae bacterium
TGATTTTTAATGCAGTTTTTTCGAACCCGCTTCGGTCGCTATGCGGTTGTTGCCGGATGCGCATTACCATATAGACAATTCCGATTCCGGAAATCATCTCAATGAAACTATCGACACCAAAACCAAAAAGCGCTAATGTTTCGTCTTCGAAGCCAAACCAGGTAGCGATAATACCTTCAATCAGGTTATAGACAATCGTAAAAATGCCGAGGGCGAATGCCAGGTCGTACCATTTCTTCTCATGCCCCGACAGACTTATTGAATTCATGATTCGAAGGTAGCGCAGGCAGCTAAGGAGTCAAACTGATTTCAACAAATTAACATCTTGTTGCAACTGCGCTACACAAATTGATGGCGTTTATGCAACGTGGTTTCAGAGAGTGAGTCTCAATAATGCATCGTAGGGATTTCCTTCCAGTCCTAACAACTGAGCAAAAGCGGGTTCGGTTTTTAATCCGGATTTCTTTAGTGCTATAATTTGATTTCGAAATTCAGCACCATTTAGTGTTAAGATTTTCTCTTCGATGATCAGATGCTGATAGGCGGTTTGTTTTCGGGTAGGTATCGACTGACCGAAAATTTCAAAATCAAAACCTGATACGTGAAACTCACTTATCACTGATTCAATACCATTTACAGTACTTCGATCAATCATAAACCCTGTATGGTGCGAAAAATGTTTTACGATATAAGATTCAAACAGTGTGAGATCAAGAGCATAACACAAAATGTCAAGATCACTTCCTGCAATAAAAATATCGAGTGGCAGTGTGCCTGCCAGCACTGCGTCAAAGGATTTCAATAGTTCCAGAATATTGGTTTTCTCAAGCACAGCAAATCCTTCCTGTTGGATTTCACTTCCATTTTTGAGATAGCCGATATTAAAGAAATCTGTTGCCATAGTCGTCAGTGTTAATAGACAATTTGACCTAAAGCCAGCATTATTCTGTCTTTTTGACTCTTTTTCTATTTAGGAATGATGATTGACATTGTCAAGGTAAGTTTTAAGATTATGAGAAGAGCGAATAGTATTAGTGACGAGATTCTTCAGACCATTGACGTAATGAACACGATTGGTGGCGGTGTTTCAGAACCTGTTGTAAGGCTGACTCAGTTTCCTAGGTATCGTCAGATTGAATTGAGCGTGCCGGGAATCGGTGAGCATAACATGCATGTAAAGGTTAATAACAACCAATTGATGGTTTACTATGAACATCCGATTGAGTCGCGGGGGCAGGTTGTAGCTGTGCCACACATTGTTTACAACAAACCAATTCCCTACTTCATAAATGCAACGAAGATTAAGGCTGTTTATTTAGATGGCTGTTTAACGGTTCAGTTGCCCTACAATGAATTGGCCAATGGCTTTCATCGCGATATACCTATCGAAAGCTAATCGAAGAAATTTTGAGTTGACTAAAAGTTAAAGCCCCTTTACACTCATTCCGCCATCAACAGAAATATTCTGACCCGTGATGTAGCTGCTCTTATCCATGGCAAGGTAGGCTGCGAGGCTGGCCACTTCTTCTGGTTTGCCTACCCGGTTCATAGGTGTACGGGCGAGAATCTTTTCAAGTCGGTTGGGTTGGGAGAGAACCGGTTCCGTAAGCGGGGTTTCAATGTACCACGGTGAAATAGCATTGACACGGATCTGATCAACGCTCCACTCAACTGCGAGATGTCGGGTAAGCTGAATGACAGCCGCTTTGGTCATTCCATAAGGCGGGCCACTTTGAACATCCACCATCCCGGCAACGGAAGCTATATTGATTACGCTGGCATGGCCCGATTTCTGAAGTAAGGGGTAGCATGCATGGGTTAGTTGCATCATGCTGAAAAGATTCGTTTCAAAAAGCTGACGAATTTCTTCATCACTATATTCCACAAACTTCTTGCGAATGTTCGTACCCACGTTGTTAACAAGAACGTCCAGTTTACCCCAGTTTTCTGAAACTCTTTTTGCAAGGTCCTTTCTGAAATCTGCGTTGTTTAAATCACCCTCAAAGGTGAATAGGTTTGCAGAGTTTTTCAGCTTCCCTAAAATAGTCTTTGTATTGCGTGCAATCACCAATACTTCGGCACCCAGTTCAAGATACTCGCGAACGATGGCCAGGCCAATGCCTTTGGTACCACCGGTTATCAATGCTTTTTTTCCTTGCAGCGACCAGCTACTCATAGAGGTTGTTGTTTAGGGGATTCTTTTTTTACTACCAACAGGTACCAGTTCTTGTCCATGGCCAGGTATCCTTGCTCGTAACAATAGTGGTATACGCCACCGTCTTTTGTTACATATTCGCTTGTAAAATAATTAAAATCAAAACCTTTCTCATTCAGCTTATCGCGATTCACTTTGGTTTTGCCAGTCGTGTTCAGATCCAATAGAATCCTGCGGTTCTTTCGCAAAATATTGGTGACATTGTTCATGTAGGCCGTCTCGTCCCGGTTCAATTTGTTGTTGTACGCTACCCGGCACTGATCTGAGCAAAATTTTTTGTCGGCCCGCCCGGTTATTTTTCCTCCACACTCCAGGCAGCCTTTTTCTTCCTTTTTAGCCATTTTTTAAAGGATTTTAGGGGATTAGCTATCCGTTTATAAACGTTTATAAACGAATATAACCGAAACTAATTGATTAATAAACGACTAACCCATTTCGGCCCCTGCACCTTTGTATCACCAGCCAGCCGAAATGCAGTGCAGGTTGGCCAATCGGGACAAACCCGGGGTTGAATTCGAAAATCAATGTTTAACAATTAAATAGTACAATTATGAAAAGTTTAAGAAACAGTGTTCAGTTGATCGGTCGCTTAGGCAAAGATCCGGAAGTGAAAAGCTTTGGTAAGAGCAAGAAGGCATCCTTCTCAATCGCTACCACAGACAGCTACAAGAACTCGAAAGGCGAGAAGGTGGAAGACACTCAGTGGCACAATGTGATTATCTGGGGCAACCTTGCGGATGTAGCCGAAAAGTATCTTAAGAAAGGAGTTGAGGTATGTGTGGAAGGAAAGCTCGTACACAGAGATTACGAGACAGACAAAGGCGAAAAGCGCTATGTAACCGAGATTAATGTCAACGATTTGTTGATGCTCGGATCAAAGCAGAAGTAAAATCTTCCAAACCAGATCGAAGGCCCCCATAAACCGGGGCCTTTTTTATTTTAACCATTCGTGTATTCATACGAACAACCACTTAATAATCCCGTTTCTATGAATTGAATGATTATTTTTGTGCTGATGAGTTTTAATTATCCGCAGTTTCTCTGGGCCCTTACCGCACTGGCCATCCCGCTCATCATTCACCTCTTTAATTTCCGGAAGACAACCCGGATATTTTTTTCCAACACGCGCTTTCTTAAACAGATCAAGCAGGAGACTACTCAAAAGCGGAAACTGAAGCAATACCTGGTGCTGGCCAGTCGCTTGCTCTTCCTGTTATTTTTAGTGCTTGCTTTTGCCCAGCCTTTTTTGCCAGCCCGCGAGCAATTGACTTCTCAGCGCAACCTGGTTGTTTATTTAGATAACTCGTATAGTATGTCGGCCCCGGTGCGCGAAAAGGTTCGTGCGCTGGATGCCGGAGTTGGCTTTGTTCGGGATATTGTAGAATTGTTTCCGGCCGAAACGCGCTTTAAACTTCTTACCAACGATTTTGCGCCCTTCTCAAATTCATTTAAATCCAAATCCGAAATTCTCGATCAGCTTTCGCAGGTGCGATTGTCGCCTGTTAGTCGTTCGTTTAACGAGGTAGTGAAAAGAATTGGCGAACCGGGCAATACCGTATTCTGGATTTCAGACTTTCAGAAATCAACCTTTGGAGATGAAAGTTTGCTTGACTCAGCCTGGCAGGTTCGCCTCGTGCCTGTTGAGTATCCACAAGTTTCCAATGTGTTTGTCGATTCGATACATCTCGACAACCCATTTATTATTGGCGGAGAAAAAAACTCCATCCGCGTTCGGCTTCGCAATGATGGCCCGCGCACGCTTGAAGGGTTAGTAACCAAACTCACGATTAATGGAGTGCAGGCAGCCACCTCTTCGGTTACCATAGAGCCCAACAGTTTTGTAGAAACGTCTTTCGATTTATCGCGCGGACTGAAAGGCTATAACCAGGTGGTATTTAGCTTTAGCGACTTTCCGGTGAGCTTTGATAATGAATTTTACTTTACGCTTAATTATTCAGGGCGACTACGGATTGTTGAGATCAAACCGGATACCCGTACAACCCATGTTGAAAATGTTTACGGCAATCGGGAGCTTTTCGATTTCCGCACGTTCGAAGCAGGTAATGTGGATTATAGTGTTTTGAATGATGCCGATCTTGTTGTTTTGAACAGCCTTGATAAAGTAGACAATTCATTGAATGCTGCGATTCAACTGTATCGAAGCAATGGTACACTGCTGGTTATTCCTGGTCCCCAACCGGAACTTGGTTCGTATAAGAATTTGTTGGGGTTACCCGCACTGACGAAACTTGAAAAGTCTGAAAGGATGGAATTGGATAAACCGGATTTTCAAAATCCATTCTTTGAAAATGTCTTTGAAGAAAAGACTGCGGCCCTGGCTATGCCGCAAGCTCAAAAGATTTTGGATTGGGGTCCCGATCGGTCTGCTATTCTCCGGTTTAAAAATGGACGACCTTATTTATCGCGGTTTAACAATACGTTTGTTATGGCCAGTTCGCTTAGCCGCGAGATCAGTGATCTTTCTACGCATGCCATTTTTGTGCCGGTGATGTATCGGATTGCTGCCAGTGGTAAAAAAGCAGAGCGCAAGCCATACTATTATTTATCCTCATCCTTAGTGACTGTACCAGCCGATAGTCTTGCCGGGGAGGAGCCCGCCCGTATGAAGGGCGATCAGGAACTGGTGCCTTCACAACGCAGGTTTGGCGATCGACTCTTGTTGGAGATTCCGAGGTACACAGTCAACCAGGGATTTTATTATGTAACCCATTCGCGCGATACGCTTGATCTGTTGGCATTCAACCTTGAAAAAACCGAATCTATACTGGATCAGTTTACGGGCGAGGAGGTAAAAACTGCTCTTGGTGGAGGCAACCAGGTGTCCATTTTTAAAGCAACCTCGGCCGATACTTTCAGCAATGAAATAAAAGAGAGATATTTGGGTACACCATTGTGGAAGTATGCCGTAGTTCTGGCATTGCTCTTTCTGTTAATAGAAGTTCTTTTAATCAGGTTTTTCAAGTAATTTTGAACAATGTCCACGCGGGAAATTTTATCTGAAGAAATCAAAAAGACGCCTGAGAATATTGATGAAGTAAGAACTCATCTTGCCTCTGAGAAAGTTCTATCGCGTGATTGGGACACACCTGAAGAAGACGAAGCATGGAAGAATTTGTAAAAGGAGATAGTGTAGTTGTTCCTTTTCCTTTTTCCAATTTGTCATTTATTAAACGCACGCCAGCACTCGTTCTAATTCCTTTACCAGGACCTGATTTTGACCTTTGTCAAGTAACAAGTGCAGGTAATCTCAAACCTGATAAGATGACTAAAACCCGGAAGGCTATAATTACTTTATTGGAAAATTGATTATGAAAATACTCATCCGGTCAGCGTTACTAGTATCCCCGCAATCACACTTTCACAAAAAAAAGAAGAACGTTCTCATTCAAAACGGCCGCATCGAAGAGATCGGTGATAAAAACTACAGTGCTGATCGGGTACTTGATGCCGAGGGAATGATCCTTTCTGCCGGGTGGTTTGATTTGGGTGCCCATGTAGGCGATCCTGGTCATGAGCAAAAAGAAGATTTGATTTCGTTAGCCAAGGCAGCGGCAGCTGGTGGCTTTACCGAAGTAGCTGTGTTACCCAATACCTACCCTACGGTTCAATCCAAAAACGAAGTAAGTTATATCATTGGCCTTAATGAAAACCGGTTGGTTCAGATTCACGCGATGGCAGCCGTTACAAAAAATTGCAAAGGCGAAGAACTAACGGAGATGATTGATTTGAATCAGGCGGGAGCCATTGCCTTTACCGATGGACTAAAGCCGGTGTGGCATACCGATATTTTTCTTAAGTCGCTGCAATATCTTCAGAAGTTTGATGGCCTGTTGATTGATCACCCGGAAGACATCTGGCTTAATTTGTTTGGTCAGATGCATGAAGGCCCGCAAAGCACCATGCTGGGGTTAAAAGGATTGCCCCGCATTGCCGAAGAAGTAGCCGTAAGCAAAAATCTGGAATTACTCGGCTATGCCGGAGGTCGTTTACATTTCGCCAAACTATCAACAGCCAAATCATTGGATATGATTCGCGCAGCTAAAAAGAAAGGCTTAAATGTAAGTTGTGATGTGGCCGCCTATCAACCACTTTATAGCGATGAAGTACTTTCGGATTTTGATACTAACTATAAAGTAAATCCACCCCTGCGTGAGAAGACCGATCAGGATGCTTTGATAAAAGGACTCAAAGACGGGACTATCGATGTGCTGGTGAGCAACCATACCCCGCACGAAGATGAAAGTAAGTTTCTTGAATTTGATCTGGCCGAGTTTGGCATGATCAACCTCCAGACGTTTGCTTCACAACTCGTGTCACTTTCGCGATCAGTAGAGATTGAAGATCTGATTGAGAAAGTAACCGATGCGCCCCGCAGACTTTTAAAATTACCACCCGTGGTAATTGATGTAGATACAAAAGCTAACCTCACCTTGCTGGATCCCAACCGCGAGTGGACGTTCACTCCGGAATTAAATCTTTCAAAATCTAAAAATTCACCCTGGCTCGGCCAATCCCTGAAGGGCAAAGTGGCTGCCGTTTTCAACAACTCAAAACAGTGGCTCGATGCTTAATCGGGCTCCCCGGCTACTCTTTATTTCAGTTCGCAACGGATTAATTGCCGGTTCGCTTGGTTTTATTTTTTTGCTGGCTCTTTATAATATGGGCAAGCATCCCTTTCTGTTCCCGATTTATTTCGACTTTCGCATTATTCTCTTTACCGTTTTTATGGTGATGGGGTTAAAAGAGCTGCGCGACTACCACCAGCACGGTGAGCTTTCTTTTGGACAAGGCATGGTTAGTAACCTTGTGTTTACCGCGATTTTTGCCATGATCATAGCCTCACTCACCTGGATTTTTTGCGTTATAGAGCCTCGGTTTTTATCGGACTATATTAAAATAGCAATGGCTCAAATGGAATCCATTGCTCCGGCAGTAATTGAACAACTGGGAAAAGAAGCGTACGAGCGCAATTTAAATGGTCTTCCGGCAACTAAGGCGAGTGATTTGGCCCTCGATTATTTTGCAAAAAGCTTTATTGTGAGCTTTTTTATAAGCATAATTATATCAGTAATTTTAAGACGACAACCCAAAACCAATTAAAATCATGGAAGAAAAAGAAACCACATCCTTGTTTCAGCACGCGCTTAAATGGGGTTTAATCGTTGGCGGAATCAGCATCGCTTTATCAATTGTATCGTATGCTATTGATTATTCGTTGCTTGCCAACTGGAAGTTTGGAATTTTTGTATTTGCTATGTTTATAGGGCTGGCAATTTATGCCGGTATCGGCTACCGAAATGAAATCGGTGGTTTTTTACCGTACGGGAAAGCGTTTCAGCACGGATTTATTCTGATGGCTATATCTGGAATTATTTCTACAATCTTTACCATGATATTGTACACCGTGATTGATCCGGAACTTCCCGCAAAACTTACCGATGTGGCCATGGAAAATGCTCAGAAAATGATGGAGAGTTTTGGTATGCCGGCCGATCAGATGGATCAGGCGCTGGAAGATGCCCGCAAGCGTACGGAAAATCAGTTTTCGGTTAGCGGATTAGCTATGGGCTATGGTATTGGGTTGATTATCTACGCGGTTCTGGCTTCAATTACTTCCATCTTTGTTAAAAAGAATCCGCCTGAGGACGTGATTTAAAAAGTGGAATGAACATCTCAGTTATAATCCCCGCCAAGGACGAACAAGAATCCATTCCCGAGCTCAGTCAGTGGATAAGCCGTGTTATGCAACAACACGGCTTTTCTTATGAAGTTATCTTTGTAGATGATGGCAGCACCGATGGCACGTGGGAAGAGATTCAGAAACAAAATTTAATCAACTCGTCTTTTAAGGGAGTTAAGTTCAACCGCAATTTTGGTAAGTCGGCCGCGTTGCACACAGCGTTTAAACTGGCGCAGGGCGATGTCGTAATTACCATGGATGCCGATTTGCAAGATAGTCCGGATGAGATCCCGGAATTGTACCGCCTTATTAAAGAAGAAGGATTTCAATTAGTAAGTGGCTGGAAGAAGAAGCGCCACGACCCCATTTCTAAAACCATTCCTTCTAAGTTTTTTAATTATGTTACCCGCAAAATCTCGGGCATTCACTTGCATGATTTTAATTGCGGATTAAAAGCCTATCATTCTCAGGTGGTAAAAAATATTTCAGTGTATGGCGAAATGCACCGTTACATACCCGTGATGGCCAAATGGGCGGGCTTCACAAAGATCACGGAGAAAGTAGTAGAGCACCGTGAGCGTAAATATGGAGTAAGCAAGTTTGGATGGGAACGTTTTGTGCGTGGCTTTCTCGACTTGCTATCGATCACGTTCATTGGAAGATTTGCCCAACGCCCGATGCACTTCTTTGGCACGTGGGGAATTATTTCATTTTTATTTGGCCTGGGCTTTACCATAAAAATCCTCTACGATAAAATTGATTCTGTTTTCATTTCTAAAATTCCGCTGAAGCGCGATGTAACAGAGCAACCCATTTTTTACCTGGCGCTTGTGGCGGTAGTCATTGGGGTTCAGCTTTTCCTTACGGGATTTATTGCTGAGTTACTGGCACGGCAATCCGTTTCTAAAAAGAAGTATCTGGTGATTGACAGGGTGGGAGTGAAAGAAGCTGAAAGCATAAAGCAAAGAAGCTGAAAGCTGGGCTTTAGTTACTCTAAGCTTTTAAGCTTTCCGCTTTAAGCTTTTAGGAACTTATTTTCCCGTACCTTTGTCTGATTGATGTTCGTTCTTTGAAGGAGGTATTTGCGGCAGGGATTGAGGCAGCTTGTTTGAGCCCGAAATGGAATGTGGGTGAGACTGGCGAGTGCCGAAAGCCCAGTTTAGCCGCCCAAGCAATCTTGATACTTGATACTTACTACTCAAGTACTATTCCGGGGCTGACCGGTTTTGACAGGATGCGTGGGGGTGTATGCCAGCATGCAGGCTCATGGGATGAGAGCCTTAAAAGATGGTCCTACAATTATAAGTGGCGAGAATACTTACGCCATGGCTGCTTAATCTGACCTAAGGTTAGATTTGCTTATTCGCTGATAAGATCGGTGGAAGCCATCATTGCCCGGTGCTCTGTTTAGCGGTGCCGGAACCGCAGTGTCGACAGCATAAACTGGGCCTCGTTGTTGTTGCGCAACGATGTCGAGACAACAGTAACTAAGGAGTTATTTGGCCGTTGCCTGCCTTGTGATTCCCGACAATCAAAGTCAACTAAGCATGTAGAACGTACACGTTCATCTTCTCTGGACCAGGGTTCGATTCCCTGCAGCTCCACTGAACAAAAACCAACAAACATCAAAAGCCCGAATCCGTAATGGATTCGGGCTTTTTGCTTTTTGGACCTATTCATTTTTGATCAATTTTCACCAATCCGTAGGGGTAAATTCGGTGGACTTGGAAATCGAATTTTCAAGTCCACCGAATTTGATGGTTATCTAATTGATAATCAGCATGTTCAAAATTTGAACATCTTGAAAAAGTGGCGGAAAAAACGAAATTTTAAATGATTACTGTATGAAAGGCCTCAAATCAATCTTCATTGTAAAAAATACGAAGCCCAATGAATTTGGCAAAGTGCCTATTTATTTGAGGGTAACAATTGATGGAAGTCGTTTTGAGGCATCGATGTCTAGATTTATCGATAAGAATCAATGGTCAGCATCGGCAGGTCGGTTAATTGATAACTCAAAGGAATCTAAGGAGGTTAATGAGTACCTGAATTTAATAAGCGCAAAGGTGTATTCGATTCAAAGACGAATTATGTCCCTAGACCAACCTTTAACACTCGAAGAGTTCGCAAGGCAATGGCATGGTAAAAAGCCAAAGCCAAAGATGCTGTTGGAGATTTTTCGTCAACACAACGAGCAAGTAAAGGCGCTTATTGGAAGCCAATATTCATTCGCAACCTGGAGACGATATAAAACTTCACATGATCATACTTTGCATTTTATTCAATTTAAGTTTAATGAGTCTGATATAGCCGTTAATAATATCAAGTATGAATTTATTTCTGATTACGAGTTTTGGTTGAAAACTGTGCGCAAATGCAATCATAATAGCACAATTAAATACCTGACTAACTTTAAGAAGATTATTAACATTTGTCTTAAGAACGGATGGATAGCGAAAGATCCATTCACCGGATTTAGAATGACAAAGAAAGAAGTTGAGCGTCCCTTCTTAACAGAAGATGAATTGAGGATGCTTGCAAAAAAGGAATTCACTATGCCAAGAGTGGCTCAGATTCGCGATATCTTTTTGTTTTGCTGTTATACGGGCCTGGCTTATGTTGATATCAGCAAACTAAAAAGATCCGAGATATCAAAAGGTATAGATGGAGAAATGTGGATTTTTACCCACCGCCAGAAGACTGAATCTGCTTCCCGGATACCTCTATTACCTCCTGCCTTGGAGTTAATAGAAAAATACAAAGATTATCCAGAGTGTATCATAAAGGATCGACTTTTCCCAGTCTGTAGTAATCAAAAGATGAATATGTATCTAAAGGAAATCGCGGATGCCTGTGGAATATCAAAGAACTTCACTACACACACCGCCCGACATACCTTTGCGACAACTGTCACATTAACAAATGGCGTTCCAATAGAAACAGTTAGTAAAATGCTGGGGCATAAGAATCTTCGAACAACACAGCACTATGCTAAAATTTTAGATAAGAAGGTAAGTGAAGATATGAAAGCCCTTAAGGAAAAAATGAAGTCGGTTCTAAGTGATATTTGAGATGGAGTTCCTGTGTGACCTTTCTCGATCAAATGTTGTAAAGTTTCAATTCTGGAGGGAATATTTCTTCAAACTTCATATACTATGTAGACTTATTTGATTCTTCTTTACACAATGTATTTACGAATACAGCTTTTTTGTTGATCAATAGGAGTTACTCCTAGGGCGGCCATGTAATAAAATGGTCATTAAACAATAAACACTTTTAAATTCAAATGCTAGCTTACATTCTCAACTATTTAATTCTGTAAGAGTCTAATTTATTTTATGGCAGCGTTTGATATTTTCAGTTCCTTTTCCAAAACTCGAAGTACCTATTGTTTTTTCTAATGAATGTTTCTATCAAGCTTGCAATAAGAAATATCCTTAAATCCAAATCATCCACTTTCACAAGTTTGTTTGGTCTAACTATAGGATTTGTAGCCCTGATATTAATTGCTATTTGGGTAGTGAATGAGCTTTCATATAATCATTCGTTCAGCAAGCTTGAGCAGATTCATATAGTCCTAAGTAGGACTAAGGGGGATATGGTATATCGCCCTATTTCTCCTTTTCCAATACCTAATGAGATAGCTTACAAAGCATTTCCTGAGATAGAGTATTATTCAAGTTCAGTTAATCTTGATAACTGTAAGCTATCGGTAGATGAAAGAACTTTCCGATCTAATGGCTTAAGCGTTACATTGCCCTTTTTCAGAATCTTTGATATAGAATTTCAAAATGGTGGGATCAAAGGCATAAATGACTCAAGTAAGGTTATTTTCATAACTGAAAGGCTTGCAAATAAATTATTTGGATCGGTTGATGTTATTGGTAAAAGTGTTGATTTCATATTCCAGAAAAATAGGCACTTGACTGTTATCGGTGTCATTAAGAATCCACCTATTAATTCATCATTTAAATATGAATTCCTTGTGCCCTACTTAGTTGAAACTTCATGGGGACGAATGCCAATAGATTTTATACAGGTTTTAAAGAACACTGAAATTTCAAAGTTCAATCAAAGGTTTAATACTGTTGGAGGGGCTGGACATTACTATGGAGCTGATGGCCTTATTGAAATGGAATCAGCAGCATTTCCACTTTCTGAGCTGTATTTTAACTCGAATTTTACTGGTTACGAACATGGAAACATGAACTATGTTTGGATTATGGTAATTACTGGAATAATTATTTTGTTTGCTACTTTGCTCAATTTTGTAAATTTAGCCAGCTCCAGATTGCTCAATAGATTCAAAGATATTGGCATTAGGAAAATTCTTGGTAGTCAAAATCAGGATTTCTATTCCGAGTTTATTTTTGAATCCCTTATCTTTTTTTCTGGTAGCATAGTTATTGCTATTTCCCTTGTATTGTTACTTTTTCCTTCATTTCAGCAAACTATTGAACGAGAGATTAGTATACAAAATACTCATTTGCTCAGTTTGTTTTCACTTTTAATTATTATCGGTCTAGTATCATCATTTCTCTGTGGTCTGATCTTACCAATACTTTTAAGAAATGATAGTCCAGTTTCTATGACAAAAGGTACCCTTAGGAAAAATGTGTTCAGTTCTTTTAAGGAAAAATTAATGATTGCGCAATTGAGTGTGTCTATTGTTGGATTGTCTTTGTCTCTATTAGTTGGTAAACAACTGAGATTTATGATTAATTCAAAGCCTGGATATGAAATAGAGAATATTATCAAAGTCAATCTATTGGGTTCAGACTTCGATCACCAGTCTATCCAGGTACGTGATGCTCAATTGTCTTACATAGAAGCAAACTTGACTTCTACTTCGTTAATACTGGATTATGACCGTGGTGATTTCCCCACCACATCAACCTTATTTCCCTGGAAGGTTACTTCTGACTTGCCTACCAGCGATATTAATACGATGTCGGTCGGTAAAAATTTCTTTAACCTTTTTGGCTTAAAAATTCTCGAGGGTGATGCATTGAGAGATAGCGGACCCTTGGCTGTTTTAAATGAAAGTGCCATAAGGGCATTTCGGATAGATAACCCTATAGGACACAAAATAGAGAACGCATCGTGGGGTAAATTTACTGTCCTGGGTGTAGTGAAAGATTTTAATTTTGAAAGCACGGGAATCAGTGTCAAACCCTTGATAATAGTTTGCCAACCTTACCTAGATAGACCTCTGATCGTTAAGGTTGCAAAAGGTAAGACTGAGGATGCCTTGGATTACCTTGCCAAGATGAATTCAAAGATCAATCCAGGTCTTGACTTCCAATATCAATTTATGGACCAGGAATTTGAAAACCTTTTTCGAGGTGACCAAACTATCTCCACCATATTTAATGGAGCATCTCTTGTTTCGTTATCAATCTCATTAATGGGATTGTTCTCTTTCATGTTAATTTTTGCGCAGGAGAGGACCAAGGAAGTAGGGATCAGGAAAGTATTTGGGGCCTCAGCTCTTCAAATTGCGTTATTATTCAGTAATTATTTCGGAAGAAGATTTTTGTTTGCGTTTATCATTGCTGCTGTGGCATCCACATTTCTCTCGTCCAAATTTCTTGAAGGATTCTCTAATAAAATCGGTATTGATTATTTACTTATACTTTATGCTGGTATAATGGTTTCCATGCTATCCTTCATTACAATTGCTTACCAAACGGTTAGCTCCGCAAATGCCAATCCTGTAAATAGTCTAAGGAATGAATAGCATGTAAACATGTCCAAACTAACTTAGGAAAGTCGAGAATAATATACTTACTACCTGTTCGATAAAGGAATCACATTACTTCGGATTGTCAACCAGCAAATAATGTACACTCTTCAAACTGCTATTAGCATTGTACATGCCTATGTAAAGGATTGTAAGGCCTGTGGCATTCAAATCAGCCGGGCATTTATCTGTCATTTTGATTTTATTGTTGGAGGCTCATACGGAATTGAAATTCTTCTTGTATCTGCTCGCTTTGGCAATGACATTTTTGAAAACTTAAAATTGCTCAAATCGGTCAATGAAAAATACTCAATGGTAGAGATTTTGCCTTATTCTGAATCTACATTTTCGAATGGCGATGCGTTTATTGATGGCGTATTAAAATGGGGATTGGAGGTTAAGGTTTGTTGATACAAGGTTTGTCTTTTTATCTTGGTAAAGAGAAATCTTCTTCTTCTGTTTAGTTCGTATCAACGATCGAAAGAGATCTTTGATTAACCTACTATTTAGGGTGGCGCTTTGTCTTCAACTATTTGCCCTCGGGATCCAAAATAATATCGACAAATAGATGAAGACTATTTCCGGAAATTCTTTAGAGAATGTTAACTGAACGTGGTATCTCTCTGGGACACACACGCCTGTTAACCCAGATATCAGAACTCCGAAGTGGACTCAGGGAAAAATGATAGTTTCTTAAGAACTTAGTCAAAAATTATAGGCAAAACAATTTTCTGCCTAACGGGCTTCCCTCCATTTATTGAAGGATTCCATTTTTTACATTCTTTAATGAGTCTAATAGCTTCATTATCACACGAAGGATGAAGTGACTTTACAATTTCAATAGTGGCATCTTCAATAGTCCCATCAGCTGCTACAGTAAAACCTATAAATACCCTTCCTGATATCCCAGCCTGCTTTGCATCTTTAGGATACTTTAGATTATTCTTTACGTATTCGTAAAATTTAGGTAACCCGCCTGGATATTCAGTTTGCTTGTCTTGGCCTATTGAATGGAAAAATATAACGTTACAAATCAATAAAATTGAATACAACTTACCCCGGATTTGTTTATTCATTTCTTAATACTTCTGATGGATTTGCCCTTACTACCTTATTAACCTGATAAAATACCGATAGCCAAATAACAAGTAAACTAGCAATAACCATAATAATGTATAGCCAGAAAGGGACTTCGGTTCTGTATGCAAAATTTGATAGCCACTCATGACTTAAGTAGTCTGTTATGGGAAATACAAGCACAGAAGATACAGTAATGAATAATAACACATAGCCAAAAGAATTTATTATGAGTCGTCCCGAAGAAGCTCCATAAATTTTTCTTATAGCAATGTTTTTTGATTTTTGCTGGGCTAGAAAATATGATAATCCTGCAAGACCAAAGACTGTAATTAGAATGGTTGATAAAGCACTAGCTCCTAATAAGTATGCTTGCTTTGTATCCTTTAGGTTAAGACTTTCATACTTATCTTCAATAACCTCCATATTGAATGGAGCCATTGGAAAAAGTGTTAGCCATTTCTTCCTTAATGATTCTCCCATATCCTTAGTAGTATTGCTTATTCTTAGCAGTAGGATTGCATCAGATTTATATTTTCGATCATAGGGACGATAGTACATTACAACTGGACCAATTCTCTCTCTGAATGAGGAATAGTTGAAATCTTTAGTGATTCCTATAACCCGAAAAAGACCACCGAATAATGAATCCAACCCAACATTGAATAATTTGGCTCCACTCGCGTTTAGCACAATGCTAAGAGAATCAGATTTTAAAGTGGAATCAAACCATCTCCCTTCCAGTAATTCCAGACCTATGGTTTCTGAGTAATTAGCATCCCCGATAATTGTATTTATCGGTACATCCTGACCATCGATTCTTTCAGAGTAAAACCCTCTACCAGATATCGGGCTACCACTGCTTAATGAGCTATGAATTACACCAGGCAATTTGCTAAATTCCTCCTTGATAGTTTGTGGATTAATATTCCAATCTAATTCAGCAAGGGATATTCCTACTACGTTCTCCTTATTGAATCCAAGAGGTTTAGTATTCATATAGTTTATTTGCCTTAGCATCATAATTGTAAGGTAAGAGAGCATCAGCGCGGCACAGAACTGCAGCAAGCACAAGGAATAAATAAGTTTTGGATTGCCCCTTATCTTGATCCCCCTGAGTAAATCAGATGTTTTTAAGCTGGAGAAAATAAAATAATTAACAATTCCCAACAAGAAGCCACAGATGATAATTAGAAAAAAAAGTGAAATAATGACCTTACCATTTAATAAATAACCAATTTCAATCAAGGAGTCGGTTAGAAAATTAAACTGAGGCAATAAGAGTACTGTCAAGAGCGTTGATATGAAGGATGACAAGATCAAAATGGTTAACGCTTCAATAATAAATAAAATAAGAGTTTGTGAGCGTGTGGATCCTAAAATTCTGCGTATGCTAATATCCTTACTCCGATATGAGGCTTTAGCTTGGGAAAAGGTTATGTAATTAAAAATTGACACAGCTAGCATCATGATGGCTACTAGTAGAAAATCGGTAAGCACCCGATGGTCTCGGTATCTGAATACATGATTTGCGAAATCGTAAAGAAAGTCTGAATTGTGAAAATAAGCTGACTCCAGAGATTGCAAATCAAACTTTAGAATTTTGCCAAAGGATTCACTTAAACTGGAGGATTCATGATTAAGTTTATCGCGTAGTGATTTTAGACTGACGTTCTCGTGAAGGAGTATGTAAGTAGCATTTGTAACGCTATTATTCGCTTCACGCAATGAAGTATTTGATATTAGTAAATCAAATTGTAAATGAGAATTACCTGGCGGGTCTTCTACTAATGCAGTTACCTCAAGCACCAGATCATTCCATCGAATGGATTGTCCTATTGGAGAACTATTTCCATACATTCTTCTCGCTGTTGATTCAGTGATAACAAGGCTGTTAGGTTTGTTAAGGCACTGATTCGGATTTCCAAATAGTACATTGTAACTAAATATTTGAAGGAATGTTGAATCAACTAACAACATCCTTTCTTCGCTAATTGTTCTATCAGGTAACCCAAGTGTCACTCTGCCAATCCATTGAATGAAAGTTACTTTTTCAATTTCAGGAAAGTTGGTTCGAAGCTTATCGGCAGATTTTGAAAATGTTGAAAAAGACATAGCTCCAAAAACAGGGTTTTCCATTATGACCCTGTAAATTCTGTTATATCTACGATTAAATTGATCGGAGTTTGTTTCATGTGTATAAAAAAGAATCATATAAGTACACGCTGTCATAACCACAGCGAATCCAAAAAGAACACTAAGGGAATAGAATTTATTTCTAAGTAAATTTCTTAGACTATAATTTAGAAAGTGTTTTATCATAATCCTGCGACCAATATGTTGTTTTAGCTTGTATAAAATACTTTATAAAATACTCACTAGTGTACTTCTTTAAGTGCTCATTGAATTTACGAATATTTTCTTTATATACGTTATCTTGTATTAACGAATCTATCAAGGCAATTAATTCTTTAATATTAATTTTTTCTAAGTCTCCAGTTCTTCCTAACTTATGAAATTCAACACGTGCAGCGTTTCCAGGTTGATCACCAATGGTTTCTAAGGGATAGATTAGTAAAGGGACTTTGCAATAAATGCTTTCCTTGATAGAATTTAGACCACCATGACTTATGAAAAGATCGGATATTTCCAGCATTGATATTTGATCTACGCGTTTGTAAATGAATACATTATCTGGTTTATTGGTAATTTGTGACTGAAGTTCTTCATCAGCGGTAATAACTATTCTGTAATTTCTTTTTGTTGTGGCAATAACTAATAAACATTCAATGAAATTTAAAATAGGAGTACGATGAAGTTCGTAACGCGTGCCGAAACTGAGATAAATGATTTTAATTCCATGGTTGACTTTTTGCTGAGCAAGTTGGCAACGCGTTTCATAAAATGATTTTTCAACTGAACGGTCTACTCTACTTCTGTCAATTTGATGCCCGGAATAAAAGTGATATTCCCTCAATTTTGAATTGGTAAATTCTAATTCTTGGGGCGCTATAATGACTTCAGGAAGGTTTGTAAATGAATAATTGAGATGAATGAAATTTTCAATTTTGTACTTCCTTGATGAAATGTGTTTCTTTAATTTTCTCTTTACATTTGAATAATCGTCTCTGCCAAGATACTTTACCATTTGGAGCGTTCGCCACCATTTAAACTTTAGATATTTTAAGACCCATTCTGTCTCAATAGATAAATAGGAATAGGTGTTAAATTTTGGGGTTGTTTTACTTGAAAGCGGGGGATAATATTTTGCTTTACAGGTAGAAAACATTGTTTGCAATATGAAAATACATGCTTGTTGTTTTTTAGCATATTCATAGAGTAATACGAAGTCAGTACTTAGAAAGGGGTCCAAAAAGATAGCTTCAGGATTTAGAGTTGAAACAAGGTGATTAAGGTCCTTCTTTCTATCGTGATATATTTTATCAGATAACTTTAATAATAATATATCAAGGTAAGAAGTTCTATTTTCTTTGCTATTATAAAATCGCTCATAGCCGGAGCCAAATGGCATACTATCTAATTCATAGAATCGGTATTTATTTCTATCAATCATTTCTCTAATTGAAAAATGCCCAGCATACGCCACTTGATATTTTGCTCCTCTTAATGATTCTGCAATTCCTAATGATGCATTTACGTGGCTAATTGCAGGGTGCATTATTATGAGTGCGGTTCCTTGCATTTTTTGTTCAGCTAGGTTCCGGAAGCACGAAATCTCTCCTTTAGCATTTTAAAAATACCTTCTGCATTATTGTAATTAATTTCTAAATCTTTCACAATTGTACCATTCTCAACAAAATAAATTTTTGGGTAAAGTGTAAGTAAGGATGCACCCAAATTATAATGATCAGAAATAAAGTTATTTCTATTTCTAATTTTATAATCGAAAATGAAATTTATCTCCTTTTCAGAATCGCTACTTACTATGAAATCAGCAGCAACCGAATCAATATTATTAATTATAAATGATTTGGTCATTTCAATGCATGCTCCGCATCCCTTCCCTGCAAATACTAGATAGAATTTCTTATCTAATATAGGTTCATGTCCATAACGTTTTAGAATTAACTTAATGTTGGCCTCTTCGGTTGAATAAGTAGAGTCACAACTACTAATTAAAATTAGTAATATCCAGATCCTCCTTATCATTTGATTGTCAAATCGAAAAGAGTAAATATCATTTCATCATCTTTCACAATTCCATTTTGAATATAAAGACCTGCTTCAGTTGGAAAAATGAATGTGTTGGTAACTTCCTTCGGCAGCATTGCCTCTCCAACTTTATTAAATTGGGAGTCAAGTATAATAATGGAAAGTCTAATGCTTATTTTGTTTCCTTGATCTGAGAAGGAAAATGGCTTTTCAGTATCTGGATGCCAAACTAATCTATAATAGACATCTCTATAGGGATCATAGCATATTCTTTCGAAGTGGAAATTATTAATCGCATGTTCAGCGTGCCTAATATTATCTTCAGTTTTTCTATTGAGAGGCTTACTCACCTCAAAATACTTACTGCCAGCCCAGTATTTCTTCATGTTGGTTCCATCCAATGTAGTAGTATAGATATAGGGGTCCGCAGGGAAACTAAAGACAAATGTCTTTTCAGTGCGATTTAATACAGAACTTTCGCTAAAAAATTGCGTGGGAAAGTGTAAGTTCTCCCTATAAAGGTCTGGGAATCCCATAAAGTATTCAATCTGATTACTACGTAAATCAATTTTCATCTTTACTTTCCCTAGGCGAAAAAAGTCTGCTTTTAACGGATCCATCCAAGGAACACATTCGATGTATATTTGATTATCAACTATATATATCGGATTCTTATTACTCGGTGTTGGGTTAGCAATGTATTTGTCTTTTGTCGCCAGTGGGGGTGGATGTATTAAGGCTTGTTTATAGTCGTTTATGTCGCTTATAAGTCGAATTTGGTTGATAAGGTCGCCGTTCCAATTGATAATTGATAATTGATATCGATGAGGATCAACCAAGAAGATTGTATCCCTGTTATGAATAGTGAAATGAACTGGAGTTCCAATATTTACTGGAAAGCTAATAGCCTTAATTAGCTGGCCTGTGCTCATTTTATAGACCTGAAGGGTGTTTAGATTTGAATTCAGTAGGTATAAATGCTTGGAGGTGTCCTTAGAATAGTATTCTAAAGGTGAAAAACCAGAAGTCATTGAATCAATTACAATTCTTACGGTTCGCAGAGGCTTTAAGGTTAAAGAATCAATAGATGTAGTCTTTGACTTAGATTCAGGATTTTTGCAACTGATAATGTAGACGCAAACCTGGGAGACCAGTAAAATGGTTAGTAATCTTTGAATTGTATCTCTTTTCATGCACATAAGTTGTAATCCAAAAGAAGGGGAATCAATCCCCTTCTTATTCTTTGGCTGTTTATGGATTATTTCAACCACATGCTAGAAATATATTACAGCCAGTGCCAGAAACATTACACTGGCTTCCGGTTTTTAATGAACCGTTGTGCATGTAATAACAGGTTACATCAAGTCTGAAATAGCCCATAGTTTGCGCATAGGCCTCATTGTCTGCTTTCATCTCTTCGTTCACAAAAGACACCAGTGCAGGCGCTCCTGAAACTAGGAACATAAGTACAAGCAGAATCTTCCTGAATTTGTTTTTCATAAAATTTTGTTTAGTTATTAAATATTCAATCTCCGAATCAGGCCTGAATCGTTAATACAAATCAGGGCTATTTGGCGGACACTTTTTGTCCTAACTCCACTTAACTAAGTATTTTTTACTCTTTCTGCAGTATTTTATTTCATTTCCTTTTGATCTTAATAAGTTTATCATTCGCCTTACAGTTCTTTCTGAGCAAGCATACTTCCTCGCTAATTCCTTAGGGGAAGGCATACCCCCTTTCTTAATTTTATCCAGAATATCCTCAAGCCTTAAAGAATAGTTATAGTAATCCACAAATGTTTTAATTCTCTCACTAAATTGTTAAAGATCTATTACCAATAGTTTACTTAATAGGAGTAAATCCTATACTTACTTTTATACTGGTAATTTCTAATATCACTATTTTATGATAGAAGTGCCTAAATTATTAAAGCAGTCGTGTTTCAAATTCTAGAAAAGATTTTTTAAATGAGAATATGATGATTTCAAGTGAAAATGTAATTGAGATCGACAATAACGATGCATGAAGAGATAATCTTGGACCTAAACAAATACCTTCCCCACCTTCGCCCGTACTTGTGAAGTTTAAGTTTTAAACGGTTGCACCTTGTCTCCTTTCTTAACACGATGAAAGGAGAAAATTTATTTCTGACAAGACAGAGCCAATCCATGTCGCGGGACCAGCTGCTGACTAAAGGAGACCTGGAAGATTTCAAGACCGAGTTTTTCAATGAAATAAAAAGCCTCCTTACCAGCAAAAGCGGTTCCGCCAAAACATGGCTGCGCTCTTCCGAAGTTCGCAAGCAGCTGGGCATCTCACCGGGAACCTTGCAAAACCTGCGCGTCAATGGCTCCTTACCCTTCACGAAAATCGGCGGCATCGTGTACTATAAGCAGGAGGATATTACAAAACTCATGGAGTCCAATCACAATGCACGGTGATGGACAACCACGCACGACTTACTACCTACCTGCATAAAATTGTCTCTGACAGACGACTTAAACCGGTTCACCTTTCTTTATCACTGGCTATCTGCGATACCTGGATCAATAACCACTTTGATCAACCGTTTAGAATCTCCAGAAGTGAATTAATGCGGGCCTCACGCATCCGCTCCTATGCCACCTATCATAAGACACTCAAAGAACTTCAGAAGACAGGCTATCTGACCTACACTCCTTCTTATCACCCGGTAAAGGCAAGTTCAGTATGCCTGCTGAATGAATCTGCATCCACACCTTTATGAATCTGAAACGACTTACCCTGGATGAAGTCAAACAAATTCCCATCGTGGAGTATTTATCCCGTTCAGGATTTGAACCGGCTTACATCCGGGGGGCTGATTACTGGTATCATTCACCCCCAAGGGGCGAGCGTACACCTTCTTTTAAAGTCAACACTCAAAAGAATGTCTGGTTCGACCATGGCAGCGGAGAAGGCGGAACCCTCATAGACCTGGGTATGAAACTTCATCGATGCTCACTCTCAGAATTTCTAAACCTGATCAACAAGGACAACCACAATCACTTTTCTTTTCACCCGCCAGAACCTGTAATAAGAGGAAAAGAAAATAAAATTGAAGTCCTCAACGTCTCAGAAATCTCAAATCCCAAACTGATTCACTACCTGAACAGGCGCGGCATTGATTTGAATCTTGCAAAAACCTATTGTAAGGAAGTTGAATTCAAAATCGGACAAGGGATTTATAGAGCTATTGGCTTTCCGAACGTGGCCGGGGCTTTTGACCTGCGCAACCATTGGTTCAAAGGTTCAACCACCCCTAAAGGGATTTCCCTGATTACAAACAATTCAGATCGCATTGCAGTGACGGAAGGATTTATGGATTTTCTGTCGTTACAAAAACTTGACCAGCCGATTATCAAGTCCATAATCAAGGACTCGGATTTCCTGGTGCTAAACTCCCTGCGCCTGATTGCCCGTAGTATTCCGATCCTTAAGGCAAAGCCGGAGGTTAACCTTTTCCTGGACAACGACCTTGCAGCCGGGAATGCAAAAGCGGTCCTAATGGAAAATGGGATTCCATTCAATGACCGATCAAAAATCTACCTACATCACAAAGATGTGAATGAATACCTGGTGATGACCCGTAAAGACAGGGAAACTCAGGATTTGCACCAAACCAAAACGAGAGGCAGAAGACAGTGATATCAGAAATTCAGATAGCTAATGTTCAACTAAACGAATAGATCATGACAAAGAAGATCCATTTTATTACCCAGGCCAAAGGCGGCTCCGGTAAATCCGTACTGGCTTTCATGCTTGCCGAAAAATATCCGGAAGCTGCAATTCTTGACCTTGATGATGCTACAACCACTACGATGAAGCAACTTGCCTATCGCAAGCCGGTTAAAGTCTCGTTCCTGGATCCCCTCACGAAGCGAATCGACCGGGGTGCTTTCAATGGACTCTTTGAAAGTGTGATCGAAGCAAGCAAGGAATTATTTATCGCAGATCTCGGGGCCAGCGTGGCCGAACAACTGCCAAAGTATTTTGCCTTGAATGGTATTGAGGTGATTTCGGAAATCCTGCTCACAAACCAGATTGAACTGCAACTCACCTGCGTTGTGGGCGGTGGCAATATCTTCAAAGCCACCATGGAATATCTTGACGAACTTGTTTCAGCAACCCAGGGATTTTTGGAAATCACCGTAGCGCTCAATGGATTCTACCCTTGTTCACCGGAGCAGGAAACTCTATTGCTTGCTTATTGCAGTCAGAACAAACTTGGCTTAATCAACTTTGACCTGATAAAGGACAAAGGTGAAATCGCGCTCCGGACAGTGGAGAACGTACTAAAAGATGGAAAAGGTATCTCTGGCTTAGGTCCATTCGCAGCAATCTACTTTAAGAAACCTATCGAAGAGCTAAATCTCTAACCTATGGCCATGACCAGCCAAGAGCAAATTGAATTGCGATCATACTGTGCCTTCCTTCTTAAAGAGTATGGATTTCAGTTTTCACCCAGTGACCCGGTAATCCCGGCACTCTATATTATTCACAGGGAGATGCAGCTCAACATTCAGAATAATTGTGCCCTTGCAGAACAGGTGCAAGACGCTGCCTCCCGGATAAGCCCACAGGTGTTTCATTTTAACGTAGAGGGTGAAGCGTGGCGTTTTCAAATGGGTATTACGCTTCGGTGGGTGTTAGGTGGAATACTTATTCTTCTTCTTTGTGTGATGGCAAATTGGTTTTGGTCAAATACCCGTGATGTCCGAAACGCCAGAACAATTATAGAGTCTTCCGGCAACATGGAAGAATTGCTCAAAGCGGTGAAGAAAGAAAAATCCGGTTCTTACTTCATCGACTTTACACTAGCAAAGGGAGACTCGGTTCAGCACTTCAAAGAGTTTGTGAAAGTCGATTCCAAAACCGTGCGGGTGTACTTGGGAAAAGAATCACAATGAAGATTAAGGATCAAGGAGTAAGTCAATCCAGTTTCGTCATGGATAAAAAATATATCGTTAGGTTTCTGAAAGCAAAAAAGCGTGGTGCATACAAATTTCTGGTAGAAATGTATGCCGATGTAGTTTCTTCAATGGCAGTAACAATGGCCTTGGAAATAATCCGGGAAGATCTGGAGAAGGAATCAGGTGAATCTGTTGTGCTCAATTATTTCAGCCTGGCCCAGGCAATTGCAAAGTATAAAAAGATCAGTTCTTTGAAGTCTGGAATTCCGCGGAAATGGGAGTTCAGAGATGCCAATGAAACAAAAGATCAATTAACACCCGGGAAGTTCAAAATAGGATAAGCAACATCAGGTTAATTCAATTAAGCTAAATCAAAATCAAATTGGATAAGTCAACCTCAATTAGACACAGCAAACATCAGCTATCTGAGACACCTTGTAAATTCGGAGCAAGCCATGTTTCCGCTACGCTCCAACCGGCTTGCCCCAGACTTTAATAAATTATTCAACCACTGCGTTCGGATTCTTATGACATGAAAGTCATCTTGTTGCAGATTTTCTAAAGGATGCAGCAGAGTGAGGCTATGATAAATAACTAATGCAAAATCACTCACCCTATTTCTTCCTGATGGGATCTGTTTTCCAATGGTTGATTTAGTTCTGGTGAAAATTGGCTTGCGGTGTCGTGCACGCCAAAAGCTTCCGGCATAAACGGTTCCCCCTTGCATTCCTTCGTCATTGCAGGCACGCCCCCATTTATTCCTTTTCCTTTTGGCGCTCCGCCACTCACAAGCCTTTAGCGGCACCATAACTAAATCAACAGATTATGGAAAACACAGATTTTATCATCCCCCAGGTAGCAGAAATCAAGTTGACTTATTCCTTACCGGTAAAGCCTTCAAAGCTTCCCAAGGTCGCAGCCTCCAGACAGGCAAAAGAGTTTTTCTTTCAGAATTGGGATCTCAACAAGATCGAATTTGTAGAGCAGTTCAAAGTCATGATGCTTAACCGGGCCAGCAAGGTACTGGGCATCCTTGAAATTTCTTCGGGTAGTTCTTCGGGTACCGTAGCAGATCCTAAGCTCATCTTTGCAGGTGCCCTCAAGGCCAATGCAAGCTCTATCATCCTGGCTCACAACCATCCTTCCGGAAATCTGCACCCTAGTCAGGCAGATATTGATTTGACAAGGAAGCTACGCGAAGGTGGCAAGTTGTTGGAGATAGCCGTGCTGGATCATCTTATCATTACCAGGGAAAGCTATTACTCCTTTGCTGACGAGGGGATCATGTAGATTCCCTTTCAAATAATGAGCTGGGAATGAGCTCATTTTCGCAAATGCTCCATGTTCAGCAAATAGTTCTTATAGTCTAGCTTTTATGATTACATTGATTCTGATTCAAATCATAAGTTTTTATTAACTAACCTGGGTAATAGTATCTGTATAGGAGTTACTCCTATCAATTATCGGTATATCGCCTATTGCTGAGTAACGTTAAATTTAGACCACTAAAAAAAACAATAATTATTGCTCTTTTTAAATATATCCGATTATAAACGTTTAATAACGGATGTTAATGGATAAGATAGATTCGTTAACTTAAATTACAATAAGGGTATATAGGAAACTAGTTTCCTATATACAAAGGTTGGCAGCAAGGCTTTGGTGACATTCATCAACAAAAGATAAATTATTAACATGGCGACAATAAATTATTCTAAAAGACTCCAGAACATTCAAGATAGGAAGTTTGACAAAGAGCTAAATGAATCAGTTGTATCTAAAACATTTAGTTCACGAGAACTTCCCGAAAATATTAAATATTTAGCTGAATCGATGAGAAAGATTGAGCAGAAATATAATGCAAGGACTTTTGAAGCAGCCCAAAAAGTTCAAAATCACTTACAAGGTAAATTAAACTTACATTTTAACAGGGTATACAAAACACAAGGTTCAGTAATTACAAATACAAACATCAAAGTTCATAGTGATTTTGACTTACTAACAATTATTGACCGGTATCATTACAATGAGCCAGGAACTCCCAACTCAAGTGATTATACAGAATCTAACCCTGATGAAGACATAAACTCTCTTCGCGTTCAATCAACTAAGATTATGAAAGACACTTATGATGAAGTTGATACAACTGGAAAAAAAGGTATTTCAATATTTAACAAATCGTTAAATCGAAAAGTCGATATTGTTTTTTGTTTTTGGTATCACTCAAAGAAATATATCGAGACGAAGGACGAACACTATAAAGGAATTTACCTTTACGAATTCCCTACTAAAACTAAAATTCTTGACTACCCATTTGCTCACATTAATAATGTCAACTACAAAGGAGATAAGACAAATGACGGTGCGAGAAAAGGTATACGACTTTTAAAAAATCTTAAAGCAGATGCTGACAGTAAAATTAATTTATCAAGTTTTCATCTTACAACAATTGTTCATTCAATTGAAAATAGTTTATTAAATTATAATTTAGGAAGTGAAATCTTAATTGCTAAAGCCATATCTGAAAAGATGAATACTTTCATTATCGACTCAAGTCAAAGAAAGGCAGCTAAAAGCCCCAATGGAACAGAAACTCCGTTAGAAGATGACAGCGTTGTACCTGAGATAAAGAAAATAAAAGAGGATTTGGATACCTTAATAATTGACACAGCCAAGGAATTAAATAGCGCGACTGTTAAAAGAGTTCTTTTAAACTACTAACATATGACCGACTTGAAGCCGAAAATATTCATTGGTTCATCTTTAGCAGGCTACTCAATTGCTGAAAAAGTAAAGGCCAATTTATCAACAATTGGCGACTGCTTTCTCTGGCAAGAACCAGACGTTTGGGAAACAAACCGAAGCACTTTTGACAACTTAATAAGAATGTCAAACTATTTTGACTTTGGGGTTTTTGTCGCAACATCTGATGACCTAACACTTACAAATGACAAACTAGTTATCGAGCCCCGTGACAACGTTATTCTAGAAATGGCACTTTTTTTAGGTGCAATGGGGCATAATAAATCATTTCTATTAGTTGAAGAAGGTGTTAAACTACCTTCGGACTTTAATGGGATTTTTATGCCTCGATTCAATAAAGCAAAGGACGACTCTATACATGCTGCTTGTAAGGCTTACGTGGAGAAAATTTCTGAACATTACAGTTTGGGACATTTAAGCTTATATCCAACAACTGCTTTGGCTATTGGGTATTATAAAAATTTTGTGGCTGACCTAGTTCAAAGCGTTCATACAGCCGAAAAATTAGAATTCAATGGCACTGAGTTTACGGACTTTAAATTAAAAGTTGTTATCCCAAGCGACCTGAAGGGAATGATTCGAGAAAAGGCAGCGATATTTTATAAACGGAATGGACTTGTTCCGAACGATATGAGAGCCAAGTTTCGTAAACACCACCTTTGGTTTCAATTAGACCCTAAAAATGCACCGACAGCAATTATGTATGATATGCCTAGCACTTTGACAGGAGTTGACGATGCCATAGAACTAATCCTTCAAAAGAGTTACAAGGGAAGGACTAAAATGCAAGCAGTTATTGAGCAAAAAGAACTTAACAACTTTAGACGAGTTCTTCAACTTCAAATTGATAGTAGTCCTTTTGCACAAGCGACAGTGGAAATCATAGATGAATTTTAAAGTCTAATTAAAAGCCCAGCTGCCAACAAAAAGTTTATGCAATGCGGGGGTTCAGTGTAGCTATTAAAAGTAATTTCTTAATTTCGTTCAGTAACGTGGGACAGTTCGGAGCAGGTCGGGTTTAACATTTCGCTGCGCTGCATTTTTAAGCCCTCCTATTCCCCGCACTGCATAAACTCAAACGTTAGCGGGCATTACATTTAGAGACTAGGAATGAAAGAAATAGTTGACAAAATACCAATTACAACAATTTTAATATCCTACCTATTTATTTGTGGGGGACTTTACATCATTGGGTTTTGGACAACTTTTGACCTAGATATTACGAGCTTCATCACCTTGACCGACATCCCAAAAAGCTTTATTCTTCCATTTGTACTAACAAATGGATTCTACTTGTTTAATCTCTTGTTTAAGATAGTCATGGTTAGAGCTTTTAAGGACAGTGAAACTCAAGAACAAGAAACTAAACGACAGCGGATATTTTGGAAAATATTTGATACGGTTGTTGCGGTGACGTTTTTAGTTGCAATTATCTTATATGAGGACAATAAACTAAACACTTGGTTTTGGTGGACATTCGCGACAATTTTCTCGTATGCATTTTTGATAAAGATGGTAAGAGTTAAGGAACTAAAACGACTAGTCCCATACTTTGACATAAGACTATACATTGGCAGCGTCTTAATTGTTCTTCCAATTGCCTGTTTTAGTATTGGTAAATTGACAAGTTTGAATATCTATCACAATCAGTCTATAATGACTTTAAAAGTTAATACTGACAAAGGCACGAATGAGACTTTAAAACTGTTAGGGTTTATTGGTGACAAAGTTATTGTAAGTTCGTTAGACAATAAAAGAGTAATTTTCATTAATCAGACATCTAAGGACCAAATTGAAATTCTGAAGAAGTAACGCCCGCTTCACTTTCAAAAAAAGCTCAGGGAATGAGGACATTTCGCAAATGCTTCAGGGCTTGCGAAATGTAATTCTCAACCGTGCCAGTAGACAGGTTCATTTGCTCCGCAATCTTGGGAATGGGGACGTGATCAAGACGACTAAGCCTAAAAGCTACCTGACAGTTTTTGGGTAGGACGGAAATGTATTTTTCCAGTTGGGGAAAGAAGTCAGAGACATTGGTTTGGTCTTCGAGGGAATTGTCATGCTTGGATTCATAGAGGAGGTAATGTTGTATATACCGCTCCCGCACCACACTGTGGGCAATATGATCGACAATCTTATGACGGATGGCAGCATAGAGGTAAGGCTTCAAGGCAATAACGTGGCTAAGGGTAGCCCGCTTCTCCCATAGCCAGACGAAGACTTCCTGGATCATTTCCTCGCACGTAGCCTTATCGCGAATGCGGCTGTAGGCATAGCGATAGAGAAGTGGAGAATATTTATTATATATTAATCCAAATGCACACTCATCATTTTTGACGATTAGCGAAATAAGATTCTTGTCCTCAGTTGCATCGGATACTTCCATAATTTGATAGGCTGAATCGAGGTTATTTCATAAAGCTACTAAAGTTAGTAGTATAGCCAAATCAATTTTAAAGGATTTTTGACATTGTGGGAGCACATAAAGTCAAAATCCGAAATCTGAAGAAGTTGAAGTCATTCGGAGCCCATCTCAAAAAACTTAGAAATGATCGAGGAATTAGCCAGGAACAATTAGCTGACTTGGCTGGCATTTCAGAAAATACAATTGTCACGCTGGAATCGGGTAAACTTAATACCTCCATTGCAACTTGTTTTGAAATCTCCAAAGCATTAGGCGTACATCCCAGAGAACTATTTGATTTTTAGGCGCGACTCAATCTGGAAGTAGGAGTTACTCCTACTATCACACTCATCAAAAGTATATTAGTAGTATATAGGAAACTTGTTTCATGGATACAATTGTTGGCGATAATGCTACATACATAAAGTTGGCTTGAAACAACGGACAAAAAAACTGAGACAAAATCCTATTCTGCAACTTTAAAAAATTATCCAATGGCACGTAAACATAATACCGACAGAAATGGAAACGCGTGGACAGAACAGACAAACTTGCCTGTGGGCAAAGGGATATTCAAACGTTGGCAGTAATGCAGCAGAACAATTCCGTTGACAAATGAAAACAAAGACAAACAAAACCGAGGACAAGTCACCCGACCTGATAAAAATCGGAGGAGTTGCCGCATCAATAGTAATCATCCTTTGGATATTGAATTGGGTATTAGCAAGTTGTTTTTTGCCAATTGACGAAGCCGGACAATTTGGTGACCGATTTGGCGCCTCTACAAGTCTTTTTGGAGGAATTACAATCATTGGACTACTTATAACAATCTTTCTTCAACGACAAGAGATTCATGACGGAAAAAAGGAATTCAAACAGCAGAATAGAACCTTAAAGTATCAGCGGTTTGATAATACATTTTTCAATATGATTACACTTCACAATCAGATTATTGAAAACCTCTCAGCAAAACGACAATCCTTCAGCAATTTTATAAAGACTTACATCAATGAAAAGGAGTTTACTACTTTAACAACTCTGAAAGATTTACAACAAGAGTACAAAAGAACACCTATGGGTGGGGTGTCAATGAATACAATGGTCGAAGACAACTTCGGTCAATACATAAATAATTTTGAAATGATAATTGACATCATTCTGACTTCTAAATCTAACCCAAAGGTTCAGGACAAATACTTAAAAATATATTTTGCACAACTTACTAACCTTGAGAGGATTTTACTTTTGTACCACTTCAACTTAAGCGACCGTAAGACAAAAGAAAACACTAAAAAATGGGACAAATTTAAATACCTACTCTTCCGACCTTTGATTGGCTCGAACCAAATTCAGACCTATCATACAACAAAGCTTGACGGAGTACCGATTTAGAGGACAAATGGTTAACAAACTAAAGAGTCGGAAGCAGCACTACTACCAACACCATGTTTCTGCAATGGTGCCGTGACGAGTTGGTTTTAAGTTTTATCTTCGTTCAACGTTTAGTTTCGTGAGACAGGACGCGGCTTCAGAAAGGCACCACTGCAGAAACACAAACGAGAGCGGTAATACGACAATTCCACACACGTTGGTGGCAATTGCCGCAAGAAAGTTTTTGTTTTCACTCATAAGGACCATGATTTAAGTTTATGCAAGACGACAAGAAAAAGCTAAGTGCAACAGAACAAGTTGCCCAGTTCATAGCAGACGCCATTAACAGGCAGATGGACAAAGAGGCAAGACGAATACAAAAAGAGCACTTGTTTAAGAATGCTTTGGGTACGCGACTCAAAGTCAACAAGCCGGACAACACGGACGATAAAAAGTAAACATGAGTTATGAACAAAAAATCATTCCCGACAGATAATGTTGACGATGACATTGACTTGTATTTAAGACTTCTTACATACGGACAATCTTTCACTTTTAAAAGTAAATGGTACGACCGCCTAGACTTATATCTTCCACGACAAGACGAGGACACGTTTGTAGCTCGTTGCAGAGATAAGATGATTGAAGAAGGACTGATAAAAGTGAAAGAAGAAAGAAAGCAACATATAGACGGGGACTTGTTTGTAGTTACTTTAAAGGGTGACGAAATACAAAAAACAGGATGGAAAAAATATTTGGAACAGACCAGTAAAAGGAGATTTGACTGGGACAATTTAGCCAAGTGGACGAATAGGGTTTTAACAGCGGGACTCACAATCGTTACGGTTTACTATTATATATTCAAAGACGGACAGACTACTTCAGAATTAAATACATTAAAAGAGCAGTTACAACAATCAAATAAAGTGAGTGAAAAAACCTTTCAATCTCTGACGGACTCTTTGACCTCTTTGAAAGTTCACATTCAGAAATTAGAAAGTAGTCTCGGACAGAAATGAAAGGCTTCGTACAACGTTTCCAGAATGCGGCAACAGCCACCAACACTACGTTTGTGCTATGGCTCGGTGAAATGTAAGTATTCAATTTTGACTTCATAATTTCATTTATTCAAGTTGGACCTATTAGTATCTTTATGGGCCACATCACAAACACAAGACGTTGGCAGCAATTTATTTACGACAACTTAATATCTACCACAAAGGGACAAAAGATGAATGGAAGAATTTTATTTAAACCCTAAAACTGTTCACCAGATATTGGCCGACAAAAATGTTGAGTACCTATATCACGCTAATACAGTTCTGACATCTTTGACCTTTATTAAACAAAAAGCTTTGTTATCAAGAGGCTTTGTTGAAAAAGAAAACCTTATTCAAACTGAGCAAAAGTCTGACAGCGAGGACAAAAAATACAATGTTTGGGATGATGTGTTTCTTGACGCTTTAGACTTACATAAAAAGTATAGACAAGCTAACAAATATGGCCCTGTACTTTTCGTCATGAAACTTGACTTACTACTAGCTCCATCATTACCACCGCTTTTGGTGACAAAGAATAATCCATGGTATTGGAATGCCCAGGAAGATTGGGGCGATAGGTACTATAGAGATGCGAGAGAAATTGAAAGTGACTACAACACTGGAAAAAAAATTGATGCACGCATAATGTTTACTTTTCGGTCTCCTGAAACATTTATTAAATTAAATAAGTACTTGAAAGGCATAATTGTTGACAAGCCTCATATTGTTATCAATTTTGCATCTGGAGAACAAAAGAACATCGGAGACAACGCGCATGAAAAGATTAGACTTGCTTTAGATGACAATGGAATGAGGCATATTCCCATGAAATTCAGACATGCAGATGATGGAATCCATGTCTGTTCATGTTATTTAGACTACAATGGCTTAAACACTTGGAATGGAAACGAGTTCAGAAAAAGATTTAGAAGCATACCTCCTGTAGTGGAGTGAGATAAAATGAAAAATATTGACAATTTTGACTGATATATTTTCTACAAGAGAGCTTGCTTTAATTATCTGGATAATTATTGCAATAACAGCATTTTCATTTGACAAGAATGTTCGCCAATCAGCAGCAACGCTGTTAAGAAACTTCTTTGTGACAAGCATTCAAGTCTCCATTCTAGCTTTAGTCATTTATGGAGTGACAATTGTTTATGGGCTAAGTACTATAGGACTTTGGGACAAATCTTTATTAAAAGACACAATCATTTGGGGGCTGACAGTTGCTTTTATCCTGTTAATAAATGCTCACAAAATTAGGGACAAGAATTATTTCAAAGACGTAGTTAAGGACGCATTAAAGTGGACCATCGTTTTGGAATTCATTGTAAGTTTATACTCATTCAACTTTCTTACAGAGATTATATTGGTTCCAATATTTGTCTTACTTGGAGCGATGCAAGGTTATGCCATGTCTGATAAGAAATATGAAAGAGTCGAAAAACTCTTATCCAACTTAAGTTCAATCATTGGACTAATAATCTTTTCAGTAGTAATATTCAAGACGGTTGACAAATTCGATGGCCTGTTTACAATTGCCAATTTGAACTCGTTCATTCATCCAATAATTATGACTTTACTCTTTATTCCGTTTATTTACAGTTACGCAGTTTATATGAAGTATGAAGAAGTATTCGTATTTACAGACCACTTTGCTAAAGATAAGAAAAAAGCTAAGAGCATTAAGAAGCAAATATTTTTGACAGCTCGATTAAATTTGCGGACACTTTGGACAATTAGACTTGGGCTATACAAAATCGATTTCACGCAAGACAATTTGGATGGTGTGATAAAAAAAATGATGAGATAAAAAACTGCTGCCAACAAAATATTTGCGTAATGGTGGGGTTCAGTGTAAGCTCAAAAAGCTATCTTCATTCAACGTTTGGTCACGTGGGAAAGTGAAGCGTTTCATATGCCCGCACTGCATAAACACAAACGATATCTATGATCAAATCAAGTATTTTTTCAACTATTTTTTAGTTTCAATTCATAGGGTGTTCCTCTGTTAACTACAGCCACTATTCTGTGAAGTAGTTTATTTCTCACAGCGTTGATCACCGACATTTTGTTTTTGCCTTCCTGCACCTTGCGTTGATAGTATTGATGCAGTTCAGAATTGTGTTGTACGCTGCTAATGGCGGCCATGTGCAACACTTGCTTTAAATCATTGTTGGCGAACTTGGAAACTCCGGTCTTGCCCCGAATGGATGTTCCACTCTCATACACAAAGGGGGCAACACCACTGTAACAGGCCAGCTTGCGACTATCATTAAGCCGGTTGAATCCATGGGTGTACACCAACAACATGGCGGCCAGTACTTTTCCAACCCCTTTCACGCTGAGCATTAAATCGTATTTCTGCTTCAGCTCCTGGTCTTCATTGATGAATGACAAAATCTGTTCATCTACTTTATCCAGACTTTTTTCTAATCCACGAATAGCCTCTTTATTCGTTTGTTCCAATACTTTCCCAATCGCTGGATCAAAGGGTTTCAACTCCTGCACACTCGTGCGCAGGCTTTGCAACGCCTTCATTAAGCGCTTCCGGTTGGCTTGCAAATCCTTTAGCTTCTCCAGGGTAAGAATACCCAACTGCATGATTCTGGCTTTGTCCTGATAGAGGTGAGCATAACGTGCAATACGTTGCGCATCAATCTTATCGGACTTACCCCGAATCAGTCCCTGGCTTCTTTTGATCTGCAAAGAACTTTCCAGCCACACATGAACTTCGCGACTCAACAGGTAATGAACCAGCAACCGGGTGTATAAACCGGTGTGCTCCATACAGCACAGCGTAGAAGAATCGCATTCGCAATGCATTTCTTTACACCACCGTTTGAGATGGCGGAAGCCGGACAGGTTGTTGTGAAATTTACTTTCAAACAGTTGTCCATCGGATGTGCGGACCAAGCAGGCATCGATGCTTTGCTTGGATACGTCAATGCCCAGGATCCAGGCATGGGGTTGAATTTGCTCTGACTTTTCCATAACTTTTGGTTTAAGTAATTA
>JBEBJH010000239.1:0-7090 GCA_040079965.1 Cyclobacteriaceae bacterium
CTTTATCAATATGAGTAATTATGAAATTTTCTTTTATACCGGCTTTCTTCCATTTTCCAAACGAAAGTTTTTTTATCAGCACGCCACCATCCAGGTTTAGTTCAGTAAGCTTTGAGTAGGGCACTTCATCTAGCACGGCACCTTCGATTTCGTAGCTAACAGTTTTCTTTTTTATTTCTTCCGATCCCTGAAAATTTCGAAGTGTGGTCGTTACTTCCTTCTTTTCTCCATCTCTAACAAACCGCACCAGCACGGTTTGCCCAGGTCGTTTACGGGCTACCCATTCCTGTAACTCCGAGGTTCCACTTACTGCATGATTATCGATAGCCGTAATTACATCACCCGATTCAAGACCAGATACTTCAGCAGCACTTCCTTTGTTTACATAGCTTACAAAAACACCTTGGGCAATATTTAGGTCTTTATTTTCTGCTAAATCAGGCGTCACGTCAGTAATTTGTACGCCTAATAAACCTCGTTGTACCTGACCAAACTCTAACAAATCGTCAACAATTTTCTTTACAAGACTCACAGGAATAGCGAACGAGTAGCCGCTATACGTACCGGTTGAAGTTGCAATGGCTGCGTTGATGCCAATCAACTCACCTCGCAGATTTACCAATGCTCCGCCACTGTTGCCTGGGTTGACAGCCGCATCTGTTTGAATGAAAGATTCTACCTGCAGATTATTTTTGTCGCCCAGAATTCCAATGTTGCGGGCCTTCGCGCTCACAATGCCAGCAGTAACAGTTGAGTTGAGATCAAACGGATTGCCGATAGCCAGCACCCATTCCCCAGGTATGATACGATCTGAATCTCCATACTTAACGAAAGGAAGATTTTTTGCTTTGATTTTCAACAACGCCAGATCGGTGCTTGGGTCCTGACCAATTATTTTTGCAAAAAAACGTTGATTATTATTTAGAACTACTTCAATTGAATTGGCTTCTTCGATTACGTGATAGTTAGTTACAATGTATCCATCATCAGAAAGAATTACTCCCGAACCTGAAGCCAACGCATGTGGATTTAAATATTGATCTAGCGCATTGATGCTGAATTTTCCGCCACCATAACGAGTACTTATATGGACAACTGCAGGAGTTACCTGGCGCGCAGCAATTTCGAAATTAATGGCGGTTTGCTTGTTAGACGAATCGGGTGCGTAATTGATGAACCTTAGGTTTTGCCGTTCTTCTATGGAGGTGTAGGAGGGACCCGCATCATAGAATCGAAGAGTGAAAATTGAGCCTACCACGGCCCCGATAAATGCGGTACAGACAACCAACAGGATCAATAGCGAACGCTTCATAAATGTCTCTTTCAGGTAAGGTACTGCTTATCTGGTAAATGGATAAACGAAAAAAGATTTTTTTAGGTTGAAACCCGTTATATAAACAAAAGCGCCCTTCCGTTTCCAGAAAGGGCGCAACCTAACCTTACCCTACTTACCTGATTAGTTTACTTTAATAGTTTGCTTTAAGGCTTTCTTTTCATCCTTGGGGATGGTGAGTTCCAGAATGCCGTTGTTGTACTTAGCGCTGATTTTGGAAGCGTCTACATTTTCTGGTAAGGAAAATGAGCGGCTAAAAGAACCATAGTGAGTCTCAATGGCATGGTAGCTTTTCTCTTTCTTTTCATCGGAAAATTTACGCTCACCACTTACAGTAAGGTAATTGTCATTCAACTCAATGTTGAAGTCTTCTTTGGTTAAGCCAGGAACAGCCAATTGTACTTCAAAGGCCTCGGTAGTCTCAACAATATCAACTTTGGGAATGAAACTGCTGCCTCCGGAACGGGTTAATGAATCATTGAAAAACTTGTCGACCAACGAACTGAATGAGGTTGGTACAAAATCATTTGCATTATAACGGATGACGCTCATAGTGTTAAATTTTAAGGTTAAACATCAGTTTGAATTCTGATAACCCCATCAGGAAAAAGTATGCCGATGGATTTTTGACTTAAAAAAGAAGACAGAATGACCTAAACTGAATTTTATTCAGTCATTAAAATGACAGAAAGTCCTGAAATTTTAAATTCTGGCTTGGTAGGTATAGAGTTGATAGTAACGACCCTTCTTTTCAATCAGGTCCTCATGGCGACCTTGTTCCTGAATTTGACCGTTTTCAATTACCAGAATCTGGTTAGCCTGGCGAATTGTACTAAGCCGGTGTGCGATAACAAAGGTGGTGCGCCCTGTCATAAGCGTTCGTAAACTTTCCTGAATAAAGCTTTCACTTTCTGTATCCAGATTGGAAGTTGCCTCATCTAAAATAAGTATTCTCGGATTTGCGAGGATTGCGCGGGCAATGGCGATACGCTGACGCTGACCACCGGATAGTTTTACACCACGTTCGCCTATCACCGTTTCCAATCCTTTTTCAAAGCGATCTGTAAACTCATTCACGAAAGCTGCTTTAACTGCTTTCTGAAGTTCTTCCTCAGTTGAGTTTGGCCGGGGGAACAAAATGTTTTCGCGAATGGTACCTTCAAATAAAAAATCGTCCTGAAGTACTACGCCCAATTGACTTCGGTAGCTATCAAGCGAAATTTTACTCAAATCGATTCCGTCCACGGTTATTATACCGCTTTCGGGGTTTAGAAATGAGGCGGCTAGTCCTGCAATGGTTGTCTTCCCTGATCCTGATGTACCAACCAACGCAGTTACAGATCCTACAGGAGCCGAGAAATTAATGTCTTTTAATACGGTTTTTCCTTCTTCATAGGAGAAAGAGACGTTTTTAAATTCGATATCACCCTTCATTTCTCCAATTTTTATTGTGCGCATAGTGCCATCGTCTTCGACAGGCATGTTCATTAACTCCTCCGTACGGTCCAATCCTGCAAATGCTTCAGTTAGTTGACTACCTATGTTACTCATCTGCACAATGGGTGCAATCATAAATACCATGAACATGGTGAACTGAAGAAAATCACCTGCACTTAAATTGAAGTAACCACTAAGTCCCATGATACCTACGCTCGCTAGCCCCACCAGAAATGTCCCTGAGCTTGTAACAAAACTGGTTGAGGTTAAACTCTTCTTTACATTTTGGAAAAGTTGATCCACACCTTTTTCAAATACTTTTATTTCTTGCTGCTCGGCATTAAATCCTTTAATTACCCGTACACCATTTAAGGTTTCGGTCAATCGTCCTGTTACTTCAGCAGTTATTTTTCCTCGCTCACGAAAAACAGGCCGTATGATAGAAAAGGCCTTCATGGTGATCACCCCAAAAATGGACATGGGTAACAATACAAACAACGTCATTAGCGGATTGATGTAAATCAGAAACCCAATGGAGATAATGGCAGTTAATACTCCACCCACCAGTTGAACCAGGCCGGTGCCTACCAGATTACGCACGCCCTCAACATCATTCATCACCCGGGATACCAAAGCCCCCGATTTTTGATTGTCGAAAAAGCGGGTGGGTAATCGTAGCAAATGCTTTTGCACTTTAGACCTCAGAACAGAAATGAGGTGCTGAGCCTCGACACTTAGAATTTTGGTCAATAAAAATGAAGTCACCGCCTGGATCAAAATTGCGATGGTCAGTACGATAAGCAGCAAGGGAAGCTTATCAAGTTCTTTGTTAACCAGAATATCATCCATAAACGGCTTGGTGGCCCAGGGAGGCACCAGCCCTGCAACCCGGCTTATTATAATTAGGATTAATCCAACAAAAAGGAGTTTTCTACGTGGCCAGATGATCGTTTTGAAAACTTCGCGAAGTGAGACTTTGGTTTTAGGCATGTAAGCAGTGATATGAGTCGTTATTTACTTTTGCAGACGAATTGATAACTGTTTTATTTTGACTTTAAATCCTGTTTATGGAGGAGTAACAAAAAAGCCACCGTTTCGGGTGGCTTTGCTCTCCCTCTTGGACTTGAACCAAGGACCCTCTGATTAACAGTCAGATGCTCTAACCAGCTGAGCTAAGGGAGAATTTGGGAGTGCAATATTACAGGTTTGCCCCGGAATTATCCAAATCACACACAAAATATATCTCCCCACTAAAAACCCTTGCTAGTCCAGTCCCGTTCATTAGCTTTGATACACAAAGTACTTTCATATGGATCAAAACCAAACCTACCAAAAAGATATAGAATCCATCCGTCAATTGATGGAGCGATCTGTTAAGTTTTTATCGTTGAGTGGATTGTCCGGAATTTTATCCGGAGTCTATGCCCTTGCGGGTGCCGCCATTGCTTATGCGATACTTTACAATCCAAAAACACCCTTTGACTATGCAAACCAATCCGTAAAGGAGATTACCCTTATTATACAACTCTTGATTATTGCCGTGATTGTGCTGACAATTTCATTGATCACCGGGTATGCGTTAGCATCCAAAAAAGCGAAAAAGCTAGGCGTAAAAATCTGGGACTCCACCAGCAAAAGACTGGTAGTCAACTTAGCGATTCCTTTAGTTTCTGGGGGTGTATTTATCCTGATCTTGTTAGCCAACGGACATTTTGTAATAGCAACTCCTGCATGTCTGGTTTTTTACGGACTCGCTTTGATCAATGCCAGTCAGAATTTGTTTGATGAGGTTCGCTACCTTGGTTATTGCGAAATTGGTTTAGGCCTTGTGTGCGCCATCCTTCCAGGTTTCGGATTGTTTTTTTGGGCCATCGGATTTGGAGTACTCCACATCGTATATGGCGCATTGATGTTTAAGAAGTATGATCGATGAAAAATCCGTTCGAAAGCCTTGACAAGGTAATGGAACACCGCGTGCGACTCCAGATTGTTTCTGTGCTGGTGGCTAATGAATCCTATGACTTTAATGCACTAAAGGAATTATTGGATGTAACGGATGGCAATCTCGCAACACACCTCAAAGCATTGGAACGTGAGAAATACATTTCAATCAATAAGTCCTTTGTTGAACGAAAACCAAATACCCGATATAAAATTACGGAGCGCGGCCGAAGTGCCTTCAGGAAGCATCTGGATGCGTTAGAAGAATTGATAAAGCAACAGAAGAAGTAAAAAGAGGGAGCTTTTTGTTAACTTTCATTCACGATGAAAGCCTTTCTTGTTCTCTTTCTAGGTTTGCCGATCCTGGCATCAGCACAACATCTGGTTACTCCATCCGATCGCTATGTAAATAACCGCTGGGAGGCTCGGTGGATTGGACCTAAAGAGGGCACCTACCGCTATGGTGTTCATTACTTCAGAAAATCATTTTCCTTAAAGGCCAAACCTTACCGTTTTGTCATACACCTATCGGCAGATAATCGGTATCGTTTTTTTGTGAATGGGACCTATGTAACTGATGGCCCACAAATTAATGATACAAGGCATTGGCGATTTGAGTCGCTGGACATTGGACCTTTATTGAAGGAAGGCGAAAATGTTCTGGCCGTTCAGGTTGCCAACTTTGCTGAAGAAGCACCTGTTTACCTGATGGGCAAACGAACGGCATTAATTATGCAGGGCGATGATTCGCTCTCTGCTGTAGTGAATACAGATAAAACATGGAAGTATCTTGCTGACAAGGCTGTTGCTCCATTGGTCTTTAAACCGGGTGATCCGAGTCTTTTCTATCAATACTATGCTGCCGGACCTCTTGAAAAAGTTGACGGCTCTAAATTTCCATGGGGTTGGGAGTTACCAAATTACAATGATACAAGTTGGCTTTCCGTTCAGCCTTCAGAAACCGGGGCTCCTTTTGGGGTAGTGGGTTATGGCGATGCCACGTGGGAACTGGTGCCACGCTCTATCCCACTCATGGAGCGAACGTATCAAAATTCCGGACCGATTCGAAGAAGTTCCGGATTACCGAAAACTTCCCAGGTTTTTCCAATCACAATTCCTGCTCGCACCACAGCTTCCATTCTGGTTGATCAACAGGTTCTCACTTCTGCCTTTCCGGAATTGACTAGCTCTGACGGAAAAGAAAGTCAAATCAAGGTTACCTATGCTGAAGCGCTTTTTGAAGACATAAAAAAGAAAGGCCATCGCGATTCCATTCAGGATAAGTCAATACATGGTGTGAATGATATTTTTTTACCAGATGGGAATAAGTCCCGAACCTTTACCACGCTTACCTATCGCACATTCAGGTATGTACAACTGGATATCACTACTAGCAATGAGCCACTCGTGATTGAAAAATTTGGAAGTTGGTTTACAGGCTATCCATTCGAAAAGAAGGCAGCATTCTCTTCTAATGATCCATCTTTATCTAAAGTATTTGACATAGGCTGGCATACGGCAAGATTGTGCGCCTATGAAACCTATATGGATTGTCCGTATTGGGAGCGTTTACAATACATTGGTGATACCCGTATTCAGGCATTGGTATCTTATTACGTTTCCGGTGATGACAGACTTGCTAAAAATGCGTTGGAACAATTTCAACAGTCACTCTCGTACGATGGCCTCACCTATAGTCGATACCCCTCATCACTACCGCAATACATCCCCAACTATTCACTGGTCTGGGTAACGATGGTGCATGATTATTTTATGTATCGGAATGATCCGGAATTTGTGAAATCTTTTTTGCCTGGTATCCAACGGGTACTTGATCACTTTGAACAGTACATGACTCCCGACAATATGATGCGCGAGCAACCCTATTGGGATTTTCTTGATCATACATTTCCTACGCATAAGATTGTAGAGGAAAGTTTCTTCAAGCGCCTCACTACAAACTCTCTTTTTTATGCTTACACGCTGAGTCTGGCTTCTGAAATGTTCGGGTATTATAATGAGCCACAGCTTGCGCAAAAATATTCAGTGCGCAGCCAGCAATTAAAAGCGGGAGTGAAAAAACAATGTTGGGATGCCAATAGACTGTTATATGCTGACACGCCTGATAAAAAGCATTTCAGTATGCACAGCAATGTCCTGGCGGTGTTGTGTGGAATGGTACCTAAGGAGGAACAACAAGACTTTGTAAAACGAATTGTTGAGAGTAAGAATATAACAAAGACTACACTATACTTCGATTTTTATCTGGGTCGCGCAATGAATCAGGCACAGTCCGGTGATTTATATTTAGGTTTACTCGATAAATGGAAAGAACTTTTAAATGTGGGGCTCACCACGTTCCCTGAAGGTGTGGACCGT
>JBEBJH010000240.1:0-7056 GCA_040079965.1 Cyclobacteriaceae bacterium
GGCCTCCACCGATGTAAATTTTGGAGTGTGGGTTCCAGATTCAACCGGAATTGAAAAAGAGATTTTAAAGGCCGGAACAACGGTTGATTTCAATACCACTACCTTTGGCCTTGGTATTACACCCACTATTGGTGTGGGTGGCGGATTTCTGGCACTTGACATGAACGTGGCCTGGGTAGATGTTCCACAATTAAGTAAACCAGCCCGTTCGTTTGTATTTGGGCCGCGTTTTGGAAAGAATTTCAAACTCAAGAAACCGGAACAATCCGTTGCCATCTGGGTTGGCGGATTTCGGGTAGCGATTGCCAGTGGAACCGATGGCTCCCTCAGTCTTTCTGAAGTATTCCCCGGTGGCGGTTCTGAAATGAGTGCAAAAATCGACCAGGGAATTCAAAAAGTTGGAGATGCACAAGAGCAGGTGGATACGTGGTGGGGTGATCTTACTCAATTGGAACAAAATAACCCTGTGAACAAAGCTAAATATGAAACCGCCAATGCCGCCTTGGGCCGGGCTGGCGAGATATTAAATGCTGCCGATGCCTCTTTGAATACGATTGCTACTTCCACGGTTCAGTACTCTATGGATAAAACACTCAAGGACGCGTGGAATTTTATCGTTGGCGGACAGTTTCAATTTAATAAACATTTTATGATGCGTGGTGAAGTTGGATTTTTAGGTTCACGCACACAAGTAATGGCAGGCTTGCAGTATAGGTTTGGGCTTTAACTCTCAAGGTGCTTTTGTTTTCGGGAAGCATATACCTTCGGTAGACTGAAGTGTTGAAATAGTTCGATACCGTTGGCATCGGTTAAATAGTATTCAATATTCCTATAGATGTTACATCCCTTCGGGATGCCTTCGCTCTGTTATTTTATTGATGATGCCGAAGGCATCACACATTTATAGATTACCAGTACACCATTCTAAATGACTCCAATGGAGTCGAACAATATATCCGTGTTTAGATGTCCTACACCTTTAAGCAATCCAGAGCGGATAGGTAACTCAAAGAGTTGTGGTGTGATAAAGTTTACTTGCGAAAGGTGCATTGAATGAATGCTGACATTAAGCGAAGGATCCCCTAATAATAAGGGGATCCTTCGCTCAGAGTAAGTTGGGATAAAGGGCACTGTTACTTATTCATTTTCTTGCCATTATCAATACACGGCTTATTTATCCGCTCTGGATTGCTTAAAAGTGGTAAGGACACCTAAGATCAGAAAGGATACCCGATCGCAATGTTGATCGCAGGCTTCCAGAAGTTAAAATCAGTAGTCCATCTTTCTCCTACGGGTAGGTAAGGGGTGCGCACAGTATAAGCAAAGTCAAGCCGGGCTACAATAAAAGTGAAGTCCCAACGCAAACCCCACCCCGAACTGATCGCTATCTCATTTACGAATGTACTGAAGCGGAATGTTCCATTGGGTCGTGAGGCGTCCTCTTTAAATAGCCAGATATTTCCGGCATCCATAAACAAAGCACCCTTCAGGTTGCCCGATACATCAAACCGGTATTCCAGGTTTCCTTCCAGCCTGATATCACCGGTAAGGTCATTATAACCCGAAGGCGGAATCTCACTTCCCGGTCCTACGGATCTTGCTATAAACGAGCGCAAACTATTAGTGCCACCTACATAAAATTGTTTTATGTACGGAAGTATCTCTGAATTACCCAGGGGTACACCAATGCCGGTACTAAACCGGGTGACTAATTTTGATCGTTGTGTGAAATTAAAACTATAGCGCAAGTCAATGCGGGTGCGCAGGTATTGCGAAAAGGGGACTCCAAACAACGTGTATCTTCCCAGTGAATCTTTGGCCGAATTGGTAGCGGAATACAATCCATTCAAAAGATTTCCTGCCAAATCAATTCCACCCCTGAAGAAAAAATCATTAAGGCCACTTGTAGCTGGTTGATAGGTAAATTCGTAACCGGCCCCGACAATAAATTGCTCATCAAAACTTCGCTGCACACCTGGATTCTCCGCCAGATAATCTAAGAACTCATCAGATTTCGAAGATTCAGGAATCTTGGTAAAAATAACTTCAATAGGATTAAACGAATGAGTTACGCGGTCGGTCTTGCTCCACCGGTATCCAAAGTTTGTGAACACAGAATTCAACCGGTATAGATCCAATCGGTTAAACAGATTGTATCCTACCGAGATATTTGTTTTTGGCAGACTTTTTTTTCCTTGATCAAATAAAAATGCAGGATAGAATCTAGGCAGTCGGTAGTTTACCTCTAATCCCAGTTCATAGGCAGGGTTAACCTCGCCATCTACAATCTGTACTTCCACTCTGCCTCTCAGATTTATTTTCAACATTTCCGAACCCATGTTTCGGTTTCTATCTGTGTAGCTGAATACTACTCCCGGACCAAAATAGTTGGTTGACCGGAATACGGCATTGAATTCAGCCGAGTAGGCATACCGTTTTCGTTGCGACAAGTAGAGTACTACATCCAGCGAGTCGGTGTTTGCCTGTGGTATAAACTTTATGTTCGCATTTCTGATGATAGGAAGCTCATTCATATAGCGAATGGTATGCATATAATTAGAGCGGGAATAAAGTTCTCCCGGCTTCAGAAAAATTCCTTGCTGAAGAGCGTTCGGCCTAAGTGCTTTATGTTGTGAAATCAAATAGTAATTGTCGAACCGCAAGGTGTCGGTCAGCGTGTTATCAAGCACATGATCGTCATGGATAAAAACTTTTCGGATGGTATACGGCTTTCTGGATTCAGGCGGTGTTTCCGGTTTTATGGTTACTTCTGCGTTTATCTGATGATTGCCTGTTACAGAATCCGCCTTTACGCTAATAAATTCAGGATTAAAATAGATGTATCCGCTTTCCTTCAGATCCCGGTCAATCCTGGTCCGTTCATTCTTTACCGCTGTTAAGGTGTAGATGTCTCCCTTTTTCAACAACGACTCGTGTCGGGTACTATTTATCTTTTGGGTGAGGTCATTAATGGGGTTCGGAAATCCGATAGACTCAAATCGATAGGGTTCGCGAAGTGTGATCGTGTATTTGTATTTTGCTTTTCGTTGACCAATGCGAACGGTATCAAAGGCAACGGTATTGTGAAAATAGCCCTGGTGAAACATTCTGTTCTGGATGGCAGCAGAAATCTGAGTCGGACTGGTTTGAGAAAGCAATACCGGACTTGTAATTTTATTTCTCCAGAACTTCTTCTTTTTCGCTTTGTCCGAAAGCATATTGTTTCGGGCTACCGCTGGCCGCATCCACAAAAATCGGGTATTGGGTTTCGGCTTCATTACATCCTTGATAATTGGAATTAACTTTTTCTTCTGGTCATCCTTTGCACTAATGTTTATCTCGTGACCAATATAAAGCGGATCCCGGGAAGAAATATTTTTGAGCCCGGTGCAGCCTGTAAATAACAGCCAAGAAAGTAGTATCAATCGATATGTAATAGACCTGATCATTGATCCTTGTTCTTACTTTTCTCTTTCTCCTTGCTTTCAAATTCCCGGATGAAGATTAATGAGATTCCGGTATTCCGGATTTCCTGATAAACAATATCATAGGTTTCGTTATTGAATAATTTAAGTTGCTTATCTCCGTTGCCGGTTAGATCATAAATGATCGCAACATCGCCTCGGTAATTTTTACCTGTGTTTCCTCCGGACTGATCCTGGTTGATGTCAAAATCACCTCCGATTTCAAAGGACAACCGATCATTCATAATACTCTTCGAAACTCGAAAATCCATGGCCGTCTGGGTCTTTCCCCCAGGTGCCGAATAATCGCTGAACGATTGTATGCCAACATCAATGTTTACGCCTTTAATGTATTGACTCGCAAAACGATTCAGCTGACTGGCCAGTAAACTATTGACACTATTGGAGAGAGCAGTTGTTGCAATCACGTTTGAATTGACATCCGCGCTGGACTCAGGTAAGAATCCGCCAAGGACCAGAAGTCCGAAAACCTGTTTGTTCAATTCTGATGCATACTCGGGCTGGCGCAGTCGATCCAGTTTATTGGCTAATACCGGATAGTTAGTTTTTTCATTTTGTGGAAGATCCAATGAAAAAGATACGATTGGCTTTTCAATGGTGCCGCTGATGTTGATCCCGACCTCATAATCCAGCGATCGTTTATAGATAGACTTTTCATTTTCACCAATTTCATGTCCAATCAATCCGATCGAATTGGATTCAACCGTATGCACGGCTTTTATATTCAGATCTCCACTTTCCGGATTTCCACTCCAGCTAATGGAAGAACCCTGAACGAGGTTGAAGTTCTTTTTAGCCAGGTCATAAAACGACAACCGATAAACTCCTTTCTTAATAGAATATTCTCCCGCGAGCTGAAGATTTCCACTGCGGTCATAAGTCAGTTCCAACGTTGCTGCGCCCGAAGCTTCAATGTAATCTCCCGATTGCTCATCAATCAATACGCGGAGCACGGCATTATCCTCAAGTGTAATCGTTGAATTCAGATTGAAGTCCGGTAGGCTGGCGATCAAGGAATCATAAAAATTAGTGGATTGTGCCAGAGCCGCAGAATCCAGTAACAGGGCCGGATCAATAAAGTCTACAATTCCTTCAGCCTGTAGTAAGGCAATATCATCGTTGGAATTTGCAAACGTAAGATCAGTAGCATCCTTGATCGTAATGGTAGCTTCCACGTTAGTATCCTTCTCATCACCCTTCAATTTTATATCACTATCAATCACAAGCAAGCCCCTTAACTTACCGCTGACAGAATCAGGATGATTGATGAGGGTATATTGTTCGCTATTTATTTTCAAATCATAGGCAAACGATTGATAGTCCTTCGAGGTTATAGATCCATCAATTGTAAGGGGGTGATGTTGCTCGTCATAGAGTGTAAAGTGATTGAATAGCAAGGCTGAATTGTTCAACGCAATACGGTCGTCCTCCACATTAAAGCTTAACTTCGGATTGACTGTTGTTACTCCTACATCAAGGAACTGTACATCTCCGGTAACGGCTGGTTTTTGTATAGGCCCACTAATCGATGCTTCTCCTTTGATTGCTCCGCTCATTTTATCAACAAATCCAGTGACTAAAAATTGAAACAATTCCAGGTTATTTACATCCAGCAGGAGCGAGGCATCAACCCCTTTGGTATCCGATAAGTACTTGCCTTTCAGGTCGATCGTATTCGATGAGTTGGTAAGCAGAAATTGAAAGGGTATCTGGTTTCCATCCCTCGCGGCTGTTGCAGTAATCGTTAATGGATTTGAATTATAAAGGCTAAGACTATCAATAACTGCTTTGAGATTAAGTTGCTGATCGCGGGAGTAGGAGATAGTTCCCGTGAGGTATCCTTTATTAATTAAAATCGTATCAGGCGAAATCAGAAAGTTCAGGGGCGTAAGATCTACATGCCTGAGCGATACATCGAACGCATTCAAATCCCCCTCCATACTAAGTTGCATGCTATCGCGGCTGATCAGGAAGTGATTCAGTACCAGATTATTTTTTCCTGCCTGGATGGAATTTTCCGGATCAATGAAAAAATCATGATCGAATGCGGTAAGGGTATCAGTATAAATGAATGCACCACTATCCGTTGGCAAGATATGTGATCGCCAACCCAGAAGGGTAATCGTATCGTTAGACAACAGAAGATTCGATAGTACGGTATCGTCTTTCTTCAACAGATCCAAATCCAGGTTACCCAGTTTAATAGAATTATAGAGCAAATTGGTAGCATTCATGCTAGCACTCGCACTGTCCCTACGCATCATAAGATTAGTGTTTAGGTTATCCAGAGAAATCCCATAGCCTTTAAATTTTCCGGATGTAGCTTGAAGGGTTGCTGATTCTTTTTGTTCATCAAATTCTCCTGCAACCCGGAGCGAAGAGAATTCTTCAACATCGACACCAAACAGTTTAATGAAACTGGCGTTATCCAATTCGATATTAAAATTGGCGGTCCTTGATCCTGCGGGATGAATGGTATTATTACTGTCTTTTAACATAATGCCAGACCATCGCTGGATTACTTCATCGGCATCCCTGATATCAAAGTTTGATACAAGGGTAGCTTTTGCATAATCCGTGTAATACTCAAAAGCGCTTCGTGTTGGGGAAATCAGGGCATGTAAGGCCAGCGTATCCAGTGAATATTCCATCGATTGTTTCTGAAATAACATCCGGTTACCCGCTATATACCCTTCCAGCAAAGAGGAGTCAATAATTAGTTTAGATTTTGTATCGCCTGAAATAAGCAACGTGCTGTCCCTTTGTAATAGTCGCCCCAGGTTAAAACGATCTAATTGAATGCTGTTTGTAAAAATCATTGAATCGGCAAATAAAATTTCGGAACTAATCTCAGCGCGATAAGTTGAGTCCGCAATAGAAATAGTAACCGTTGCATTTTCCTTTCTGGTTACGCTCTGAAAAGAGATTTGCTGCATGGGTTCATCAAACAATTCTATTTTATTGATCAATCCATTGAGTTCAAGATTCTGATTATCTCCAACAATCCCCTTTGCATGTGCCGAAAGATTCATAGGACCAAGCCAGGATAGATTCAACCATTTTCCAAGGTTAACTTTTTCACCTGTCAGGTTAATATCGATATCCATGCTATTCCCTTGTCGAATGATCTGTCCGATGGCTTTAGCATCGCCCCATGGAGTAAAGGCTTTTCCGTCTACGTACATGTTTTCTGTATTCCCTGAACTCTTCAGTTGAAGGGTTGTGATTGGCGGAACATGTATCGTTCGGAGAAATGGAGTTAAAGTTCTTTTAAAGTCAGGACCGATCGTTGCATTGACTACCAAATCTTTCCAGTTTATCTTTTTCAGATCCAATACATCATTCACCATTCCCTCCGCATGAAGCTGACTGTTTCTGGTTTTTATATTCAATGTTTTTATTTTTCCTTCACCCTTGGTATAGGTGCCGTCTACAACTAACTCAGTAGGCCCCCATGGGCCGAATTGATTCATTACAGAGTCACTGAAAAAATAGGCGAAATCGGTAGGATCAATTCGACCTTGTGCTGCAATTTCAACATGATCGCTAGCACCGTTGGCTAACGTAGAAT
>JBEBJH010000241.1:0-7001 GCA_040079965.1 Cyclobacteriaceae bacterium
GGTTTTCTGCTTTCCGAAGAAGCCGCATGGGTTACGGGACAAATATTGCATGTGGATGGCGGTCTCTCGGCATTAAGAGTGTAAAATCAGTGAATTAACCGATAGCTGCTCATTCGACAGGAATTGCTAAATTTGCGGTTTATTTTTTCGCTAATGCTCAGAATTGTCCCGTTTTTTAGTCTTTTGGCCTTTTTTTCAATCTCTACACAAGCCCAATGGGATCTCAAACTCCTCGAAGCGGTACCCTACACGGAAGAACAGCGCGTATTTATCCAAGAATTTGCAAGAGGTTTTCAAGCTCCTGAAGTTATTGAAACGCCTACCGAAGAAACTATTGAAGCCTGGAGAACCTGGGGGACCGTTGAAAATTATACATTCGGAAAAGATCGTGGCAGTTTGCCCATGATTGCCGACCTCGATGCGTTGCATCCCTACTTCCGCGATAAAATCAGTTTGCTCATTTCTACCTGTAAATCAAAAGGGATTGAACTTGCTATCGTTGAGTCGTACCGCACGCACACCAAACAGAATGAATATAAGTCAATGGGAAAAAAATATACCCGTTCGGGGGGTGGCCACTCAAAGCACCAATATGGTTTAGCTGTTGATGTGGTGCCGGTGATTGACTCCGTAGCACAATGGGATAATGTGAAACTCTGGAGAAAAGTGGGCGCCATTGGCGAGCAACTCGGTTTGCGCTGGGGCGGAAGATGGAGAAACCCCTATGATCCGGGTCACTTTGAATGGACGGGCGGATTAAGTAGCTATCATTTATCTGCAGGTCTTAAACCGCGCGTGCCGAAGTCCGGGAAGTATGTTTGCATTGAAGAAGAATTGAATCAATTGGTTGAATCCTGGAAATCCTGGGAATCGGAGCAGTCTGCTATCACCAGCAAACAAGTGGCATCATCCAAAATGAACTGAGTGTGAGCCCTTCTTTAATCTATAACCTCGATAAGGCATTTCTGCCTCTTAAGTAATTTCATTTTGCATAGGTAGACAAACCTTGTATATTTCCTTTCTAAACCCTCCGGCATTGAATTTGTTCAATGGTTAGTTTTTCTCTGTTTGAACTTTAGCATTAATTAATCAAATTCATTTAAACAAAAAGAGTATGAAAAGAATTCTGTTGGTTCTCTTTGTGATTGCAAGTGTTGCATCGCATGCACAGACCAAACTAGTAGAAAAGGTTACTCAAAAGGGAAGCGAGATTGTAATTCCTTATGAAAAGTATGTACTGCCCAATGGCCTCACATTAATCATTCATGAGGATCACAGCGATCCTGTAGTGCATGTAGATGTAACCTATCATGTTGGTTCCGCCCGCGAGGAGATAGGAAAATCAGGCTTTGCACATTTCTTTGAGCACATGATGTTTCAAGGCAGTGACAATGTGGGAGATGAACAACATTTTAAAATTGTTACCGAAGCCGGAGGAACTCTAAATGGAACTACCAACACAGACCGCACCAACTATTTCGAAACCGTTCCCAACAATCAACTGGAGAAAATGATTTGGCTCGAAGCAGATCGCATGGGCTTTTTATTGGATGCGGTCACTCAAAAGAAATTTGAAGTACAACGCGAAACCGTAAAGAATGAACGTGGTCAAAACTATGACAACCGTCCTTATGGATTGGTGAATGAAGTAATCAGCAAAAATCTCTACCCGTACGGTCACCCCTATTCCTGGCTGACCATCGGATATATTGAAGATCTGAATCGGGTAAATGTAAATGACTTAAAGAATTTCTTTCTGCGCTGGTATGGACCCAATAATGCAACACTAACTATCGGGGGTGACCTAAAACCTGCTGAGGTAGTGAAACTTGTTGAGAAATATTTTGGAGCTATCCCCAAAGGACCAGATGTGCAAAATATGAACTTGCCAGCCCCGGTACTATCGGGAGACCGGTACGTAACGCTTGTTGATAATTATGCAAGGATTCCGCAAGTAGTAATTACGTATCCTACCGTACCTGTTTATCATGAGGATGAAGTAGCCCTTGATGCGCTTGCCGAAATTCTTGGGCAAGGAAAGAATTCCATATTCTATCAGGAGATTGTTAAGAATCAAAAAGCATTGAATGCTTCTGCGTTTGGCAACAACAGTGAATTATCCGGAATTCTGAGATTTAGTATTACACCGTCCCCTGGTTCATCGCTGGCGGATTCTAAGAAACTGATTGACGAGGCCCTCAAAGCGTTTGAAACGCGCGGAGTTACAGATGAAGATATCGAGAAATTTAAAGGGTCCTTTGAGTCTCAGTATATCAATGGTCTCCAAAGTGTTTCGGGCAAAGTATCGCAGCTAGCATACTTCCAGACCTTTGCCGGCAATCCAAATCAGATTGGCAAAGAACTTACCCGTTATAGCAAAGTAACAAAACAGGATGTGCAGCGGGTGTATGAAAAATATGTGAAGGGTAAGCCGGCTGTCATCTTAAGCGTGGTAACAAAAGGTCAGGAGGCCAACATGGCGGCAGCAGAAAATTATAAAGTAGATCAGTCAGTTTACAATGCTCCGAATTATGGTTATACAGGTCTAACCTATAAAAAGCCGAAAGACAATTTCGAGCGAAATAAAATGCCGGGTAATGGTCCCAATCCAATCGTTAAAGTACCTGCCTTCTGGAAAAGGACATTGGACAACGGGGTTAAAGCCATAGGAACTCAGACTACCGAACTTCCGCTGGTGACACTCTCACTAACAATTCCAGGTGGCCACATCCTGCAGGCAAATGATACCTCCAAAATTGGATTGGCACGAATGTTTGCTTCTATGATGAACGAAGACACGAAGAATTATACAGGAGAACAAATGCAGGCCGAGCTTCAGAAAATCGGAAGTTCTGTTTCTGTAAACAGCAGCTTCGATGGCATCACCTTCCGTTTGCAAACTTTAAAAAAGAACCTCGATAAAACACTGAAGCTATTTGAAGAGCGACTGCTCAGTCCTAAGTTCACACCAGAGGCCTTTAGTCGTATTCAAAAGCAATCGATCGAAGGATTTAAACAAAGCAAATCGCAACCGGCATTTATTGCCAGTGATGTCTTTGCCAAAATGAACTACGGTCCTACTATTTTAGGTCTTAGCGAAGCGGGTACCGAATACACCGTAAAAAATCTAACCCTGAAAGATGTTGAGGGGTATTACAACAATTACATCACCTCCAAAGATGCCAAACTGGTGGCTGTAGGTGATATAACTGAAAATGAAATTTTAGGAAAACTGGATTTCCTCAAGAAACTTCCTAACAAAGAAGTTAAGCTTCCAGCAGTTCCTGCTGTTCCTTCAGTTGACAAGACGCGGATCTATCTGGTAGATGTACCAAAAGCTGCACAAACAGAATTCAGAGTAGGCGGTGTAACGGGACTTAAATACGATGCTACCGGGGATTACTATCGCGCTATACTTGCCAACTGGCCGTTGGGTGGTGCATTCAACAGTCGCATCAATTTGAACCTACGAGAAGACAAGGGCTGGACCTATGGAGCACGCTCCGGATTTTCAGGTGATAAGTATACCGGCACATTTTCATTCAGTTCAGGTATCCGGGCTAATGCTACCGACAGTGCATTGGTTGAAGTGATGAAAGAGTTGAAGAATTATACAACTAATGGTGTTACCGAAGAAGAAATCAAATTCATGAAAAGTGCCCTTGGTCAGCGAGATGCCTTGTTATATGAAACCGGGTTTCAGAAAGCAGGTTTTGTTGGTCGCATTCTTGAATACGACCTGCCAGCAAACTATGTAGATGAACAAAATAGAATCCTGGCAAAGATAACCAAAGCAGACCTTGATCAGGTTTCAAAAAAATGGATCAAGCCCGAAACCACCAATGTGTTGGTGGTGGGTGACAAAGTGAAAATTGTACCCGGACTGGAGAAACTCGGCTATGAGATTATTGAATTGGATGTGAACGGAAAACTCAAGACCGGCAATGAGTCGTTGAATAAGAAATTAGTTGAACCTAAAAAGTAGTTTATTCTATAGTTAAAATTCCAGATTCAATAGTGGGTTAATCCATGTTGAGTCTGGAATTTGAATTTCTAATCTTTTAGCACCCGCATTTCTACCCTGCGGTTTTTAGCGCGGGCCTCTTCTGTGTTTTCTGTTGCGATGGGTTTGGTGCCGCCAAAGGCTTTAGTTTTTACACGGTCTTTGTCGATGCCCTTGGAGGTCATGTATTTCTTTACCGCGTCTACCCTTGCCTGCGAGAGTTTAAGATTCGCTTCGGCATTGCCCTTATTATCGGTGTGGCCTTCCAGTTGAACAACCACTTTGGTGTTTTCCTTCATCATCGCCACCACCTCATCCAGTTGGGGAAAAGATTTTGGGTTTATCACTGACTTGCCCAACTCAAATATCAGGTGATCGAGTACTATCGATTGGCCAAGAGAGGTAAGTTGAATATCACGGGTGATTACATTGCCTACCGCTTCCTTCGGATCAATAATCACTGTGCGGGGCATATACCCCTCGGTTTCAGCTGTAATCTGGTATTTGGATGAACCGAAGATCTGAAAAGTAAACGTGCTGTCGTTGATTGTACCTGAGATACTGCCTGTGGGATAACTCTTATAAACAATCCTGGATTTTAGGAATTTGCCCCTGACAGCATCCACAACATCTCCCTTCACGGTGATCTCCTGGCTGAGAGCTAGCAAAGGGCTTAGCAGAAGCACAAAGACAATTAACTTTTTCATGCTGCAAAGCACCACAAAAGAAAAGGAAGAAGCAAAACCGTACATCATGAGTTGCTGTACAATCCGACAAGTGGCCAGGCGCCCCTGAATAATGTAAAAATAAAACAATTGAATATGTACCTTATTATTCGGAGTTTTATGGAGAATAAAATGAGAAAATCAATTCCCGGCTCACACTAAAAGTTACCACTATGAAATATGCCCTGATCCTTACACTTTGTATTTCGCAGCCTGTGTTTGCTCAAATCCCAACGGCTGAAGTTCAACTAAAGACAGCTGTACTCGCTGCCCCTGAAGACAAACGAGCAGGAGCCATGGTGTATGGGTACGATGCGAAAGGCAAATTTGTGGTTCTCAGAAAAGGTACCAACGAAATAATCTGCCTTGCCGACAATCCTAACCAAAAAGGTTTTAGTGTATCCTGCTACCATCAGGATCTTGAGCCTTTCATGGCGCGCGGAAGAGAATTAAAGGATGCAGGAAAAACCACACAAGAAATATTTGACATTCGTGAAGCGGAAGCAAAGTCAGGAAAGTTGGCGATGCCGAAGCAAGCATCCAACTTACAGGTCTTTTCAGCGTCAGACGAAAATTATAATCCCACCACGGGTGAAGTAACGAAAGGTAGTTTCCGATATGTGGTTTACATACCCTGGGCCACAGCTGCCAGCACTGGACTTCCAATAAAACCTGAAGCACCCGGCATGCCTTGGATTATGAACCCAGGCACGCATCGTGCACATATTATGATTGATCCGGTTTCGAAGGATTGAGGTTCGATCTTTGGCCATGAAGTCGTTATGGTGCGAGGTTGAGGTGTTACGGTACGAGTTCAAGTAGTTACGGTGCGAGGTTGTGGTGTTACGGTACGAGTTCAAATTTAATTGATATGTTTGGATTCCTGGTTACAAAACTTGCCGGTGAAGAACACCGGCAAGGGAGATGGATAATACTCTGCGTACATAAAACCAAATTTAATTGATATTGATTGGATTGTCGGTTACAAAACTTGCCGGTGAAGAACACCGGCAAGGGCGAGGATGATCTATCTGTATATGAAGAACTTCTGATATCAGTAGTAAAAACTTCTTCTGGCACTGGCAATACTAGTCTCAAAAATTTTCTCCTGAATGACGCCTCTTCATCTGAATAGAGATTTGATAACTCCCCTTGAATCGCTCTGGGGTCACCGAATCTTAAACTAATGGCTGATACAGCCTTAGGTTTTGTGTAAAGTGTACTTTTCTTAGACTTCAGAACAAGAGGTAAGTCAAAGCCCAAAAAACTAAAATTGAAGTCATTTAAACTAAAGTGATTCAGAACTCTGACTTTAAAATTGAATGATTGGTTTTTGCTGGAGACAGTTATCGGACTATCTGAGATAATCTGATTAACGGGTTCTATGATCTTGAGTTTTTTAAGCTTAGAAAAAGCTGAGATAGCCTTATAAGAAGCTTTCAAGTCTTTATAAGAATGCTTTTCAACATCTTCTTTGAAATTTTTCCCTTTCAAGTTTATTGATTATGATTTATTTTTTCTTGCTTATCTAAAGGTGAAAAGCTTAAACCGTCATTTCAATAAACTTGTGTAATTACTTAAGCCAAGTCAGCATCCTTCAAGATAGAACGTAAAGTTCCTGTGGGTACATCACGACTATGAATCGGCACGACAATTAATTTGAATCCTGGTTTTCTAAAGATTGCGTGGCTACCTGACTGCCGTACAAAAACAAAACCTTCTTTTTCCAAAAGCTTGATTAACTCTTTAGGCTTCATCCAGCATGTCAGCGGAAAGTTTGGCTATCTCTTCCTCCATCATAGTATCCAGATAGAGTTGAACTGCATCTTTAAGGTTTTCCAGAGCTTTGGCCACAGTTTCACCATGCGTGTGGCAACCCACCAGTTCAGGGCACCATGCATGAAACTCATTACCGTCCTTTTCAATCTTAAAGGTTAATAGTGATTTGAGGTCGCTCATACTTTAAAAGTACCACTTTTAATATTCAACGTCAATTACCATCACAACTCCAACTCAATCGAATCCCCCGCAGTAAAAAGTTTTTGATCTGCCTGTTTCACAGCTGGCTTCTCAACTTCCCGCTTCTTTACTTCCTCTTTTTTGCTTTCTCCGCCCGGCTTTTCCGTTCGGACGGGCCCGAAGAGGTCGGTTTGTTTGACTTCTTTGGGTTTGGGGCCTTTGGCTTTGGGGGGCTTACCGTTGACGAGCGGCCCTTGGCGACCGGAACCGGAAAGGGGGCTGAGTCGCCAAAAAAAAAATCAGACAGCCCCACC
>JBEBJH010000242.1:0-6984 GCA_040079965.1 Cyclobacteriaceae bacterium
GGTCGGCCAGCATGGCGATGGAGAACGCGGTGAATTGTTTTGATACGGAGGCAATATGAAAAATAGTTTGTGGTGTATTGTGTGCATCATACTCCAGTTCCGCATGGCCAAAGCCTTTGCTATAAATAATTTTTCCATCACGGGCTACGGCCACGGAGGCACCCGGACCCTCTTCACCGATCATGGAAGCAACTACTTGCTCGATGCGTTTGGCTGGGTCGGTAGCGAGGGGTTCTGCCATTTTTAGTTGCATGATGTACTCACCGGTAAATTCTTTAAAGGGTGCCACCACCACTTTATAAATACCTTCTTGTTTAGCGACAAACTGAAAATTCTCGGGGCCACGTGCGGGGCTATCGAACCCAGCCAGCTCTTTTTTGTCGGGGCCGAGAATGGTGACTACTACATCTACGCTTATCTGGTTGGCGTGCCCACTGATAAAACTATTTGCCGGCAGGTTGAGGCGAAAGGTATCGGCTTGATGCAAGGCCAACGTTTTTTTCACCTCCTGCCCAAGTGTGAGGTCAGAGTTTTCGGCTAGGGGCAACGAGGATTTTTGATCGGTCGTGCAAGACACGACTGCGATGGCAATGGCAATGAATGTGATGATGCGCATGGGGAAATGGGTTGTTTGGTGACGAAGATAGTGAGATGGTGCGAAATGACCTCACCCCTGGCGCCCCTCCCAACCTTCTCCGCCAACTGGCGGATACGGTTGGCAAGCAAGGAGAGGGGAAGTGTTAAATGAACAATTGTGTTTCCAACCCACCTTAATCCAGAGAATTTATTAATTTCATTTATGTTCATTGTTAACCTCACGTACGTTGTGCCCCTTGAGCAAATTGATGCTGCTATGGCTGAGCACATGAAATTTTTAAACAAACATTATAAAACGAATACGTTTGTTGCTTCAGGCCGAAAGGTACCCCGCACCGGGGGCATCATTCTCGTGCTCGCACAATCAAAAGCTGAAGTGGAGGCTATTATGGCCGAAGATCCATTTTGCATTCATAATCTTGCCGAATTTACCATTACCGAGTTTCTAACCTCGCAGGCACATCCCGACTTGAAGAAGCTGCTGGTAAAAAAATAAGTTTGTAGCCCCGCACCGACACTAAATTGAAAAGCAATCCAGAGCGGGCAGCCTGGTGAAATCTTTCTATCATGCTTGCATAAAACCACAACCTACTTATTGACCGAAGCTTACTGTAGCGAAGGATCCCCAAATCAGAGGTCCGTTATCTTATGGGGGGATCCTTCGCTCTGTGCTTTAATTACGAAAGGAACTATACCAGAATAGATTCAACTTCAAACCCAACTCTATCATGATCGCTCAGGATTGGACTCGGATTTTAGGGGATGACGTATCTTAACCCGTAGGGGTTGCATGTTTGTAGCCATGGGCTTTAGCCCATGGGTTAAAAAGCGTATTAAACATGCGCCATAGGAAAGTTACGATCGGGCTTCGCACCTTTTGGCGCGGATAGATGAATGATGATAGAACGTTTGTATTAGTAAGTTGTATGTTAGGCAAGAAGACGTACAAATGGCGAGAGTGCGCACAATCAAAGCTCATAACTTTTTATTCTCTTTGTCCTTTTTTTGTCTTGACACAAAAAAGGACGAAAAAAAGTCAAGACAAAAAGATGCTTCCCCGCTCATGCCTGCACACCACCCCGCCTTTTTGTCTGGCCAACGCTCTTCAAGTTTCATATTGTGATGTACCTAGCATAATTGGAAGGAATCGAGCGAGCTAACTGCGCATGTTAATTTGAAGGCATCCTAAATCCGCCAACGGGTCCGCCAGTTGGCGGCCGGGTCACCGCTCTTCAAGTTCCATTGCTAAGATTTCCTATTATTACCTAAAGCTAACAACTATGGTCAGGCGACTAACAACAAGACAACACCGACCACTGGCAACGTAAACCTTATGGAATTATAGTTATTATTACCCCATGAAAACAATGATGATTACGCCCGAAGGGTTAGAGAAGTTAAAAGCTGAGCTGGATCAACTGTGGCGGGTGGAGCGGCCAGACACAACACAAAAAGTTACCTGGGCGGCAAGCCTTGGCGATCGTTCGGAAAACGCAGACTATCATTACAATAAAAAACGCCTGCGCGAAATTGACAAGCGCATCCTTTATCTACGCAAATGCATCGATGACCTGAAGGTGATAAACTATAACCCCTACCAGGAAGGCAAGGTGATGTTTGGGGCGTGGGTGGAAATTGAATCCCGATGGCTATCGGGAGACAAAGGTTTAAAGAAACGCCTGCGCATTGTGGGGGGTGAAGAACTTATTGGAGCTACAGATTACATCTCGATGGACTCGCCCATGGCCCAGGCGCTTCTGAAAAAAGAAGTGGGTGATGAAGCGATTGTGAAAACCGCTTCCGGGCAGTTTGTTTGGCGGATCACCAAAATTGAATATCAGAAATAAGTTTCATGCAGGTTGACTTTTGTCAGCCCCATGGCGATGGAAAGTAAGTCGCGGCACGGTAAATGCGCAGAAAAAAGTATGGATCAATATGAAAAGGATGCGGCTAAGGAACTTGCGGGCTGGCAGAAAAAAATGAAGCAGCGGCCCTCACTCATGAACAAGCTGTCGAAGGGCTTACAAACGCGTGTAAACAAACTCATTCCAGAAAAAATACATCAGGTTTTTACCACAGCCATCAAACAAATGGTACAAGCTGTGCAGGCAGGCTCGGGTTTCACGAACCCAAAACCGTTGCATGGTGTAGATTTATTGACACGCGAAACTGCTGCCCGGCATAAAATAAAGGTGTACCGCAATACAGCAACCGCTGAAGGTGCGATTACGGGTGCCGGAGGAATTTTACTGGGTCTTGCAGATTTTCCGCTGTGGCTAACAGTGAAGATCAAGATGTTGTTTGAGCTGGCGGCCGTATATGGCTATGATGTGGATGATTATAAAGAGCGGCTGTACATCCTGCACATTTTTCAGCTTACGTTTTCCAGTCAGAAAGGGCGACAGAAGACATATGCTATCCTGGAAGGATGGAATAATTATGCTACTGCCCTTCCCGCTAACATGAAAGAATTTGATTGGCGTAATTTTCAGCAGGAGTATCGCGATTACATTGACCTTGCAAAATTATTACAGCTTGTTCCAGGGATTGGAGCAGCTGTGGGTGCCTATGTCAATCACCGGCTCACAGAGAAGCTGGGCATGTTTGCGATGCAGGCATATCGTATGCGGGTGATGAAATAGTTTTTGGTGGCACACAAAAAAGGAAATGCTTGTATGGTTCGGTGACAACACCGACCACAGGCTAAAAGTCCATCACTACTTATTCTCTTTGTCCTTTTTTGTCTTGACACAAAAAAGGACCCCGTCCGACCGGATAGATTTACTCAATTATTAAATACTCTTTGGTCATCCGGGCGGGGAAAAAAAGTCAAGACAAAAAGATGCTTCCCCGCTCATGCTTACACACCACCCCGCCTTTTTGTCTGGCCAACGCTCTTCAAGTTTCATTAGCTAGTGATGAACACCGACTACTTAAAATAAAGCACGAGCCAACCCCGGAGGGGTGGCATGTTTGTAGCCGCGGGTTTCAACCCGCGGTATGAAAAAGTAAAGATAAATCGCGCCACAGGAAAGCTACGAACGGGCTTCGCATGAATTGGCGCGGATTGGTGAACGTTGTTAGAACGATTGCATTTCTAGTCAAGGTTGCTTGTTGGTGAAGAACACCCTTCGTTATTGTTGGTCGCCTGACCAACAATCTAAATTCTTCAAACCTCGAGTCGTGGCTGCCCGAACCCAATTCACGATTTACTTTTTACAATCAAAGTCTTGCCATAGCTGATCGAGTGATTTCCAAATGCTATGGGTATAAGGCTGTGGAGATAATTCAAAGAACACGAACTCTTTGCCGGGTTCATTGCATGACCTTGCCCGCACGCGACAATGCAAGGTTATCGGTTTGCCGGTCATGTAATCCATCATGGTAACGGTGCCGGTAAATGACGGAGTTCCCGATGAGTGGTTGGACGTAAATTTAGTAGTTACCAAAATGGATTGCCAGGCAGCAAGACGGGCACTATCGCTGTTCACTTCAATCAATCCTGTGTAATAGGCTTTCAAATCTTCCTCGAGGGTCGCTGCTGTTACTACGGGTTTACCTTCCAGATACCATAAGAAGGCATACGACCAATACTCATCACTGCCTGACTTAGCCCAGCCGGGTGCAAACCGAATGTCTTCAACTCCTTTGTATGATATGGATGGCGCGAACGAAGGCGGAACCAGGAACCGCTCAACACCCCAGTCTTTTGGTGTGGGGAAAGTGTACGGGGCTTGCCACGCGTGCCCATCAAATTCATCTTTAGTTTCCTGTCCGTAAGCAGTGGCACAAAACAAAGTAAGGATGGCCAGCAAGATTTTATTCATTGACCTTATGTTTAAAAGATTGCATGACTTCACAACTGAAATCAGATTTGAAATATAGATAGCAATGCCAACATAAGATGTTAACAACCCGTTAATGTCAAACTGTTGCTGCACATGGTTAGTCAGACGACTAACAACAACCTGGGAATAGCTGTTGCCAATCAATTGTATTGAATTAAAAATCATTATGATTCATTAGGACTCCTGAGAGTTGGTTCCGAATTTTCGCAAAAATGAAATCGAATTTTAGCAGTAATAAATCCATAAATAATAATAATAATAATATGACATCAAATCATTTAGCGCAAGCTCTTGAAGCATGCAACAAAGGGAGCGTTCAATTTACTAATCAGCAATTGAAAGCTTTTCAATAGGCGGAAAATGGTATCCACTTCGTGCAGTGGTAAATTATGCCTTACAACTTGCACGTGAGACAAGTAAAGATACTAATGGTTGCCGTAGAAAGATTGAAGAACTTGAGATATACACTATCATAAATGAAATTAAGTTCGTAGCTCGGCAGCCTAGAACAATCAAATTCCTGCATCAAATTCACCATGCACAAGAAATTCGATCTCAGATAATAAACCTGCACTTCTAAATTTATAAACTGTAACGATCGGTGACAAACACCGAATATGCTTAGTCTTTAAGTATAATAATTCTACTTCAAGTGTAAAAATCTATAATCGTCACTATCAAATTCTGGAACTACTTGATTAGTTGAATCATAAAATTCTATTTCCAAGTCAGCCAGTATTTTAAAATACTCATGCCCACCGATTATATCACTTGACGGTGTCAACCATCCCTTCTTAATTGCTTCATAGGTATATAACCATTTATCTGTAAACAGATCATTCTCATTTAAATTAAGAGTGATGGGTGTTAATGCAGGCTTTTTACTTTTATAAAGTTTACTCTCCATTAAATCAAGGCAAATCAATTTTGGTAAATGATCATCACCATTAAGTATAGTACTTAAAATGACATTGTCGCACTTTAAATTTAACGTCTTCAAAATCCACAAAGCCCATGACACCTCAAAAGTGTGATTAACATTTACATTGATTTTGATAATCGAATGCAGTAGTTCGCTGATTTTAGATTTCGAGGATTTCGTAAGACGACTCTTATAACTAAGAACTATTTTAAGAAACAAATCAAGATTGGTGGCATCTGTAAGCATAGTTTTAACTAGCAGACTTAAAAAAGTTTCCCAACTTTCGTTTGGAATTCTATTATTGCCATATTCAAAACGCTTCAGCGCATGAGCTATAATCCAATTTGAGTCTTTTTGATTCTCGTCAACTAATTGAAAGATCAGGGAGAAAAAATTTAATATCTCATGTTTATTAACCTCCTTAAATTTAAATGAAGCAAGAACAGAAACCCAACGAGGTTGGAAGGAAAATGGAAGTCCTTTAATTTTAATTTTTCCTTCGTTTGCTTCTAAGTTATAGGTACGTAAAACACTTTGAAATACTTTTAGGATTTTTTCAGCATCACCATAAGAGTTTATATAAAAATAGTAGTCATCATAATATCGAATGCACGAATAATCAAGAGTATTTAACTTCTCTTTTAAATCAACATCAATACGATTACCAATTATTTCTGCTAGAACAAATGAAATGTCAGGGCCGATCAAAAAACCAACACTTTGCCTCTCTTGGCAATTTCTTATTAACGTGTCAAGCTGTTCGCAAAACGCATATTGCTTAGCCAATATATCTGTACTAACTAATGCAGTCCATGCGGCTTTGTTTTTTGTCTTATTTTTGATTCTAAAATATTTCTTTGCAGGATCCTTACCCATAATAGCCCATGCTATAGAATGGGTATAAATCGTAGGATAAAATTGGCTAATATCAATGCGTAATTCAAATTGTCGGTTAAATGACTTTTCAATCAATTTGAATTTGAATTCATTAAATGTTTTACTTTTTGTGCGAACTGCTCTAGTCGCATCTTTTTCAACTGGATTTGAAGCTGAAAAATCACTTTTATTGTATACTTGCTTTAGCTCACTCCAATTTTTAACAGCCAACGAGCATAAGTCGTGATATTGCTTAGGATTAGGAATACCTAATTGTCTTCTAGTGTGTATCCCTTTAGGCAAAGAGAAACATAAATAACCAGAACTTCCGTACTTATAAGTATAATCTTCATAAAACCTTCTTTCAGCATCTTTTCCACTTTCGCCCGGAAGAGCAACCTCTTTTGAAGCTAAATAACTCCTCCATTTTCTACCGACAATTCCTGATTTAGCAGCAAACAAATCTGTGTTAAAAGGAGGTGGAAGTTCCTTAGGGAAATAACCTTTTTGTAAAAGTATTTTTAAATTCATAGACATTTTATTCCTTTACCCGTGTTGGTGTTCTTCACCAACACGTTTTCTAATTTTCGTTGCCTTATTTTACAATTTAATCAATTTATCAGTTGTTTATGTTTTATAATGTTCGTTGGTGAAGAACACCAACGATGCGCCAAGTCAACTCTCCATTTTCAAATTTTCAAATTCTCAAATTTTCAAATTGCTCCTACGCCTTCGCGTAAA
>JBEBJH010000416.1:0-1636 GCA_040079965.1 Cyclobacteriaceae bacterium
TCAAAATCTTAAAGTTGATTGGGTTGCGATTAATGAAACTTGAACGCAAATTAGAATTACTTGTATTCAAAGATGCCCGTACGCGGGTTATTGAATTTTTGAAAGACGCGGCTGCCTGGAAAGGTAAGAAAGTCGGCTTCGAAACCATGATCCCGACTCGACTTACCCACAAAGACATTGCGGCTCTTACCGGCACCTCCCGGCAAACGGTGACCACTATTCTCAATGAATTAAAGGATAAGAACCTGATCAATTTTGATCGCAAGAAGATTTTGATTCGGGACCTTGCAACATTGAAATAGATTACTCTTGCTTTTGCGGTAATCTTCCAGGAACTGCCTCCATCATCTTTTTAAGTTGATTAATGAGCACTGCTCAAGTTTCTCAACTTAGCAAAACTTCAGATTTTCTTCAGAATTCCCATATTGCTTTGTATAAATCCAATTATACATAGCATTTCACCTATAGTGAGCCATCCTTGCCACCAAGGATTATAAAGACTAAAATTCATTACTTTTCTATTGATCATGAAAATACTAATCGTTGAAGATGAACGGGAACTTGCTAAAAGCATGGTTCAGTACCTCCGCCAGGAAAGTTACGTCTGCGAAACAGCCTATACCGCCCAAGAGGCTCTTGAAAAAATACTGCTTCACGAATACGATTGCATCTTACTTGACATCACCCTGCCAGATGGAAATGGGTTTACTATTTTAGAAAAGTTAAAAAAAGAAGAAAAGCTTGAGGGAGTAATTATTATCTCTGCCAAAAATTCATTGGACGACAAAGTTAAAGGACTAAATCTGGGCGCTGATGATTACCTCGCTAAACCCTTTCATCTCTCGGAAATGGGGGCCCGTATTTCTGCTGTAATCAGGAGAAAGCGTTTTGACGGAAATAATTCAATTTCCTTTCATGAACTAACTATTGATTTGCTTGGTAAAGAGATTACAGTAAATAATCTTTTAGTAGATCTTACGCGCAAAGAGTATGACCTATTACTTTTTCTGATTTCTAATAAAAATCGAGTGGTCTCAAAAAATGCAATCGCTGAGCATCTCTCGGGGGATGCTGCTGAAGTTTTTGATAACTTTGACTTTATATATGCCCACATGAAAAACCTGAAGAAAAAATTAGCGGAAGCTGGTTGTCAGGATTATATAAAAACGGTTTATGGACTGGGTTATAAATTCGAAGCATGAAACTGTTAAGGCGCACCGTAAAAAACTACATACTCTACTCTGCGCTTTTACTCGTGATATGCACACCTCTCTATTATATCTCCATACGTCAGCTTTTTGTGAATGAAATGGAGGAAGAACTCTTCCACCACAAAAGCAATTTTAATAACACCCTTACCAAATTAGAGACAGAAAAAGATGTCCAGCTGTATCAACTCATTAATGAGGAGTTTCAACTTAAGGAAACAACTTTATGGCCAATTTCAGATTCTCTTTTTACCTACACCCGGTACGATAGTCTTGAAAAAGCAATGATTCCATATCGTGCATTGCGAACGGGGTTCACTATTCACGGCACTCACTATGAGCTTATCATCCGCGAATCAATTGTTGGCAATACAAAACTGGTAACCGCTATTTTTTCCATTCAAACCACGCTTCTAATTCTTATGCTC